>JAHBWF010000172.1 GCA_019637105.1 Labilithrix sp.
CCCGCCCGAGGTGATCGCCGCGAGGAGGATCCCCAGGACCGCCACCGCGCCGACGGCGCCGCCGACGATCTTGGCGCGCTTCCGCGAGGCTCGCTGCGCGGCGGCGAGGACGTCGAGATCGTCGTCCGCGCCGGTGTCGAAGCTCACCGCCGGCGGCGGCGCGCTCGGCGCGGGAGCGGACAGGCGCTCCTCTTCTTCCTTGTGGATCGCGAAGAGGTCGATGATCCCCGAGTCCCTCATGCTCATGGCCGACGAGTGAGCAAGAACGCGACCAGGCGCGATCGCGCCGATCGCCCACGAAAAGCGCAGCAGAGCTCGATAGATGAAAAGGTCCGCTCTCACGAAACGGGTGAAGTGGATCGCCTCGACCCCGCCCCGCAGACCTCAGCGACCGTCGGGATCACTCGAAGGGAGTGTAGGTCCTTCGAACGCGCCGGCGCGCAACGCGTCCCGCGCGCCGCCGCCGGCGAGCCAGGCGGGCCACGCTCCTGCTCGCCGCCGCCGCCGGCGAGCCGGGCGGCCCATGCTCCTGCTCGCCGCCGACCGCGATCGCACCGCGGGTCGCGCGGCGAACGCGTCGCTCGTTGTCCCGCGACGCCGGCGGTAGCCTCGAGCCCCCATGAACACCGGCCGCCGGAGCTTCCTCACGTACCTCGCCACCTCCGCCACGACCCTGAACGTGCTCGGCTGCGCGCGGCCCGCCGCGCCGGTCGAGGTCCGTCACGCCCCCGCCGACCTCGGGACCTGGGAGGGCGTGCGGCGGCAGTTCCTCCTCGATCCGAGCTGGATCCATCTCACGGGCTTCCTCCTCGCGAGCCACCCGAAGCCGGTGCGCGACGCCATCGAGCGGCACCGGCGCGCGCTGGATCTCAACCCGCCGCTCTACCTCCACGAGCAGGAGCGCGCCGGTGAGGCGAACGTCCGGAGGGCGGCCGCGAGCTACATGGGCGTCGACCCCAGCGAGATCGCGCTGACCGACAGCACCACGATGGGCCTCGGCACGCTCTACCAGGGCCTGCCGCTCGCGAGCGGCCAGGAGATCCTGACCACCACGCACGATCACTTCAGCACGCACGAGTCGTTGCGCCTCGCGGCGGAGCGCGCCGGCGCGGTCGTGCGAAAAATCCCGCTCTACGACGCGCCGGAGCTCGCCACGCCGGCGTCGATGGTCGACGCGATCGCGCGCGCGATCGGCCCGTCGACCCGCGTGGTCGCGATCACGTGGGTCCACTCGGGCACGGGCGTGAAGACGCCGGTCCGGGCGATCGCCGACGCCGTCGCGAAGGCGAACGCCGGACGCGACGCGCGCGACCGCGCTTACCTCTGCGTCGACGGCGTCCACGGCTTCGGCGCCGAGGCCGCTCCGGTCGGCGAGCTCGGCTGCGACTTCTTCGTCGCGGGCTGCCACAAATGGCTCTTCGGCCCGCGAGGCACCGGCGTCGTCTGGGGGCGGAGGGACCTCTGGCCGACCCTGCGCCCGACGATCCCCGCGTTCACCGCCGAGGCCTGGACCCCCTGGCTGAAGGGGTCGAAGCCCGGCCCGACGAGCGCCGCGGTGATGACCCCCGGAGGCTTCCACTCGTTCGAGCACCGCTGGGCGCTCGACGCGGCCTTCGCGTTCCACGAGGGCATCGGTCGCGACCGGGTCGCCGCGCGCATCCACGAGCTCAATCGTCAGCTCAAGGAGGGCCTCGCGGCGATGAAGCACGTGGTCCTCCACACGCCGCGCGGCGACGAGGCCTCCTCGGGGATCGTCACCTTCGAGGTCGCGGGCGTCACGCCCGAGCAGGTCGTCGAGCGCCTCGCGGCGAACCGGATCCTGGCCAGCACGACGCCCTACGCGACGACCTACGCGCGCGTCGCGCCGAGCCTGCTCAACTCTCCCGACGAGGTCGACGCCGTGCTCCGCCGGATCCGCGACCTGGCGAGCGCCTGACGGCGGCGGCGGCGACGCGCTCCGGCCCGCGCGACGCGCCCGCCGCCCGAGCCCGCGCCTCGGAGCCTCGAAAGAACAGCGGCTCGAGCCACGAAGGGCTCGAGCCGCGTCGAAGTCAGGCAAGGAAGCGGCGGGAGCTCCGCGACGCCTACTCGAGCGTCTCGGTCTTCACGTTCAGCTTGATCGGACCGGTCGAGTCGGCCGGCTTCGTGGCGTCGTACGCGTTGCGCGCGGCGACGAAGACGGTGATCGTCCCGCCGGCCGGGATGGTCACCTTCCGCGTTCCGTCGAGGGACGCGTACTTGCTGTCGCCCGTCAGCGACGTGGTCCCCAACGAGTTCGTGCCCTTGTCGCACGCCTTGCGCGCCGCCTCGGTGGTGGGAGCCACCGCGCCGACGTACGAGGCGAGCGTGGTCGCGAAGGCGACTCCGCCGGGCGCCAGCCCGTTGTAGATCGACACCGTCACCGTCTGCGCGAGCGTGTTGTTCACCTGGATGTACTGATACGGCGTGTTGATCGTCGTCGAGACGGTCGGGTTCGGGCACGTCCCGGTCAGCTTCGGCAGCGTCTTCGTCGAGGTGAGGACGGCGATGGTCGAGCTGATGCTGCCCACGGTCGGCGCGACGTTGATCGTCGTCGGCGGGGGAGCGCACGCGCTGAAGGGGTTGTGCGAGCAGTCGGCCTTGCAGGTGCGGGCGCGGTACTCCCCGACCGTCGCGCAGCCCGCCGCCGTGAAGTCGATGGTCCCGGGAGGGCACGAGTCCGCCGGCTGGCCGCTGCAGACCGGCGTGGAGAGCGCGCAGAACTGCGAGCACACCCGGACGCGCGTCCCGCAGTTGCCGCACGCCTCGGTCACCGTGTCGCCGGGGATGCAGCCGCCGACCGTCTCCCCCGTGCACGTGCCGTAGTCGCTCCACGCGCCCTGGCCGTCGGCGCCCGCGAGGCAGACGGTCGAGTGCTTGCCGCACGCGCCGCACTTCGCCTCGACGATCTTGTCGATGTCCGTGCACGCGTCGCCCGGCGTCGGCGGCGGAGGCCCGGCGTCCTTGCCGGCGTCCGTCTTCCCGGCGTCCTTCTTGACGCCGGCGTCGCGCTCGGTCTCGTCGTCGTCGTCGTCGCCCGACGAGCTCGGAGGCAAACCGACCGACGGCGTCTCCTCCGGCTCGATGGCCGCCACGTCACCGGTCGTCCCGTCGGCAGTGCAACCTGCAAACGTGACGGTTCCGAGCACACACACGATCGCCGTGGCCATGAGACCAGAGCCGAGCCGTCCCATCCGGACCTCCTGTTCGCTGCAACACGCGCCGAGGCGCGCGATGTGAGCAAGACTCGTCCGATGTAGCAGGGAGACCGCAATCGGCAAGGCGGCTCACGCGCCGGCCGCGCACGAAATCCCGGGGATCGACGCGATTTTCCGTTCGCTCCGGCCGACAGGTTGTCCGAGCCCGGAGCAACATGCGCAGCACGTTGCGCGTGTTGCGCTCGCCGGGAGCCAACGCGCCGGATCGCCGGCGGACCACCACTTTCAGAATTTTTTTCCGCGAATCGCGGCCTTCGAACCCGCGCCTCAGGCGCGGAGCGCCGTGACGAGGCCGTCCATGCTCTTCTTCGCGTCGCCGAAGAGCATCCGCGTGTTCTCGAGGTGAAACAGCGGATTTTCCACGCCGGCGTAGCCCGCGGCCATGCCGCGCTTGAGCACGACGACCGTCTTCGCCTTCCAGACCTCGAGCACGGGCATCCCGTAGATGGGGCTGTGCACGTCGTCGAGCGCGCCCGGGTTCACGATGTCGTTCGCGCCGATCACGAGCACGGCGTCCGTCGCCTGGAACTCGTGGTTGATCTCCTCCATCTCGAGGACGATGTCGTAAGGCACGCCGGCCTCCGCGAGCAGGACGTTCATGTGCCCCGGCAAGCGCCCCGCCACCGGATGGATCGCGAAGCGGACCGCGGTGCCGCGCTCGCGCAAGACGCGGGTCAGATCGTGGACGGCGCTCTGCGCGCGCGCCACCGCCATCCCGTAGCCGGGGACGACGACCACGCTCTTCGACGCGCGCAGCATCGCCGCGACGTCCGACTGCGACATCTCGATGACCTCGCCGGCCGGCGCCGCGGCGACGGGCCCCTTCGCGTCCGCCGTCCCGAACCCGCCGAAGATGACGTTCGCGATCGATCGGTTCATCGCGCGACACATGATGATGGAGAGGATCGCGCCGCTCGAGCCGACGAGCGCGCCCGTGACGATCAGGAGGTCGTTGGCCAGGACGAAGCCCGCCGCCGCCGCCGCCCAGCCCGAGTAGCTGTTGAGCAGCGACACGACGACCGGCATGTCGGCCCCGCCGATCGCCATGACCAGGTGGACGCCGAGCGCGCCCGCGAGCACGGCGATCGCGACGAGGTACGGCAGGCCGCCGGCGCCGGTCGCCAGGACGATCGGCACCGAGAGGCCCAGCGACGCCGCCGCGACGAGCGCGTTGAGCGCGTGGCGGCCCGGCAAGAGCAGCGGCTTGCCCGAGATCGAGCCGCGAAGCTTGGCCCACGCGACGATCGACCCGGTGAACGTCAGCGCGCCGACGGCGACCCCGACGCCGATCTCGACGAGGTGCACCGTGCGATCGACGCCGGGCTGCATCGCCAGCGCGGCGGGCGAAAGGTAGGACGCGAAGCCGACCAGCACCGCGGCGAGGCCGACGAAGCTGTGGAGCACCGCCACGAGCTCCGGCATGCCGGTCATCTCGACGCGGCGCGCGAGCACGGCGCCGATCCCGCCGCCGACGACGAGCGCCGCGCCGAGCAGGCCGATGGCCTCGAGATCGCTCGTGAGGTCGCGGCCCGGGTGGTTCGCCCACGCCGCCGCCGTCACCATCACGGCGATCGCCATGCCCACGATCCCGGAGAGGTTCCCGCGGCGCGCGGTCTCCTGCTTCGAGAGGCCGCCCAGGCTCCGGATGAAGAGGACGCCCGCGACGAGGTAGGCGACCGTGAGGACGCCGTCCGTCATCATCGGCGGCGGCGCCACGTTCATCGCGGCGGTGCCGTCCATCGACGCTGCCGCGCTCATCGGCGGTGCCCCTTCGCCTCGGCCGAGGCGCCGCTCGCGGGCTCGCGCCGGAACATCCTGAGCATGCGCTCGGTCACGAGGAACCCGCCGGCGATGTTGATCGCCGCGAACAACGCCGCCAGCGCGCCGAGGACGCTCGCGGCGTCGAGGGTGCTCGACACCTGCAGCATGCCGCCGATGATGATGATGCCGCTGATCGCGTTGGTGACGCTCATCAACGGGGTGTGGAGCGCGGCCGTCACGCTCCAGATGACCTGCCACCCGACGAAGCACGCGAGGATGAAGACCGTCGAGTGCTGCAGGAGATCCGACGGCGCGAAGCGCCCGGCGACGAAGAGCGCAACGATGACGGCCATCCCGCCCACCGTCGTCCCCCACGCGCGTCGCGTCGGCGAGCGGATGTCCTTCTGCGCCGGCTTCGCCTCGGGCGCCGGCGGCACGCGCGGGCGGTTCGAGGGCCGCGGCGGAGGGACCGCGGCCTTCGGCGGAGGACGCGGCAGGACCTCGCCTGCGTGCGTGACGAGCGCGGGTCGAATGACCTCGTCCTCGAGATCGACGTGGAGCCTCGCGCCGTCGACGATCTCGGCGAGCAGGTGCACGACGTTGTTCGCGAAGAGGCGGCTCGCCGAGGCGCCCATCCGACTGGCGAGGTCGGTCACGCCCACGATCGTGACGCCGTGGCGCGTGACGATCTCGCCCGGCGCGCAGAGCTCGCAGTTGCCGCCCTGCTCCGCGGCGAGGTCGACCACGACCGAGCCGCGCTTCATCTTCGCGATCGCCTCCTCCTTCAGGAGGATCGGCGCCTTCTTGCCGGGGACGAGCGCGGTCGTGACGATGACGTCGACCTCGGCCGCCTGCGCGCGGAACAGCGCCATCTCCGCCGCGATGAACGCCGGGCTCATCTCCTTGGCGTAGCCGCCTCCCCCCTCGCCGTCCTCCTCGACCTCGACGGTGAGGAACGTCGCGCCGAGGCTCTCGACCTGCTCCTTCGTCGCCCTGCGCGTGTCGAACGCGCGCACCTCGGCGCCGAGCGCCCGCGCCGCCGCGACGGCCGCGAGGCCGGCGACGCCGGCGCCGATGACGAGCACGCGCGCGGGCGGCATCGTCCCCGCCGCCGTGACCTGAGGCCCGAAGAAGCCCTGGTAGTGATGCGCCGCCTCGAGCACGGCCCGGTAGCCGGCGAGGTTCGCCATCGACGAGAGCACGTCCATCTTCTGGGCGCGCGTCACCCGCGGGATACGCTCGAGCGCGATGGCCGACACCCTCTTCGCCGCGAGCAGCGGGGGGAGCGCCTCGTCGCGCTCGGGCTGGAGCAGCGAGACGAGCATCGCGCCCTCCTTGATCTGCGCGACCTCGGGGTGCGACGGCGGGCGAACCTTGACGACGAGATCGCTCTCGGCCCACACGCCGTTCGCGTCGGCGAGGGTCGCCCCGGCGGCCTCGTAGGCCTCGTCGGTGTAGCCCGAGCCCGTCCCGGCGCCGCGCTCGACGGCGACCTCGAGCCCCATCGCGCGGAGCTTCTTCACCGACTCCGGCGTCGCGGCGACGCGTCGTTCGCCCGCGTAGATCTCCTTCGGCACACCCAGTCGCATCGCACCGTCCCTCTTCGCGCCCCCCGACGCGCGACCCGACGACGATACAACACGCGGGCCTTCGGTGGGCCCTCGACGGCACGCGCTCGCGCCGCGTCGCTCGCGCTCGACGCGCGCGGCGCGCGACGAGCGCGGGCGCGCGCGACGGCGACCGCTCCCGACACCTCAAAGGCCGCGGTCCTGGCGCGACGCGTCGCGCTCGTCGCTCGACAGGAGCGCGCGCAGGCGCGCGGCGTCGGACGGTCGACCTCCGCGACAGCCGCTCGAGCTCACGACGACGACCACGGGCGCGGCGCGGGCTCCGCCGTCGCCCGGCGCTTCGGCGCCGTTGCCCGGCGACGCGGCGCCCGCTTCGGCGCCGTTGCCCGGCGACGCGGCGCCCGCCTCGGCGCCTTCGACCGGCGACGCGTCGAACAGGTGCCAGACGTAGACGTTGCGCCGCGCGTACACGTCGCGCCCGGAGAGGAGGAGCCCCAGCTCGGCGCTCGCGTAGTCCGGCGGGCACGGCACGACGGGGTGCGCGTCGATCCCGAGCGCCTCGACGATGGCGCGGACGCGCGCGCGGTCGCGCACCGAGGTCGGCGGCGGCGACATGCCGAGGGCGTCGTGACGCGAGACCCGCACCGCCACCGTCGCGTCCACGGCGCTCTCGACGGCGGGCGTACGCGGGCGTCGCCACCAGATCGCGACGACGACGAGCGCCGCGCCCACCGCGACGCCCGCGGCGATCCGCGGCGATGACCGGCGCGCCATCCCTCGACACTACGCCAGCCGCCGCGCGCCCCGCCAGCTCACCTCGCCCCGAGACGTCGCGCGCGCCCCCGGCGCCTCGACCGTCGCGCGCGCGCCCGGCGCCTCGGCCGTCACGCGCGGCGCCTCGATCGTCGCGCGCTCGCGCGTCGCTTCGGCCCGCGCGCTCGCGCGTCGCTTCGGCCCGCGCGCGTTCCGACGATCACGCCGCGGCGATGCGCGCGACGGACCCTTCGGGGCGCGGCGCCGAGGCCGGGGACGCGCGGCGGTAGACGCGCCGCTCGGCGGCGTCGATCCCGACGAAGGCGCAGCGATCGCTCGGGAGGTCGACGGCGGAGCCCGCGGTGACGCCGGCCGGCTCGTCGCCGTCCGCGCGCCGGATGGCCTCGTACGCGTCGAAGTCGAGCCGCACGCGATCGCGGAGCGGCTCGTCGAGGGCGAGCTCGCGCGCGAAGCCCGCCGCGCCCGCGGCGACGCGGCCGGCGAAGAACTCGGCGACGCAGCCCGAGCCGTAGCTGAAGAGGCCGACGCGCGCGCCCTCGAGGACGTGGGCCTCGGCGTGGAGCAGCGCCGCCAGCGCCATGTAGAGCGACCCCGTGTAGACGTTGCCGACCTCCGCCGCGAACGCGAGCGACGGCGCGACCTCCCGCGCGAAGCGCGCTTCGGCCGCCGCCTCGTCGAGACCCTCGCACGCGATCGCCCGGTGGCGGTCGGCCTTCTTCGCCATCTTGACGTACGGGACGTGGTACGCGGTGCGGGCGAGCGGGTCGCCGCCGCGGCGAACGTCCTCGTCGCGCCACGCGCCGAACGCGCCCGCGACGGCGTCGAGGTAGCACGAGACCGAGAAGTGCCCGTCGACGAGGGCGTCGCGCCGGCTCAGCGGTCGCCAGAAGTCGTGGACGTCGCGCGCGAACGTCCCCGTGTGGCCGATCTCGAGCTCGAGCAGCCGCGGCCGCTCCGAGACGAGCAGCGCGACCGCGCCGGCTCCCTGCGTCGGCTCGCCCGGGCTGCCGAGCGCGTACCGCGCGATGTCCGCGCAGACGACGAGCGCCGAGCGCCCCCGCGCGGCGCCGCTCGCGATCCACTCGAGCGCGCCCATCAGCGCCGCCGTGCCGCCGAAGCACGCGTGCTTCGTGTCGAAGACGCGGCAGCTCGGGGGCAACCCGAGCAGCCCGTGCACGTACGAGGCGATGGGCTTGGAGTGGTCGATGCCCGTCTCCGTCCCGACCGCCACGTAGCCGATGCGCGAGGGATCGATCCCGCCGCGCGCGAAGAGCCGGCTCGCCGCGTCCGTGCCGAGCGAGACCGGGTCCTCATGGCGGCCCGCGATCGCCATGCGGATCGCGCCGAGCCCCTTCGTGTACTTGTCGCTCGGGACGCCGCGGGCCGACGCGAGATCGACGAGGTCGAGGTAGGTCCGCGGCGCGGCCAAGGCGATGGCGTCGATCCCGACGGTGCTCGAAGAGGTGCGCTCGGTCATGTTCGCTCGTGAGGTGGAGGGTTCGTCGCGAGGCTCGAGCCGGACCATGGGTCGTGGCGCTCGAGCCGACCACGCTCCGTCGACCGGACGGTCGCGTTCGCGGGCCGGACGGTCGCGCCCGCTGGGGAGACGCACCAGGAAGATCCGCCCTTCGTGTTTCGGCGATGTTTCCGCGCGCACGCGCACGCGCACGCGCACGCCGCTCGCGCTCCCCGAGCGCGGCCCACTCGGCGCCTCGACCCGCGCCGGGCTGGGGATCGACGGGGCGGTCCCCTCGTTTCCGGGGGGTGCCGCTCCGACTCCGGGGGCGCCGCTCCGACGCCCTCCGGCGAGGGGCTCGGCGACGAGGCGCGTCGACGCCGAGCTCACTTTCCCCGTTCGGGCCCCAGGCGAGTCACCATGAACTCGATGAAGGCGCGCACGCGCGCTGCGCGCTGGGCGTCGGAGGGCCAGAACAGACGAAACGCATTGCCGCCGTTCGCCGCGGAAGGGAGGACGTGGACCAAGGTCCCGTCACGAAGCTCGCGCTCCACGAAGTAGTCCGGCACACACGCCAGACCTTGACCTTCGCGCGCCATCTCGACGAGCGCGTCGATGTCGTTCGTGACGACGCCGCCGGCGCGGCCCAGTCGCTTCGGACTCGCCTCGCGATCGACGGGCCACGGCTCGACCTTGCCGCTCTGCGGCTTCCGGTACAAAAGCAGCCGATGCTCCGCGAGCGCGGACGGGGTGGTCGGCGGAGGGCGGCGCGCGAGATACGACGGGGCTCCGACGATCACGTGGCGAAATCGGCGGAGGCGACGGGTCGAGAGCCTCGAGTCGCTCGGCGTGCCGGTGCGGATCGCGACGTCGAACCCCTCTTCCACCATGTCCACCAGGCGATCGCTGAAATCCACGTCCAGCTCCACGCGCGGGTGCGCCCGCGCGAAGTCCGCGAGGAGCGGTGAGAAGAAGCGGCTCGCCATCGGCAGAGCGACGCGCAGCCGACCGCTCGGGGCGTCGCTCGCGCGGCTGAAGTCGGTGGCCGCGCCGTCGAGCTCGGCCAGTATCCGCCCGCAACGCTCGAGGAACCGTGCGCCCTCGACGGTGAGGGAGAGGCTCCGCGTCGTGCGATGGAAGAGGCGCACTCCGAGGTGCTCCTCGAGCCGCGCGACGCTCTTACCCACTGCGGACGCCGAGAGCCCCAGGCGACGGCCGGCACGAACGAAGCTTCGTACCTCGGCGACGTGAGCGAACGCGCGCAGGCTGCCCAAGCTCTCGAGCCCCGTCGCTGCCTTCGACATGATTGCGGAATTATCGTCCGTTATGTCGTGCAAAAGAGACAGTTATTCAGCTGTCCGCGAGCGCCTATCGATGGTGGACGACGCACTCACGCGTCGCGACAGGAGAGTTTCCCATGTCCAGTCCGCCCCTCCCCGCACACTCGCTCGCCGAAGGGACCGTCTTCGTGGTGAACGTCATTCACGCGCAGCCCGGTCAGCAGGAGGCCGCTCTGACGATCATCCGCGAGATCGTGCACTACGTCGCCGAACGTCGACCGGAGTTCCTCTGGAGCACGCTCGCCACGAGCGTCGACGGTGAGACCGTCGTGAACGTCGAAGCCATCTCGGGTCCAGGCGACGTCGAGACCTTCTTCACCGACGCGACGTTTGCGGCGAAGTTCGAGCGCCTCCGGGCGATCGGTCGCTACGAGTTCCACGTCTATCGAGCGCGCGACCTCGTCCTGCCTCGCCTTCGCTGAATTCGCCCGCGCGCCGCCGTCGAGCTCGAGGACGCCGGGCGGAGAGCTCGACGTCCGCGGCGTCCTCGAGCACGTCGGGAGAGCACGACCGCGGCGGCGCCGTCTTCCTTCGACGACCCGTCGCGCTCGACCGACGCCGACGATCGCCCGACCGCGCCTACGTCGCAGGCTCGCCGCCCGCTCTACGCGCGCGGCTGCGCGTACGGATCGACGTCGCGCGCGAGGACCGACCGCGCTTCTTGGTCGCGGACCGTGCCCGTCGAGGCGCCGGCGACTCGACCGTCAAGCCGTGCTCCTCGTGCCACGCGGCGATCGAGAGCTTCGGGTACTCCGGGAAGCGCGGACCGTCCGGGACCGTCGGGACCCAGGCGGGCTTGTAGCGCGTCATCAGCTGGACGTGCTCGGGCGGCACCGGCAGGTCGGTGTCGATCGCCGCCGCGTTCGGCCACACGCCCTCGGGCCAGCGATCGTCGAGGACGTAGAGGTGGCTGCCGCACAGGCCGCAGAACCAGCGCTCGCCCTCGCTCCGCGCCGCGCGGCGGCCCTTCTTGCGGATGACGGCGTGGTAGCAGCGAAGGTGCGCCGCGCCGGTCACCTTCAACGTCGCGCGCCTGCCCATCACGTTGCACGTCACGGCCCCGCTCGTCTTCCGGCAGATCGAGCAGTAGCAGAACATGTACGGGTACGGCGTCTCGGACTCGACGCTGAACGTCACCTTCCCGCACTGACACGATCCCTCGAGGCGCATCCGCGTGTCTCCTGCCGACGACCGCGGGCGCGCGACGTGCTGCGCGGAGCGGGAGCGCCGACGACGGCGTCCTAGCCAACCGAGCGCGCGCGTCAACGGCGCTCGCCCCACGGCTCCGCGTGGCCCCGGGCCGGCCCGACGTGGCCCGCGCCAGCCGCCGAATACAACTAACGATTTGAAATAACTAACGATCCATCGCGGCATGGATCTGGGATGAAGGTGCCTCATGCGAACCCACCGTGGCTCCAAGGCAACATTTGTCTCCAATGTCCTACTTCTCCTTGCATCGGCCCGGCCACCCTCTAAGAAGGAGCGGCACATGAGCTCCCGCACCATCCTCGGCCCGCTCGCCGCCCTCCTCTTCTTCTCGTTCACCGCCGCCGCCGCCGGCTGCGCCGCGCCGGCGGACGAAGACGTCGACCAGACCGAGGACGCGCTGACGACCTACGGCGACCTGTTCAGCACGCTCGACGACCACGACATCGATCGCTGGTTCTCCGTCCGCAAGGCGCTCAAGGACGGGTTCGACCGCATCTGCGGCGACACGATCTGCGGCGGCGACTACTCGAACCTGAGCACGGTGCGCATCGCGTGCTCGTCCACGTCGGTCGCGCGCAAGATGAAGGACTGCGCGTGGGTCCTCGGCGGCAGCATCGAATACGTCGACGGGCGCACCGGCAAGCTCACCTCCGACGCGCGCGTCTTCACCTGCAAGATCCCGGTCGCGGGCACCGCGAAGCGAATGCTCGACGCGCTGGAGCCGGCGGGACAGGACGCCCTCCACACGCCGATCCCCGGGACGGGCAAGTCGTTCTACGACGGCCTCGTCGAATGCTTCTCGGGCGTCGTGGGCGGGCCGCCGCCGCCCGAGCCGGCCAAGACGTTCTACGCGGAGCTCGGCGAGTGGTCCTGGGAGCACGCGGACGGGCTCGCGTGGATGCAGACGACGCGGAACCTGGCCGAGGGCTTCGACCAGATCTGCGGCGACACCTTCTGCGAGGGCGAGTACCCGGACATCACGCCGCTCCGCTTCGCCTGCTCGGTGAACTTGAACACCAAGCGCGTCTCGCGCTGCAGCTGGACCTTCGCCGCCGCGGACCTCCAGGTCGACCGGCGCGGTCAGCTCGCGGCGACCACCACGACCAAGCGGTGCAACATCGAGATCGGCGCCACCGCGAGCGATCTCGCGGACGCGCTCTCCGGGCCCGATCCGCTGAACGCCACGCTGCCGGGCAAGACGACGTCGATCTACGACACGCTCTCCCGCTGCCTCTGAATCCGCGCCTCGGTCGGTACGCGCTCCGGTCGGGTACGCGCTCCGGTCGGGTATGCGCTCCGGTCGGGTATGCGCTCTGGTCGCGGGCGCCGTCCCCCCGTCGGTCCCGGGCGCACCACCGTCTCGGCTCCCTCCCGGAGGCGTGGTAGGGAGGCGGCATGGCTCCCCGCCGTCTCGTCGGCATGCTCGCGGTCGGCGCGGCGTCGTGGCTCGCGGCGCGCGCGGCGCCGGCGGCCCCGCTCACCGACGAGCAGGTCGCGCAGTCGCTCTTCGAGACGGCGCGCGCGCTCATGGAACGCGGCGACTACGCGCGGGCGTGCCCGATGCTCGCCGAGAGCCAGCGGCTCGATCCCGGCGGCGGGACGCTGCTCAACGTCGCCTTGTGCCACGAGGGCGAGGGCAAGCTCGCGACCGCCTACTTCGAGCTGAATCAGGCGGCCGCGCAGGCGGTGAAGGACGGCCGCAAGGACCGCGAGGACATCGCGCGCCAGCACCTCGCCGAGCTCGCGCCGCGGCTCCCTCGTCTGCTCGTTCGCGTCGCCGCGCCGCACCCCGAGGGCCTCGCGATCCAGATCGACGGCGCGCCGGCGAACGTCGCGATCCTCGACGTCCCCACCCCCGTCGATCCCGGCAAGCACGTCGTCGAGGTGAGCGCGCCCGGCTACGAGACGTCGCGCTGGGAGGGCGAGAGCGCGCCGAGCGTGACGTCGGAGGTGACGGTGACGCTCCAGCCGACGGCGACCGGGAGCCCGGCGGCGAGGACGCCCGACGTCGAGCGTCCGAAGCGTGGAACGAGCGCGCGGACGTACCTCTTCTTGGGGGCGGGCGGCCTGGCGATCGGGTCGATCGTCTTCTTCGCCCTCTCGACGACGGCGCGCAGCGCGGCGCTCGAGAAGTGCATCCCCGACCGCAACTTCTGCTCCGACGACGACGGCGTCGGGGCCGTCGGCCGCGCGCGCGGGTTCGCGTGGGCGAGCATCGGCGCGCTCGGGGCGGCCGCGATCCTCGGCGGCGTCGGCCTCTTCGTGAGCGACGGATCGAGCCCCGCCGCGGCGACGCTCTCGGCTCGGCCCGTGGCCGGCGGCGGAGCGCTCTCCTTCGAGCGGCGCTTCTGAACGGCGTCGAGTCGACGCTTCGGAGCGACGTCGAGCCGCGCGGCTGACGAGCGCCGCGTCCAACGACCTCGCGTCGACGCTCTCGAAGACGCTTCGAGCGACACCTCCGACGCTTCGAGCGATGCCTCCGACGCTCTCGAAGACGCTTCGAGCGACGCCTCCCACGCTCTCGAAGACGCTTCGAGCGACGCCTCCCACGCTCTCGAAGACGCTTCGAGCGACGCCTCCGAAGACGCTTCGGCCCGCGCCGTCACTTCGCCGAGCAGCTCTCGACGGTGCGGCGGTTCTGGCCGCAGACGACGCTCGCGGGCGTGCACTGGTCGACGATGATGTCCTGGTCGCTGCAGCTCCGACCGCAGCCGCAGGTGCCGTCGTACGCGGAGATGCAGCAGGTCCCCCGCGCGCACGCGTTCACGCCTTCGGCCGGCGAGGTCTCTGCGCGGCAGGAGCACTGACTGCCCGCCGTCGTGCACACGACGGTGGTGCAACGACACGTCGACGCGGGGTCGGGCCAGTCCTTCGACGCGCAGCAGAGGCCGGACGTGACCGTCTTCTGCGAGCACGCGACGGAGTTCGGACGCCGCGGCGCGCCCTCGGTCGTCGCCGGGATGGTGCATTCGCACGAGGGCGCCGAGTAGCTGGTGCCGGGCTTCAGCTCGCAGCTCGACTCCTCGGGTCGGAACGTCGACCGCTGCCACAGGTCGCAGACGCCCTGGCACGACCGCTGGATGCACGCGGCGATCTCGGTCGCGCGGCCGTCGTACTCGAGGTCCTGGCAGCTCCCGCCGCTGGCGCACGTGTCGAGGCGCGCGAGCACGCCGGGATCGCCGTACGAGGTCGAGACCCCGAACACGCTGTCGTCGGGCGTCGCGCGGCACGCCTCGTTCGCGCAGCACGTGTTCACCTGCGGCTGGCAGCTCTCCGCGATGCACTGACCGCAGGCGTGATCCGTCCGGCCGGCGAAATGGCAGGTCGGCGCGTACTCGTCGCCGTTGAACGTCGACAGCGCGCAGGCCGCGAGCGGCACGAGGAGGACGGCGAGCGCGCCCGTCGCGACGGCGGAGCTCGTTCGGGCGGGGCGCATGCGGCCCGAAGTAACATCCTCCCTCGACGCACGCAAACACGACGCCGGCGGGCGCCGGCTCGACGGGACGCGCCCCCGCGCGCGGCCGCCGGGCGCGCGCCCCGCGAACGCAACACCAAGGAATTACTTCATGATCCAAGTCCCCGCGCGCCCGCTTCGGCCGCCGCCGCCCGACGACACAACCGCGGCTCGGCGGCGAGCATCCCATCTTCGCCGTGACCCCCACGATCGACTTCATCTCCGACGTCATCTGTCCCTGGTGCTTCATCGGCCTCCGTCGCCTCGAGAGCGCCCTCGCGGAGGAAGGAGCGGCCGGGGCGGCGATCACGTTCCACCCCTTCCAGCTCGATCCGTCGACGCCGCCCGAGGGCGCCGACCTGCGAGAGCGCCTCGCGGGGAAGTTCGGCGGCGATCCGGAGCCGATGTTCCGCAAGGTGGAGGCGGCGGCGAGGGAGAGCGGGATCCCGCTCGACTTCGCGAAGGTGCGGCGGACGCCGAACACGCTCTCCGCGCACACGCTCATCACCCGCGCGCACGAGAAGGGGACGCAGCGCGCGCTCGCGGGCGCGCTGTTCGAGGCCTACTTCCTCGAGGGCAAGGACGTCGGGAGCCGCGACGTCCTCGTGGAGATCGCGGCGGGCCACGGCTTCGCCAAGGCCGAGGCGCGCGACATCCTCGAGGATCGCGCCGCGCTCGACCTCACGCGCACCGAGGCGCACGCGATGTCGAGCCAGGGGATCCGCGGGGTCCCCTTCACGATCTTCGCCGGCAAGCTCGCCGTCTCCGGCGCGCAGCCGACCTCCGCGTTCCGCGACGTCTTCCGTCGCGCGCGCGCGGCCGAATGAGCGCGTGATCCTCGAGCACGCGCTCCCCGGCGAGCGCCTGCGCCTCGAGCTCGTGCTCCCGGCGAA
>JAHBWF010000173.1 GCA_019637105.1 Labilithrix sp.
CCGGGCTCCTCGCGCTGCTCGTGATGACGATCGTCGTCGCGCTGCCGCGTGGGGGCCCGCCCCGCCCGCCCGAGGCGGAGGCCGTCGTCGCGAGCCAGAGCGCGCCCCCGCCGGCGCCGAGCCCCTCGGTGTCCGCGCCGGCCGCCGCCTCGTCGCCGGCCGCCGCGACGTCGCCGCGCCCCCATCGGCGCCCGCCGCCGCGACACAAGCCGCGTCGTTGAGCGCGCCGCCTCGCGGCTACGCGAAGCGGAGGTGGGCGAGCGACGCGACGCCGCGTCCGCGGAAGAGCCGCGAGACGCCGTTCAGGCCGCTCACCGCGTGCGCGAGGTCGCGCGAGTACTCGTCGGTCGGCACGTAGCGGACGCGCGGGTAGCGCACGACGGCCCCGTCGGGCGACGGCGACTCGAGGCACGCGCCGCCGCGCCCGAGCGCCGACGGCCGGAGCGGCGAGCGCGCGTCGTAGTCGAGGACGAGCTCGGTGCCGGGCCCGAGGCTCTTGCCCGCCTGGACGAGGAACGTGTCGAGCTCGTCGTGCGTCGCGCGGCGGAGCGTGCCCTGGGCCACGACGATCGTGGGGACGTCGTGCGCCGCGCGCAGGCAGTCGGCCCAGCCGGCGCAGCGGAGCGAGCAGCACGCCGCCACGAGGTGACGCTCGCACGGCGCGACGAGCGACGCCTTGAAGGCGGCGACCTGCGGCGGGTCCACGTCGATCCAGCGGAGGGCGCCGTTGTCGAGCCGTTCGAAGCGCGTCGAGAGGCCCTGGTTGACCCCGATGGCGAGCCCGTCGGGGTGACGCTCGAAGAAGTCGCGCACCACCGCGTCGATGACCATCGTGATCGCGAGCGCCGGGCGGAGGCGCGCGCGATCGTAGCGATGCCGGTCGATCTCGAGCGCGTCGAGGATCTTCCGCGCCGCGGGATCGTCGAACCCCACGTCGGGGAGCTCGCGGCCCGCCAGCGCGCGCGCGACGAGATCGATGATGTCCTCCTCGTGGAGCAGGACTCCGTCGCCGTCGAGCGTCGTCTCGCGCGCCTTCGTCTCCATGGTGCCTTGGTGTCGGGCCCGCGCCCGTGCGTTCAGAGACGCTGGGAGTAGTACTCGACGACGAGCTGCACGCGCAGCGGGAAGAGGACGGCGCTCTCGTCGGGCAACGCGGTGACGACGGCGCTCAGCGCCTCGCGGTTCACCTCGAGCCACGGCGTCTGGAAGCCGTCGGCGATCTCCTTGGAGGCGGCGATCGCGGCGAGGTTCTTGCTCTTCTCGCGGACGCTGATGACCTCGCCCTTGGCGACGCGGTAGGACGCGATGTCGACGCGCTTGCCGTTGACGAGGATGTGCCCGTGGTTGACGAGCTGACGCGCGCCCGGGATGGTGCGCGCCAGGCCGGCGCGGAAGACCACGTTGTCGAGGCGACGCTCGAGGAGCTCGACGAGCTTGTGACCGGTCGCGCCCTTGCTCGTCTTCGCCTCCTCCACGAGGTGGCGGAGCTGGAGCTCGGTCACGCCGTAGTTCAGGCGCAGCTTCTGCTTCTCCTGCAGGCGGAGCGCGAACTCGGTGAGCTTCTTCCGCCCCTGGCCGTGCTGGCCCGGCGGGTAGGGGCGCTTGTCGATCTTCTTCGGCGACAGCCCCGGCAGCTCGGTCCCGAGCGCCCTCATGCGCTTCACGCGCGGTCCAGTGAATCGACTCATCGTGCGGTTTTCTCCTCGCGAGAGCCTATGCCTTAATTGAAAGTGATTTTCAAGTTCGGACGAAGCGACCGGGCCGGGGGGCGTCCGAAAGGCCGCCCCCGTCAGCGGAGCGCGTTGTCGAGGATGCGCTGGATGAGCGCCGGGTAGTCGAGCCCAGCCGCGGCGGCGCCCATGGCGAAGTCGTCGGTCTTCGCCAGCGACGGGTTGGGGTTCACCTCGATGACGACGATCTCGCCCTCGTCGGTGAGCCGCACGTCGAGGCGCACGACGCCGCGCACCTTCAGGATGCGGTAGGCCATGCGCGCGGTCTTCGCGAGCCGCTCCGGGACGCCGGCGGGCAAGGGATCGGCGTCGCCGTTCCGGATCCGCCACTTCCGGCGGTAGGCGTCGTTCCACTTCGCGCGCTGCGTGGCGAAGCGCGGCGCCGACTCGTCGCCGTCGGCCTTGCCGAAGAAGATCTCGCGGGGCGGGAACGCGAGCGGGCGAGGGTTGCCGAGGACGCCGACGGTGAGCTCGCGGCCCTCGATGTACTCCTCGATCAGCGCGTCGCACTGGAAGCGCTGGTGGATGAAGTTCGCCCGCTCGATCGCCTCGGCCTCCGTCTTGGCGAACGAGGCGAGGCTGATCCCGTTGCTCCCCTCTTCGCCCAGCGGCTTGACGAAGGCCGGGAAGCGGAACCGGCGGAGCTTGCGGAGCGGCCGCGCGCGCGACGAGACGACGCCGCTCGCGACGCGCACGCGGTGGAAGGCGAGGAGCTTCTTCGCCAGCGCCTTGTCACGGCAGAGCATCAAGGCCTCGGGGCCGGCGCCGGTGTAGCGCACCTTCATCAGATCGAGCAGCCCGGGGATGTTCGGCTCGTGCGCGCGATCGAGGAAGAAGGTCTCGCACATGTTGAAGACGACGTCGGGGGCGAACGTCGAGATGCGGTCGAACATGTCGCGGACGTTGTCGTAGACGGCCAGCGTCTCGACCTCGTGCCCGAGCGCGCGGAGGGACGTGATCACGTCGGCCTCCATCGGCTTGTTCTGCTCGCGTCGCAGCGCGGTGACCGAGTAGCTGTCGGTGGGCTCGGGCGGGCTCCCGACGTCGAACAGGACGAGCACCTTCACCGGGACACCTTCTTCTTGAAGCGCCCGGTGTGGACGTAGTTGCTGACCAGCGACGTGAGGTACGAACCGATGTCGATGAGGAGCGCGGGCTCGTCGCGCGGCGTCCCGAGGCGCAGCGTGGCCGCGCGGTTGATGAGCTTCGTCGTGAGCCGGTCGGCGGTGTACTTGCGCTCGCCGGTGAACGTGACGATCGCGCTGACGATGGCGCGGCGGTAGCGCCGCATGAACCGCGCGGCGGTCTCGTCCCCCGGCGTGAGCTCGCCGAAGATCTTGCGCAGGTCCGCGTCGTAGAAGTCCGGGTAGCTCGACGACCACTCCTTGCGCTTCCACGCGTAGTGCTTGGCGAGCGTCTTCTTCGACTTCGACGCGTCGGACACGAGGCGGCCGCGCATCTTGCGGGGCTCCTTCCTGGCCGCGTCCCGCATCAGGCGGTCGACGAGCTCGAGCTTCTCGAGCGCCTTCCAGCCGGCGTACTGCTTGCGCCACACGTCGGGCGGCGAGGCGAGCCAGATCGCGAAGGTCTCGGCGAAGTCCTCGTCGGGGTGCGACTGCGCGTACCAGTTCGGCAGGTGCCGGACGAACGCCTTGCTGTAGGGCCGGTGGTGGTAGATCTCGGGCGTGTACTCGGCGCGCGGATCGCCGAACACCTCGCGCCAGCGCTTGCGGAGGGAGAAGCCGTAGGCGTTGTCGATCGCGTGGCCGCACTCGTGGAAGAGGAGCTTGTCGCACGCCTCGGCGGTGCCGCCCTCGACCTCGAGCATCTGGTGGAGCTCGAGCTGCTTCAGCCGCGGGTGCGCGAGGTAGAACGGGATGCAGATGGCGGGGACGTCGTTCGGCGACTGCCACTCGGCGCCCAGGTAGCAGATCGGCCGGAGCGGGATCCCGCGCGCCTCGAGCGAGGCGTGGAGCTTCTCGACGCGCGGGACGAGCTCCGTCCCCTCGAGCTTCAGGCCGAGGTCGCAGATCCGGAGCCCGAGGAGCTCCTCGTCCGTCATAGAGGCCCACGCAGGCTCCAAGCACGGGATCGTACCACGGCCGCACCGTGCCCCCGCGCGCGCCCGGCGTGAAGATCGAGCGGGCGCGGCCGTTGTGGTTCGAGGGGAGCGACCTTGGCTGATCCGTGGGACATCGTCGAAGGGACGTCGAGCGTGGTCGGTCACGACTACTTCCACGCGCTCGCCCGCTCGCTCGGCGGTCTGACCGACGCGCGGCTCGTGCTCGTCCTCGCGGCGAGCCGCCGCACCGCGGAGGTGCTCGCGGCCTTCACGCCCGAGGGGGCGCGCGAGGCGCCGGAGCTCGCGCTCCACGGGACGCCGCTCGAGGGGCTGGTCGGCGCGGCGAGCTTCGTCGTCGTCGCCGCGCCCGCCGCCCTCGGAAGCTTCGCGCTCCCGCCCGGCGCGCGGCTCGTCGCGGCGAGCGCCCCCGCCGCGCCGGGGCGGAGCGCGGTCATCGTCGTGGTCGCGGGCGACGACGGCGCCGCCCGCGTCGGCCGGCGCGAGCTCGCCCCGTTCGCCGCGCGCGCCTCCGCGGAGGTGGAGGCGTTGGAGCGCTGCGTCGTCCCGCGCGCGCAGGGCCGCTCGTCGCGGGACGCCGGCGTGGACGCACTCCGCGCGCGCTCCGCCGCGCTTGCCGCCGCGGAGCGCGAGGCGATGGATCCGCGCGCGCAGGTCTCCGACCGGCTGGCGTCGGTGAGCACGCTCGCGGCGGGGCTCGCCCACGAGATCAACAACCCGCTCACCTACGTGCTCGGCAACCTCGACGTCGCGCTCACGTCGCTCGAGGCGGCGGGCGCCGACGCCGAGCTCCTCGACATGCTCCGCGAGGCCCGCCAGGGCGCGATCCGGGTCTCGGAGATCGTCCGGAGCATGCGCGTCTTCGCGCGCGTCGAGCCGAACGCGTCGAAGCTCGCCGACGTCGACTGCGTCGTCGAGAGCGCGCTCGCGATGGCGAAGAACGAGATCCGACATCGCGCGCGCCTCGTGAAGCGTCTCGGCGCGCCGCCGATCGCGGCGGCCCACGAGGCGACCCTCATCGAGGTCGTCCTCCACCTGCTGATGAACGCCGCTCAGGCCATCCCCGAGGGGCAGGTCGATCGCGACGAGATCGCCGTGACCACCGGCCTCGACGCGAGCGGTCGTGTCTTCATCGAGGTGCGCGACACCGGGGTGGGGATGACGCCCGACACGATGCGGCGGATCTTCGATCCGTTCTTCACGACGAAGGAGGTCGGCCGCGGGATGGGCCTCGGCCTCTCGCTCGTCCACACGGCGGTGACGACCTCCGGCGGAGACATCTCGGTGGCGAGCGCGCCCGGGGCGGGCTCGACGTTTCGCGTCTCTCTCCCGGCCGCGCCCGAGCGCTCCTGCGCGCGCGTGAGCCTCGTGGCCCCGGCGGGGCCGCGGAGCCGGATCCTGATCGTCGACGACGAGGCGTCCGTGGTGCGGCTGCTCCAGCGGATGCTGGTCGCGCGTCACGACGTGGTCGTCGCCCCGAGCGGGCGCGACGCGCTCGAGATCCTGCGGGCGGACGACGACTTCGACGCGGTCCTCTGCGACGTCATGATGCCGGACCTCACCGGCGCGGACGTCCACCGCGCGGTCGTCCGCGAGTCGCCGGCGCTGGCCGCGCGCTTCGTCTTCGTCACCGGCGGCGCCTTCGGCGAGCGCGCGCGCGTCCACGTCGAGGCGACGAAGCAGCCCGTCGTGACGAAGCCGTTCCGCCGGTCGGAGGTGCTCTCCGCCGTCGAGCTCGTCGCGCGCTCGCGGCGGCCCGACGCGGGGCCGCCCTCGCTGGAGACGAAGGCCCGCGCCGGCTGAGCCTCCCCGGCGCGCGGCTCCCGGGGTCGAGGCCGAAATCCGGCTCGTTCGCTCCCCGACGAGCCCATCTCGGTGACGAGATGTGCTCTAACGTCGGCGACGTCATGGAGAGAGCCGCCCCCGCCGCCGAAGACGCGCGCCTCCGAAGCATCCTCGAGCTGCTCGGCGAGCCGCGGCGCGCGCGCCACGCGCTCGGCGAGGCGCTGTCGGCGCACGGGATCCTCCCCGACGATCCCCGGCTCGCCGCGACGCAGGAGGTGTTCGCGCGCTACCCCGACGACGCCGAGCTCGACGAGGCGACGGTCTTCGACGCCATCCGGCCGAACGCGCGGCTCCTCGAGCGCGCGTTCCTGGGGGAGCTCGTCCTCCCGGACTTCGCGTCGTTCACGACGGAGATCCGCGACATCTTCGACGAGACGCGGGCGCTGGAGGACGGCGACGTCGCGACGTACATCCCGCAGCTCGCGCGGGTCGCGCCCGGGCACTACGGCGTCTCCGTCTGCACCGTCGACGGGCAGCGGTTCTCGGTCGGCGACAGCGACGTCGAATTCACCGCGCAGTCGTGCATGAAGCCGCTCAACTATTGCTTCGCGCTGGAGGAGAACGGCGAGGACGAGGTGCACCGCATCATCGGGCGCGAGCCGAGCGGCCGCGGCTTCAACGAGCTCACGCTCAACAAGGAGAACCGCCCGCACAACCCGATGATCAACGCGGGCGCGATCGCCACCTGCGCGCTCATCCGGCGCGGCGCGAGCGTCGCCGACCGCTTCGACCACGTCATGGAGCAGTGGCGCCGGCTCACCGGCGGCCGGAAGGCGGGCTTCTCGAACGCGGTCTACCTCTCGGAGAAGGAGAAGGGCGATCGCAACTACGCGCTCGGATACTTCATGAAGGAGAAGCGCGTCTTCCCCGAGGGGACCGATCTCCTCCAGACGCTGGAGTTCTACTTCCAGTGCTGCTCGATCGAGACGTCGTGCGAGCGCCTGGCCCTCGTCGCGGCGACCCTCGCCAACGGCGGCGTGTGCCCGATGACGGGCGAGCGCGTGCTTCGCTTCAGCACCGTCCGGAGCTGCCTCTCGCTCATGTACTCGTGCGGGATGTACGACTTCTCCGGCGAGTTCGCGTTCACGATCGGGCTGCCCGCGAAGAGCGGCGTCTCGGGCGGCCTCATGGTGGTCGTCCCGAACGTGCTCGGGCTCTGCACGTGGTCACCGCGGCTCGACGCGCTCGGCAACAGCGTCCGCGGCATCGCGTTCTGCAAGGAGCTCGTCGGCCGCTTCAACTTCCACAACTACGACGACCTCGTCGGCTCGCTCGACTCGAAGCGCGACCCGCGGCGGCGCATGCTCTTGCGGTGACGGGCGCGCGGCGCGCCGGGCTACCTGTGCTTCGACCGCGCGAGGCCCTCGTCGATGAACGCGAGGTTCTTCGCGAGCGGGGCGTAGTACGCGAAGCTGTTCTTCTCGCAGGCGCTGGAGATGAAGCTGGCGACGCCGATGATCTCCATCGTGTCCTTCACGCGGAGCGCGCCGCCGCTGTCGCCGTAGCACGGCGTGCCTCGGTCGCCGTTGTACGTCTGGATCATGCCCTCGACGAGCCCGCGGTCGGCGCACATGGCGATGGACTTGCGGACGCCGAATTCGCCGGGCGCTCGCTTCTCCTCCGGGAGCGCCCCCTCCTTGTTCACGCCGTAGCCGATCGCGACGTAGTCGCAGTGACCGCGGTGCGACGAGCGCCGCACCTTGGCCACGGGGACGTCGCGCACCGGCTTGTCGAGGACGAGCCAGGCGACGTCGTGCTGATAGTCCCCCTCGGCGAACTTGGGGTGACTCTCGACCGTCGAGACCATCGTGAGGTCTCCCTCCTCGACCTTCCCCGTCCCGAACGCGAAGCCGACGAACGTGTAGCCCTCCGGCATCGAACGCTCCTCGGGGAAGCAATGCGCGGCGGACAGGACGACGTCGGGCGCGATGAGCGTCCCCGTGCAGAACGCGTTCGTCGCGTGCATCTCGCCGTCCTTCTCGGCGACGGCGACGAGGTACCCGACGGCCGCGACCGCCTTCGTCTCGGCGCCGCCGACGATCGCGTCGGTCGCGGAGGCCTCGGGCTCCTCGACGCCCTCGGCGCTTTGGTCCTCGGCGGCGCAGCCGCTCGCGAGGCCGAGGGTGACGGTGGCGGCGAGGAGCAACGAGCGGCCGTTCATGAGAATGGGCTACAGCAACCTACATGCCCCCTCTTTCAGCTAGCATGACCGGAAATTTCCGCTGTTGCTCGCCATCGCGCTGGATCGCGCGCGACGCAGGTCACCCTCCGGCGATCCATCCGGGACGGCGCGGCGCGCGGGTCAGGGGGCGACGGAGCCCTTCAAATCGTCGTACTGCTGGCGCACCTGCGCGGGCGTGATCGAGTGTCCGCCGGGGTGCTCGTGCAGGGTAAAGACGTGCCCCGCGGCCTGAAAATCCGTCCGGTCCTGGTAGGTCTGGGCGATCGGGTTGAAGTCGGCGGTCCCGTGGACGTGGCTCACCGGGATCTTCCACGCGGCGCTCGACGGCGCGAAGCCGTTCTGCCGGGCGTCGACGTCGGTGACGAGGTCGAGCACCTTGTTCCGATCGCCGGTCGGCGCCGAGGAGGGGCGCGAGGAACACGAACGAGAGCCGACACGGTGAACGCCTGCCCGTGACGAGGAAGGTAGCACGCGAGCGCGCCGATCCCCGCGGCGACAACGAGATCTCGGTGACGGAGATCGTTTCGGCGCGCGAGCGGCGCGGCGCTCCGCGGTCGACGCGACTCGCCAACGATCGTGAACGGTTCGCCGCTCGCGACGCGACGTGAGCTCGTGCTCGACGCGTCGCATCCGCGAGGGGGCCACGTCGATGTCGTCCAAATGCGCATGGCGCGACGCGAGCTCGTCTTGCACCCTGGCCGGGATGTCGTCTTCGCTGCTTCGCAAGCTCGCTTCGCTCGCGCTGCTGTCGATCGCGATGACGCCTGGCGCGGGTCACGCTCAAGTACGAGGCGGCGCGGCCGCGCCGCCCGCGACCGCGGCGACACGCGCGAACACGCCGCCGCCTGCTCCGAGCTCGGCGCAGCAGCCCTCCTCGACCGAGGTCGGAGGGATCGCCGTCGGCGGTCCGATGTCCGCGGTCGACGCGAAATGCGGATCGGCGGGCGTGAGCTGCTCGCGTACCAACCGCGTCATCGGCGCGGTGACGCTCAACCGCGTACGCGTCGTGCTCCCGGCGTCGGATCCGTTCAAGCGTCTGTACGTCACGGGCAAGGACGGTGTCGTCCTGTCGGTGAAGGGCGTCTACCGCGCGGACGATCGTGCGCGCGTGACGCGCCTGACGTCGAGCCTCGGTCAACCGTCCGCGCATCGCGGCAACGCGGCGTGGACGCTGCCGAGCGGAGTCGTGAGCGAGACGAGCCTCAAGGGGACGTCGATCCGTCTGACCGACACGAAGGCCGCGAGCGCCAGGGGGATCCGCCTCACGCCGCAGCAGCTCCTCACGTCGCCGCCGAAGGCGGCCAGCCTCGGACCGGCGCCGAGCGGCGCGCTTCGTCCGACGCTCGCCGGCGCCGTGCTCGACGCCTCCGGCGGCGAGCCGACGCGGACCGTCACGAGGACGCTCAGGATCCCCACGAAGATCACGCTCCTCAAGCTCAAATGCTTCGACGAGCAGGACATGACCTCGTGGTTCTACGGCGACGATCCGTACCTCAACATCGTCGGCACGCACACGACCTCGGCGATCCAGCGGGCGTGGTTCGTTCAGAGGGCCTTCTCGAACGTCGAGTCCGGCGACACGAAGAACGTCGACCAGGCCGTCTTCCCGGACGGCGATCTCCGGCGCGCGCTGACCATCGGCGAGGCCGTCGGCGTGCAGGTCACGCTGAGCGAGGGCGACCTCGGCAACGACGACGAGATCGACTTCACCTACCCGATCGTCGACTACGGGACGGCGGCGAGCATGCAGAACAAGACGCAGAACGTCGTCGAGAAGCTCGAGGGCGACGGCGCGGTCTACTCCCTGTCCTACAAGATCGAGTTCGGCGCAGGTCAGGTGGACGCGTCGCTGCCGGCGTTCAAGTACCGGCCCGTCGACGCGCGCGCGTACGCCGGGCGCTACGGCGGGAGCATCGGCGCGGCGACGAGCAGCGCCAACCTCACGTACGTGGCCTCGCAGGATCCTTCGTATCCGAACGGCGTGCTGCGCGGGACGCTCTCGGACGGCTCCGTCGGGACGGTCATCTCGACGCTTCGGCTCCAGGGCAGCAGCGTCGATCTCGCGGTGCGCTACCCGAGCGGGAGCCCGGGGGTGCTCAACGGCTACCTCGTCGGAGAGGGCGGCGCGCGTCGCCTCGTCGGCACGCTCACCCGCGACGGCGCGTCTCGCGGTGTCTCGCTGGCGCTCGCGAGCGGCGCCGCGACTCCGGCCGCGGTCCTCGACGCATCGAAGACGGCGAGATGAAAGGTACACGCGCGATGAGGGCACTCCTCAGGAACGCGATCGTCATCGGCGCGGCGCTCGTCGCCTCCGCGCTGGCCGCCCGCCCGGCCGAGGCCTTCAGCACGGGTGGGCACTTCACGGCCACCGAGCGCGGGCTCAAGCGCGCCGGCTTTCGGCCCACGGCGATCCGCGCCGCGCAGGCCGCGAACTACTACGTCGACCACATGGTCAACACGAAGGACATCCAGTTCAACGACAGCTCCGACGATCAGAAGGCGAAGAACATCGCGCTCTTCTTCCACTTCGACAGCTTGTGGAACGCCGCGCGCGTGGACCGCGAGTTCGCCTGGATGGATCGCGCGAGCAAGGCGATGGTGCTCCAGGCGAAGAGCCGGCGCGATCCGCAGGCGGTCCTCAACGTGCTCGGGATCACGCTGCACGCGATCCAGGACTTCTACTCGCACTCGGTGTTCGCGGACGTCGACTGGCTGAGCTGGCGCGGGACGCGGATCGTGACGATGGATGATCTCCCGCGCGACCTCTGGGAGAGCCCGCTTCTTCAGGGCAGGTGGGCGATCGGCTCGGACACGAAGGGCCTCCTCAGCGGCCACTCCGGCTCGTTCTACGGCGCGCCTCCCGCGACCGCGCAGTACGCCCAGTTCCCCGGGCACGGAGACGCCTACGATGAGTGCCTCGGCGGGCAGAGCCAGAAGGCGTGCGGGCTCAATCACGACGGCGCGCGGCGCCGCAACGGGCTCGTCGCCATCATGATGGCGGCGGAGGCCACGTACGACGTCGCGAAGCGCTTCGAGACCTGGATCGCCGATCCCGCGTTCTGGTCGTCGGTCGTGAGCTTCGGCGACGACGCCGGCGTGAACGCCGCCTGGTACCGGGCGCAGCGGATGTCGGCCGCGGCCGGTCAGTGGGGGTACGAGACGCCGGTCTCGAAGATCTTCCAGGCGACCCAGCTGCTCGCGGCGTGGAGCGCGACGCGCTGCTCGACGCTCGCCCCGAACTGCCCGATGAACCAGTGGGAGCGGACGTGGTACCCGCAGATCATCGGGATGTTCGCGGCGGCTCCTCCGGGCGTCGCGACGGGAGGCGGGGCGCCTCGGCAGCCGCCGACGGGCACGCCCGTCTTCGAGATCGCCGTGCCCCCGCCGAACCTCGCGCCGTACGTCGGCTCGTTCGACGTGGTCTGGGGCGTCAAGCGCGGGACGCTGGAGCTCTCGAGCTCGTCGGGGCGCCTCGTCGGCACGCTCGCCGTGGACAACAGGGTGTGGACGGTCGAATCGACGCCGCGCGTCTCGGGCGTTGACGTCCGCGCGAGCTCGGGGGCCGTGACGCTCTCCGGCAAGGTCTTCGTGACCGGCGCCGACAACGAGCTCACGGGCTTCTTGCGTGACGGTGCCGGCGGCGTCCCCGACGGCCTCGTCGCCGTGCGGAGCAAGCGGCTCCCGGGCGTCGTCGCGCCTCGCGGCGTGAGCACCGCCGTCGCGAGGTGAACGCCTAGATCAGGCGCGCGTCGCGCTCGACGTCGTCGGTCGTCGCCGAGCTCGAGGTCCTCCGGCGCGTCGCGCTCGACGTCGTCGGTCGTCGTCGAGCTCGAGGTCCTCCGGCGCGTCGCGCTCGACGTCGTCAGTCGTCGTCGAGCTCGAGGTCCTCCGGCGCGGCGCCGACGTCGCTCGCCTTGATCCCGAGCCGCGCGGCGAGGCGCTGGAAGAAGCGACGGCTGACGCCCGCGACCTCGGCGGCGTGGGTGACGTTGCCGCGCGTTCGCTTGAGCGCGGCGCGCACGTAGACTTGCTCGAAGGACTCGGTCCACTTCTCCCGGGCCTCCTTGAGGGGGAGGTGGAGCGGAGCGAGCTCATCGAGGCCGGGCGGCGCCGCGACCGCCGGACGCGCCATCGCGGGGGTGATCGTGCCCAGCATCATCGCGCGCTCGACGTGGTTCTTCAGCTCGCGCGCGTTGCCGGGGAAGCTCCGCTGCGCGAGCGACGCGACGAACGAAGGCGGCAGCTCGCCCTGCCCGCCGAGCTGCCGGAAGAAGTGGGTCGCGAGCGTGGCGACGTCCTCGCGCCGCGCGCGCAGCGGCGGGATCCGGACCTCGACGACGGCGAGGCGGTAGTAGAGGTCCTCGCGGAAGAGGCCCTCGTTGACCGCGCGCGAGAGCGGGCGGTTCGTCGCGGCGACGACGCGCACGTCCACCGGCTTGACGGCGTTCGCGCCGACGCGTCGGACCGACCGCGTCTCGATCGCGCGGAGCAGCTTCGCCTGCAGCGCGAGCGGCAGCTCGCCGATCTCGTCGAGGAAGAGCGTCCCGCCGTCGGCCTCTTCGAGGACGCCCTTGCGATCGGAGACGGCGCCGCTGAAGGCGCCGCGCACGTGCCCGAACAGCTCGCTCTCGAAGAGCGCCTCCGGGATGGCGCCGCAGTCGATCGGGACGAACGGCCCGCCGGCGCGCTTCGACGCGCCGTGGATCGATCGCGCGACGACGTCCTTGCCCGTCCCCGTCTCGCCTTGCACGAGGACGGTCGCGTCGGTCGGCGCGACGCGCTCGAGCATGGCGTAGAGGCGGCGCATGTCGAGGCTCGCGCCGACGAGCTCCCCGAACGACGTGCGCGGCGAGACCTCGACGAACGCCGGCTCGTCGCCGATCTCCACGCGCACCGCGCTCGCGCCGATGCGGAGCGTCGCGCCGGCGGGCACCTCCGCCTCGACGACGCGGAGCCCCTCGCAGAACGTCCCGTTGGTGCTGCCCGCGTCGCGCACGAGCACGGCGCGCGGTCGGACGCGGAGCTCGCAGTGCACGCGCGAGGCGGTCCGGTCCGTGAGCTTCAGGTCGCAGCCGTCGGCGGTCCCGATGCGCGCGCTCCCGGCGTGGACCGCGACGCGGCGTCCGCGCTCGGGGCCCTCGACGACGACGAGGTCGACGGAGGGGACGCGCAGGCCTCGCGACTCGGCGGGGACGCGCGTGGTCTCGTCGTCGACGAACTCGTCGGGCACGGCGGCAGGATACCAGCGCCGCGCGCGCTCCGCGCGGCCGGGCGATCGAGCTCGACCGTACGCAGGCCCGTGATCTCGGGGACTTCGGGTGCGTCGGCGCCGACGCTCCCGCGCGCGGGGCGGGGTGCGTCACGGCGGGCCGCACCTGGCCGCCGGAGCGCCGAAAAGCGCGACGATCCCGGCGCGTCGGGGCGTGGCACGCGGGCTGCGAAGGGCCGCGCGCGGAGGTCCTCGATGGCAGCGATCAAGACGAGTGCGTGGTTCGTGACGACGGCGCTGGCGTGCGCGGTGGCGGCGTGCGGCGTTGGCGCCGAGGACGCCGACGCGGAGGCCACGGGGGCGTCGCGAGGAGCGCTCACGGCGATCGCCTCGTTCGGGACGAACCCCGGTAACCTCAAGATGCACGCGTACGTCCCCGCGGGGGTCGGGCCGAACGCGCCGCTCGTCGTCGCCCTCCACGGGTGCACGCAGTCGGCGAACGACTACACGCGCGCGGGGTGGAACGATCTCGCCGAGACCTGGAAGTTCTACGTGGTCTACCCGGAGCAGCAGTCGGCCAACAACCAGAACCGGTGCTTCCGGTGGTTCGAGCCGCAGCACACGAGGCGCGGCTCGGGCGAGGCGCTCTCGATCAAGCAGATGGTCGACGAGATGAAGCGGCGGCACGGGATCGACGCCTCGCGCGTGTTCGTGACCGGGCTCTCCGCGGGCGGCGCGATGACGTCGGTGATGCTCGCCACGTATCCGGACGTCTTCTCGGCGGGCGCGATCATGGCGGGCATCCCGTACCGCTGCGCCTCGTCGATGACCGAGGCGTTCTCGTGCATGAGCGGCGCGTCGCGCACGGCGGAGGCGTGGGGCGACCTCGTCCGCGGCGCGTCGAGCGTCGGCGGGCCGTTCCCGCGGGTGTCGATCTGGCAGGGCACGGCCGACTACACGGTGCGGCCGGCGAACGCGACGGAGCTCGTCAAGCAGTGGACCAACGTGCACGGCGTCGACGCGCGCGCGGACGCCGAGGCGACCGTCGACGGCGCCGCGCACGCCGAGTACCGCGACGCGAGCGGGCAGACGCGGGTCGAGACGTACACGATCCCGAACATGGGGCACGGCACGGCGGTCGATCCGGGCTTCGCGCCCGCGGGCGGATGCGGCCGCGCTGGCGCGTACATCCTCGACACGAGCATCTGCTCGACGTACCGCGCCGGGCTGTTCTTCCGCCTCGCCGACGCCTCGCCGGACGACGGGACGGAGCCGACCCCGGAGGTCGACGCGGGCGCGCCGGACGGCGCGGTGATCGAAGAGCCGCCGCCGAGCACGGGCTTCTCGTGCGTCACCCACGAGGGGACCGTGTACGGCCACGTCGCGGCGGGGCGCGCGGTGCGATGCGGCGCCGCCAACGCCTACGCGTGCGCGGTCGGCTCGAACCAGCAGCTCGGGCTCTGGAACATAATGCCCAAGACCCTGAAGGAGACGGCGGCCGGCTACTACGAGGTCGGCGCCTGCCCGTGACGTGCCCGGCCGGCGCGCGACGCGGGCGCGTGGCGCGGGCGATGGGCGCGTGGCGCGGGTGAGCGGGCGCGTGGCGCGGGCGATGGGCGCGTGGCGCGGGTGAGCGGGCGCGTGGCGTCGAGGTGGCGCGCCGGTCACGGGACGCAGCGGATGCCGCCGGAGCCCTGGGCGAGGCAGGCCCAGCTCGCGGTGGGGGGGAGCTGCGGACACGCGGCGGTGCAGTCGACGGCGCAGCGCTCCTTGAGCGCGACGATCGCCGCCACGTAGGCCGCCGTCGCCGCGCTGCTCGCGGAGGTGACGGGCACCTTGCACCCGCACGCGTCGTCGACGGCGGTGGTGCACTGCCCCGGCGAGCCGAGGTTGCATTCGCGCGCCTTGATCCGCTTGGCCTCGACGTCGTCCGCGAGGGCGGCGCACGAGGTGCTCGTCTCCTCGGGCGCGTCGGTGGTCGCGTCGGGCGAGGCGGCGTCGAGCGCCACGTCGTCGCCGACGGCGTCGATCGCGCTCGCGTCGGCCGCCTCCTCGGGGCGGACCGTCCAGTCGAGCGAGCAGCCGGCGAGGGAAGCCGCGGCGAGGGCGAGGCCGGCGCCGATCGCGCGCGCGGCGGATCGTCGGGCGTTTCGCCGGGCTCGGGGCAGGCGCGCGCGGCTCAACGGGCGCTGCCGTACGGGTTGGGTCGCGGCTTCTTTCGCCCCGGCGGGGCGGCGGCCGGCGTCGAGCCGCGCGGCGCGCGCCGGAGAGGAGGTGCCGCCGCGCCCTGCGGCGCGGCGGCCCCGCTCGCGCTCGTCGCGGCGCCGGGCTCGGGAGACGCGTTCTCGGCGCGGGGCTCGGGAGACGCGTTCTCGGCGGCGGGCTCGGGAGACGCGTTCTCGCCCGGATCGGGGAGCGACGTCACGGCGCTCGGCGCGGGAGGCGCGTTCGCGGCGGCCCCGCTCGCGCTCTCGGGAGACGCGTTCGCGGCGGCGGGCTCGGCGGTCAGGTTCGCGCCGGGGGCCACGGGCTCGCCGCCGATCTCG
>JAHBWF010000174.1 GCA_019637105.1 Labilithrix sp.
CGGCGCTCGCGTTCGGCGTCACGGCGTGCGAGCCGTACCCGGGGACGGGATCCACCTCGTCGACGTCGACGAGCTCGAGCTCGGGGGCGTCGAGCGGCTCGACCGGCGGGGCCGGCTCCGCCGGGAGGAGGCCGATCAACTCCGACAAGCTCTGCTCCCGCCTCATCACCGAGTGCGGGCAGGCGATCACGATGGAGACGTGCCGGCGCCAGTTCACCGCGATCCTCGTGACCGGCGCGTGCGCCGACGCGCTCGCCGCGGCGAGCTGCACCGATCTCACGACGTCGTCCTCTCCGGTGCTCGACACGTGCTTCCCCCCGTGCTCGGGGGCGCTCGCGACCTGCAACGGCGACGGCTCGATCACCGTCTGCACGACGGCGGGCACGACGAACGTCCTCGACTGCGAGGAGGCCTGCAAGGCCGACGGCGCGCGGGCTTACTCCGGCACCTGCGGCACGTCGGACGGAGCGCAGATCTCCGACACGCCGCAGTGCTGGTGCCGCTGAGCGCACGCCCGGCTCGCGCGAAGCGCGCGGGGCTCGAACGCCCGCCGCGCGAGCTCAGGTGCACGGATCTCTTCGACCCTCGATCGCGTCCCGCTCCTGGATCGCGCCGTCGCGCCTCAGCCAGAGGACGACGTCCGCGCGCGAGCAGCGCTTGTGATGGTCGCGCGACGCGAGGAGGATGAAGCCGTCGGTCTCTTCGCGGATCCAGCCGGACGCCGTGTGGCACTCGACGCGATAGCCGGCCGCGTTCGCGTAGAGCAGCGCCTTCTCCGGCGTGTCGACGGACGGGAAGAGCGCGCGGAGCTCGGTCGGGTTGGAGACCTTCCCGACCGTGTCGCCCTTCGTGTAGGCGAGGAAGTACCCGCGGACCTCGCGCCCGAAGAGGTACTTCGCGCTGAAGTCGGCCTCGTCGAACGGAGGTCGGAGCACCTCGCCGCCGGTCGAGAGCGCCGCGAAGCCGGCCTCGCATGCCGCGCGATCGGTCGCGGTCGCGCAGGGCGTTCCGGCGCGCTCCGGGGCGGGCTCGGCGCCGGCGTCCTCGGTCGTGTCGACGACGGCGCGCTCCTCGAGCACGTCGAGATCCGCCGCGAGGCGGAGCGGCTCGAGCACGGCGGAGGCCGGTCGAGGCTCGTGCTGGATCGGATCGGCGGAGCACGTGAAGGGTGCGAGGAGCGCGCCCGCGGCGTCGGGCGTCCCCTCGCCGTCGAGCGTCCCCTCGCCGTCGAGCGAGCCGTCCCCGCTTCCACCGTTCGGACGCTGCTCGGCGGCCCCGCTCGAGCCGCCGCCGCATCCGGCGGCCGACGCGACGGCCACGATCGCGACGAGGGGCGCGACGACGGCGGAGCGCAGGCGATGAAGCGGCATCGCGTCCGGGACAGCAATCGCGGTGCCGTCGCTCGGGGGCCCGGGTTCGGCGGGTGATACCGACGTCGACGCATGCCAGGTGTGCCACCCCGTGATCCGCGTGCCCCGGCCGACGCGACCGGCCGACGCTCGGGTTTGCTCCGGCGCCCGCGGGACGTCGGACGGAGCGCGGATCTCCGACGCGCCGCAGCGCCGGCGCCGCGGAGCGTCCGCGCCTCGCTCGGATTCGCGCGCGGCCGCTTCCGTTCGAACGCGGGAGCGCTAGAGTCTCTCCGATGTCGAGGGGTTGGAAGACGCGCGTGGTCGCGCTCGTAGGCGCGGGCGTCCTCGGTCTCGCGCCCGCGTGCGACGGGGACACCGAGGTGACGCCGCCGCCGGTCGAGCTTCGGGGCGCGGGCGCCGGCGCGACCATCGGCCTCGCGCCGTTCCAGATCCGCGTCCTCGACGCGAGCGGCAAGGAGGTGCTGCGCACGCTCACGGGCGGCGGCGCGGACGCCTACGGCGGGCCGGCCGCAACCCAGGACGACGGTCCCGACGGGATCAAGGTCATCCCGGGCTGGGACGGCTACTTCCCCGAGGAGCGGCCGTGGGAGCACGGCACGCGCGCTCGCGTGATCGCGCGCACGGACACGACGGCCTCGTTCGAGCTCGACGTCGGGGGAGGGACGCTCGCCGTCGACGTCGCCGTCGAGGGCGCGAAGGTGCGGGTGAAGACCAGCGCCGCCCGCGACGGGTGGAACAAGACGACGCTCTCGTTCGCGCTCGATCCCGACGAGCATTTCTTCGGCCTCGGCGAGCGCTTCGCGAGCGTCGACCACCGCGGGACCTCGATGTACTCGTGGGCCGAGGAGGGCGGGGCGGGGAAGGGCGAGCGGGTGCCGGCGGACGCGCAGAACCCGTTCCCGAACGGCCCGTCGATGACGTACTTCCCGGTGCCGTTCTTCCTCTCGAGCGCGGGCTACGCGGTGCACCTCGCCACGACCTACCGCACGGAGACGCACTTCGGGAGCGAGCGGCAGGACGCCTGGCGCGTCGCGGCGAACACGACGTCCTTCGAGACCGTCGTTTACGTCCACGACGATCCGCTCGCGTCGCTCGACGACTTCACGCGCGACACGGGGCGCCCGATGATCCCGGCGTCGTGGGTGTTCGGCCCGAGGCGGCGCGTGAGCAACGGCGATCGCGTCGGCGACGTCCTCGAGTGGAAGAAGCTCCGCGAGGCGCACGTGCCCACCACCGGGCTCGACGACGCGGTCCACCTGCTCCCGGCGCGCTCCGAGCTCGGACGCGAGGCCGAGCTGCTCGCGTGGACGCGCGACGCGCACGCCTGGGGCTTCAAGGTGATGGCGTACAACAACCCGTACGTCTCGACGTCGAAGCCCGAGGCCGCTGAGGACCTCGCCTACGGCAAGGAGCGCGGCTTGTTCGCGCTCACGTCCGAGGGGGCCATCGGGGAGACGTTCTTCATCTCCGGCGAGCCGCAGACGCTCGCGACGATCGACCTCACGAAGCCCGAGGCCGTGGCGTGGTTCCACGACCTGCTCCGGCGCACGCTCGCGCTCGGCTACGACGGCTGGATGCACGACTTCGGGGAGTACGTGCGGCGCACGTGGACCTTCGCGGACGGCCGCAAGGGCGACGAGCTGCACAACGCCTTCCCCGTGCTCAGCGCGAAGGCGGCCTACGACCTGCTCGCGAAGGAGCGGCCGGACGACTTCCTCTTCTTCGTCCGCTCCGGCTACACGGGGACGCAGCAGTGGGTGCCGGCCGTGTGGAGCGGCGATCCCGAGGCGACCTTCGACGAGACGCAGGGCCTGCCCGCGATGGTCCGCGGCGGCCTCAACCTCGGCATGAGCGGCGTCCCGCTCTGGGGCAGCGACGTCACCGGCTTCAAGTGCATCACCGACTTCCCGTACGACAAGGAGATGTACCTCCGCTGGGCCGAGGTGGGCGCCGTCTCGCCCATCATGATGGAGCAGAACGCCTGCGCGAACCCGCTCGGCCGCCGTCAGAAGTGGAAGCTCTGGGACGACGACGAGACGGTGCGCGTCTACGCCGACATGGCCCGGCTCCACACGCGCCTCTTGCCGTACTTCGAGGTCCTGATCCGCGAGTCGAACCGCGCGGGGACGCCGATCATGCGCCACCCGTTCTTGCTCCACCCGCGCGAGCCGGAGGCGTGGAAGGCGGAGAGCTCGTTCTACCTCGGGGCGTCGCTCTGGGCCGCGCCGGTCGTGGAGCGCGGCGCGACGACGAAGGAGACGTGGCTCCCGCCGGGCGCGTGGGTCGACCTCGCCGACCGGACCGTCCACGAGGGCGGCAGGCGCGTCACGCTCCCCGCGCCGCTCGCCCGCCTGCCGCCCCTCCTCAAGGACGGCGGGCTCGTCCCTCTGCTCGACGCGTCGATCGACACGCTCGCGCCGGCGACCGAGCCGGGCATCGTCACGCTCGATCACGTCCGCGATCGCCTCGACGTCCTCGTGGCGCTCTCCGCGGGGCGCGAGGCGTCGATCGTCCTCGCGGACGGCACGGAGCTGGTCGCGCGGCGCGCCGCCGCGAGCGCGCCGCCGAGCGCGCTGCCCGAGGTCGCTCCGGACGCGCTCCCGTCGTGCGAGGCGGGCTGCGTGAACGCGAGCTCCGAGGCGGCGCTCGACCGCCTGCGGGTGACGACGCCGCTCGCGCCGGCGTACGCCGTCACCCACGGCGACGTCACCCTCGAGGTCCGAGGCCCCGCCGCGCGCCGCGTGCGCTGGGACGTGATGCGCCTGCGCTGAGGCGCGCCGCCCGAGGCGCGACGCGACACGTCGACCTGCGCCCGCCGGAGCGTCCGCCTGGTCCGCCGGAGCGCGCCCGCCCGTGTATCCTCGCGTGGTGCGTGCGCTGCTCCCGTCGTGCCTGTCGCTCTTCCTGGCGTGTGGTCCGTCGCCGTCCGCCGAGCGCGGCGATCTCCGCGCGCCCGCCGCGGAGCGCGACGGCGGCGCGGCGACGGCGTCGCTCGAGGCCGGGGCCGGCGCGGGGGACCGCGTGACGACCGCCGCCCGAGGCCCCGCGTCGTTCGACGACGATCTGGCGTTCTTGAACGCGCACGGAGAGACGCTGGTGCTGACCCACCCCGACGGCGGCAAGGTCGCCCTCTCGGCGCGCTACCAGGGCCGCGTGATGACGAGCGCCGTCTCGCCCTCCGGGCGGAGCCTCGGCTGGATCAACCGCGCGTTCATCGCGGCGGGCAAGACCGGGACGCCGTTCGACAACTTCGGCGGCGAGGACCGCTTCTGGCTCGGCCCGGAGGGAGGTCAGTTCGGCCTCTACTTCCCGCCGGGATCGCCGTTCACCTTCGACGCGTGGCAGACGCCGCACGCGCTGCAGGAGGGCGCCTGGGACGTGGTCGAACGGGGGCCGGACCGCGTCGTGTTCAAGCGGTCGATGACGGTCACGAGCTGGTCGAAGACGGCGCTCTCCGTCGACGTCGCGCGCGCCGCGCGCCTGCTCTCGCGCGAGGACGCGAAGACGCTCCTCGGCGCGGCGCCGGGGAGCGACGTCGGGTTCGTGGCGTTCGAGACGCGGAACACCATCGTCAACGCCGGCAAGGCGCGCTGGACGCGCGAGGCGGGGCTCGTGTCGATCTGGATCCTCGCGATGTTCGCGCCGGCGCCGGACGCCCGCGTCGTGATCCCGTTCGAGAAGGCCGCGCCGGGCGTCGAGATCGTCAACGATCGGTACTTCGGCGAGGTGCCGCCCGACCGCCTGAACGTGCGCGCGGACGCGGGCTTCCTCTCGTTCAAGGCCGACGGCAAGGAGCGCGGGAAGATCGGCCTCGGCCCCGCGCGCGCGAAGAGCGTCCTCGGCAGCTACAGCGCCGAGGCGAAGCTCCTCACGATCGTCCACTACGACGGCCCGAAGAAGGCCGCCCCCTACGTGAACAGCATGTGGGAGGAGCAGAAGGAGCCGTACGGGGGCGACGTCGTCAACGCCTACAACGACGGCCCGCCTGCGCCCGGCAAGCCGCCGCTCGGCGGCTTCTACGAGATCGAGACGAGCTCGCCCGGCGCGGAGCTCGCGCCGGGCAAGAGCCTCGTGCACACGCATCGGACCTTCCACTTCGTCGGCGACGAGGGCGCGCTCGAGCCCATCGCGAAGAAGGTCCTCGGCGTGTCGCTCCGCGACGTCGGCATGTAGCGGCGGCCTCGCGGCTGGCGGCGGCCTCGCGGCGCCCGCCTCAGGGCGCGGGCGACCCGGTGAAGGCGCAGACGCCCGGGGCGCCGGTCTGGGGCTCGAAGTCGACGGTGTCCTTGTAGTAAACGCGCGCGAAGGACGCCGACCAGCACTCGGTCGCGTCGACGGTGAAGGGGAGATCGCCGTTCTTCATCGAGACGTCCGCGCGTCCGCTGCCGTCGCTCGTCCAGCGGCTCACGAGGTGGATGTCCTCGAGCGCGGTCGCCTTGCTCTCGTCGAGGTCTCCGAGCGACGTGATCTCGACCGAGCCCGCGCCCGCCTGAGCGTGCGTGACCTTCACGTCCGCCCAGCCCTTGCTCGCCTCCGGGCGGAGCTCGACGGCGATCGTGGCGGGGATCTGCCGGAGGTCGTAGGTGACCTTGGTCGTCCCCTCGTCCTTGCCGCGGGTCGGCTCGAGCGCCTTGTAGGCGTCGTTGTCGACCTCGAACCAGCCCTGCTTGTGCTCCGAGCGGGACTTGCCGTAGCCGTGGCCCTTCATGACGGTGAGCCAGGCGCCGCCGCCCCTCGGCTGACCTTCGAGGACGTAGTCGTACTCGGCGTCGCCGATCTCGTGGACGGTGAAGCGCCAGACCGCGGGCTCGAGCGCGTTGCCGGCGCCGGGCCCCCAGACGGCCTTCTTCGGCTCGAGCGTCGTCGGCGCCGAGTGGACGATCGACCAGACGCCGCCGAGGATGACCGCGGTCCCGAAGTCGACGGCGCCCGTGAGGTCGCGCGTGAGCTGGTAGTAGCGCGCGGTCTCGCCGCCGCCGGTCCCGGTCGCGATGCGCAGGCCTGCGCTCCTGGGGCGCGCCGCGTTCGTGGCGCTGGCGCCGCCCGGCACGCGCAGGGCCACCTCCTGCTGGAGCGGCAGCCCCTCGCGGAAGCGGTCGGCCTCCTCCGACGCGGGGAGGGCGCAGGCGCTCCCGAGCGTCGAGACCACGAACGCCAGAGCAACGACCTCGATCGAACGCATGGGGATGACCTCCATCGGCGCCGCGCACGGCGTCGTGTCGTGTGGCTTCTCCGCGCCGCCGGCTCACGACCGCGGCGCCGCGCACGAGGTATCAAGGTCCGGACCAGCCAGGGGGGCGCCGAACGTGAAGTGATTTTCGACGCTTGAAGGCACGCCTCGCGCGGCCGTGAACGCGCGTTCGTGAACACGGCGGTGGGACGTAGCGCGGCGTTTACAGGTCATCGCCGCCGCGCCTCAAGTGGGGCGAAGTCGCCCACGACGCGGCGGGAGCTCCGCGATCGTCTGGACGGCAAGAACGTCACGCTCCCCGTGCGCGAGCTTGCCCGTGCGGTGACGGTCGTCACGTACGAGCCGCGCGGCCGCGACAACCGCGCTCTTCGTGTCGCTGCGGGAGGTTGGGCACCCTCGTTGCTATTCCCGGCGAGAGCAGAGCGACGAAAGAAACCGGTCGGGACGCACCGTCCACGAGACGACCCGAGGAGGAGAACATCATGCGCACGCTTCGAATTCCGATCGCCATGGCGGCGTCCGTCGCGACGCTCGTATGCGCGAGCACGGGCTTCGCGGACGAGACGGCGGAGGAGGCGAACGAGACGCCCGCGACCACGCAGCCGCAGCCACCGATGCAGCCGCAGCCGCCGGTGCAGCCGCAGCCGCAGCAACCGCCGGTGCAGCCGCAGCAGCAACCGCCGCCGGTGCAGCCGCAGGCGCAGCAACCGCCGGTGCAGCCGCAGCCGCAGGTCGTGCAGCCGCAGGTCGTGCAGCCCGTCCAGCCGCAGGTCGGTACGACGCAGACGACCGCGGCCCCGTACGCGCCGCCGGGGGGCGATCGCTACGCGGAGCGCGTGGTCGAGAGCCGACCGAACCGGACGCTCCTCAGCACCGGCGCGGGCCTCTTCATCCTGAGCTACGGGCCTTCGGTCGTCGTCGGCGCGCTCAGCGATCGCGACGCCGACAAGCGGCTCTTCATCCCGGTCGCGGGTCCGTGGATGAACCTCGCCGACCGCGGATGCGGGCCGGAGAACCCGTGCGGCGCCAACGAGGACGTCGCGAAGGCGATGGTCGTCACGAGCGGCATCGTCCAGGGAGCGGGCGTCCTCATGGCGCTCGGCTCACTCCTCATCCCGGAGACGACGACGGCCACCGAGCGCACCCGGGAGGCGAAGGCCGCCAAGCCGGGCGTCACCGTCCTGCCCGTGTCGTTCGGGGCCGGAGCAGGGCTCGGCGCCGTCGGCCGCTTCTGATCCAGGTTTGGTCCCGTTCGTCCTCGCGTCGGGCGGTGCGAGCGGGAGCAAAGAGAGAGGCGCCCGGCGGTTCGCTCCGCCGGGCGCTTTTCGAGCTCCGTCACGCCTCGCGCGCGCGTCCGGTCGTCGCCGTCGGGGAGGCGTCCGGATCGCTACTTCTTCGCGCCGCCGGTGGCGCCGGGCTTCTTGGCGTCCGGCTTGGCCTCGGTCGCGCCGGCGCCCGTCCCCGTGGTCTCGGTCGGCGCCGTCCCCGTCTCGGTGCCCGTGCTCGACGGCGTGTCCGTCGCGCCGGGGGCGGCGTTGCCGACGCCGGTGGGCGCCGCGCCCTCGCTCGGAGGCGTCGAGCCCATCGCCGGCGCGCCGGGGGAGGCCGGACCGCCGGGCGACGTCGGCACCTCTCCGGGCGCGGAGGCCGAAGGCGTGCTCGGCTCGGTGTCGAACGAGCTCGACGTCGGGGTCGTCTCCTGAGCGTCGGGGGTCTTCGGCTCGGCGCCGCCACCGCAAGCGAGGGCCGTGGTGACGAATGCGCTGAGGACGAGATGAGAGACCTTCATGGATGGACTCCAGCGTTGGGCGGAGCAGCGTCGCCCCGCGTTCTTCGATGTGGCTCGTGATCGCGCAGGCCGTGTGCCTCGCTGCCCGAGCGTCCTTCGATCGGAGCCGCGCGGACGTGCAGCGCGCGTGCCCGGATGTCGCTCGAAAGCGCGATCCCGGCGGAGCGCGCGAAGACGCCCGGAAACGCACGACGAACGGCGTTGCGGCATTCCGGCCGCGCGGCACCGGCCCGCGGCCGGCCGGGCGCATGCGCACGTCGGCCTCGCGATCGTGGCGGATCGCCCCGCGGCGTCTCGTCGCGCAGCTCAGTGGCGCGTGACGAACGCGATCGCCTCGCCCATCGTTCGGGCGCCGTCGCCGCCGTAGGCGCCGTGGACGGCGCCGGCGAGCTCCCAGAAGCGGGTCTCCACGCCGGCCTTCGCGAGGCCCGCCGCCCCCTGGCGCATCTTCTCCTGCGGCTCCTTCTCGCCGGCGAGCAGCGCGACGGCCTTCACGTCCGGGAGCGCCGCCCGCGTCGGCGTCTCCGGGCCGCCGACGAGCACGAGACGCGTGTACTTGGCGGGGAACCGACTCGCGAGCGCCACGGCGCGCGAGGCGCCCATCGACTCGCCGACGACGACGAGCTTGCTCGCGTCGAGCGCGTGCCCTCCCGCCGCGCCGACCGCCTCGATCGCGGCGTCGACGCGCGCGTCGAGCGCCGCGATGTCCGTCGACCACGTCCTGCCCGCGCCGTCGGGGCAGGCCGCGTCGCCGTCGATCGCGAGGACCGTCCCGTGCTTGCGCGCGCCGCCGGCCCACGCTTCGAGCGAAGGCCGGCTCTCCGTGCACATCCCGTGGAGGAAGACGACGGGCCGCCCGGCCTCGCCGCCCGCGACGAGCACGCGCCGATCGTTCGGGACCTCGATCGCCTCGATCGTGCCCTCGCGCCCCAGCGCCGGCTTCGGTTCGATCGCCGCGGATCGCGTCCGCGCGCTCGCGCTCGGCTCCGCGGTCTCCCCGGACGGCGGCTTCTTGCACGACGCACCCGCCCCGACCGCGACGAGGGCGGCGAGCGCGAGCGTTCCGAAGGATGCGGTCTGGAGCGGTCTGGAGCGGTGCATGACCGCGGGCGTGCAATCCCCCGGCCACCCCTTGACGAAAAGAGGTGGACGACGCGCGCCCTTCGCCGTAATTCGAGGGTCGCCTCGAAGGGGCCGATAGCTCAGTTGGTAGAGCTGCGGACTTTTAATCCGTAGGTCGTGGGATCGTGCCCCACTCGGCCCACCCCTTGACATCGCGAGAGAGACCCGCGTTTCCGCCGAGCGCCGTCAGTTTTCCAAGTCGGTCCAGCCGAGGCTCCTGAGCTGTGCCGACGCGGACGCGTCCTTGGGGATCGCGAACGCGGAATCGCCGCGCGGACAACTGCACGACTGGCAAACCGAGACCGGCTGCGCGGGCTTGATGAAGCCGCCGCCCGCGAGCGGCGCCTGGACGCTCTGTGCCCACGAGAAGAGTCGCTCCACCTCCGGCTTGGCCGGATCCTGCCCTTCTTCCCACGGGCTCGTGCCGCACTGCGTCGCTCCCGTCGTCAGCGCGTCGTGCACGGGGCCGAAGCCGTATTCGAGCGCGAGCGCCTTCGCAGCCGCGGCGCTCTTCACCTTCACGACGAGATTCAAGTTCGCCGAGCACACGCACGAAAGGCAGGCATGGTGACGCACGGACGGCGCCACGTATCCGGTCGCCTCGAGCTCGAAGCCTTTGCTCGCGAAGTACGCGACGGGGTCTTCGTCCTTCCACGGGTTCTGGTTGCATTGCTGCATAGCGAAGCCGAGCCACGTGGACTCGACCGTCGGCTCCCACGCCTCGGGGGCCGCATGCATCGTCTGGGTCCGGGATTCGTCGTTGTTGCGGATCGTCTCTTCGACGACGAGCTCCGCTTCGACGGCATCGCAGTTGTTTTTGCGATGATCGATGATGACGATGTTGCCTTTGCCGTCGAGCCGCTCCCCCACGTACCTGAGCGAGCCGCAATGTCGGCGGCTCCATCCGCTATCGAGCAGGAGATGGTAGGAGCGTTGTTGCGGCTCGACGAGCTTCTTGCACGAGCCGGAGAGCGCATCGAAGAGCACCGCTCGCCTGCCGTTTCTCTCTGTAGAAAAGCGAGAGAGAACGAGGGCCGTGTGCTCGTCACACTGCGGGTCGCTCTGCGCACCGGGCTGCGCGTAGAGCTTCCACGTGCCCCCGTCGTCGGGGCCGGTGACCATCGCCTCGTCCGAGGAGACGGCGTCCTCGGAAGGATCGCTCGCACAACCACCCATGAGAACAGTGACCGCGACGAAGGCATGCACGCGCATGGAAGATCTCCTGAAGAGGGGTGCAAGCCGGAGTGCAGAGCATGTGCCAGGTTGCCTACTCGGACCTACCTCGGACAACCCCGCGGAGTCGTGGGCGGCGCCTCGGCTCGCGCGACGACAGCGTGTGCCGATCATGGAGATCATGGACCGAGGCTCGCGGCGCCTCGCTCCGACCAGGGCGTCCTTTTCCGGCTCCGCCTCGAGGGGCATCCCGGTACGAGATGCACTCTACAGCCGTGATCGGTTGACTTGAGCCTGCAGTTTGGGCCGCCCGTTGGGCGAGCGGCCCCGACCTCCGGCTCTTTCGCCGAGCCCTGATCCGCGGCGCCTTGACCCAGGATCGGCGCTCTGGCCCGTCCCTCCTCGGGCAGCGAGGGAACCTTGCGACACGCCCATCTTCTCGGCGAGCTCGACCTGCGTGAGGTCGTTCGCCCTCCGGAAGTGCGCGAGGCCGAGCGGGGGCGCGGGGACACGACCGCCGCGGCGGACGACCTTGGCCTCGGCGGCTCCGCGGTCGTGGCCACGCCGGGCTCCCGGCGTCTCTTCCGCGGCGCGGTGTTGGCCTCGGACGACGCGACGCGACTCCTGGCGGGGTCACTTGAAGCCGGTGAGGTGCACCACGTACCACTCGCCGCGCCACGAGATGAGCGACGAGACGTCGAGGGTGCGCTCCTTTCCGTCGACCTCGTAGACGATGCGTGTGCCGTACACGCGCCAGTAGCCGATCTTGTTGTACTCCTCGTCCGGCTCGACCCAGCGCGCCCGCTCGTCGGGGACGTCGAGGCGCACGAACGTCGCCGATTCGGCCTTCTTGCCGAGGCGCTCGTGGAGGCCGTGGATGTCGCGCTTGTACGCGGCGACGAGGCGGCGGCGCCAGTCCGACGCCGGGGAGTGGATGGCCTTCACCTGCTCGTAGGCGGTCACCGGAAAGAAGAAGGGCAGGCCGCGCTCCGGCTCGTCGTGGACGATCGCGTCCCAGAGCGTCGCCGCGCGCGCGTCGAGGGCGGGGCTCGACGCCGGGGGCCGATCGCGCGTCTGAGGCAGGCTCCCGGGATCGCCCGCGTCGGCGATCGACGTCGCGACCTTCGGGGCGCCCGCGTCGGCGATCGCCGTCGCGGCGTCGCTCGCGGGCACCGCGCCCGCCGCCGTCGGCGGGGGGAGGGGCGCGACCGTGGCGTCGATCCCCTCGGGCGCGGGAGGCGCGCCGCGCGTGCAACCGGCGGCGCCGGCCAAAGCTCCAAGGACGAGGAGGCTCTCGAGAGCGCGCATCGCGCGGACGATACCACGCGCGCGAGCGCGGCCGTCGGCACGCCGGCGCGGACGACGCCGAAGCGCGAGCGCGACCGTCGCGGACCTCGCGTGCAGGCTCGAGGCTTGCGCGCGTGGTGCTCGACGGCTGCGAGGCGCGCCGTCGTGCGCGCGAGGCGCTCTTCTGTCGCGAGGTGTCGTGAGGCGCTCTCTGTCTGTCGCGAGGCGCTCTCTGTCTGTCGCGAGGCGCTCTCTGTCTGTCGCGAGGCGCTCTCTGTCTGTCGCGAGGCGCTCTGTAAGGAGCGACGCGTCCGGCGCGTTGACGCGAGAGCTCGGGGCACGACGCCCATGAAGGCCGGTTGACGCTCCCGCGCGCGGCCGATAGTTCTAAAGCTCTCTGCAGTTGAGGTTGTGCGCCCGTAGCTTGGAGGAACCATGGCAAGGATCTCGTTCGCGGTCGTCGGTGTCGTTTCGGTGCTCGGAGCGCTCGTCGCGTGCAGCAAGGACGAGCCGCCTCCGGCCACGCCCGCGCAGCCCGCGCAGCCGTACACGCAGCCGCAGCCCGGCCAGCCGGGGTACGTCCCGCAGCCCGGGGACCCGAACTACCAGCCGCAACCGCAGCCCGGCGCGCCGGCGCCGGGTCAGCTCGCGACGCCCGGCCCGACGGCGCTCGCGTGCCAGAACGACTCGCAGTGCATGACGCACCGCTGCAACCTCCAGTACCAGAAGTGCGCGTTCCCCTGCGTCTCGGACGCCGATTGCATCCAGGGCGCGACGTGCTTCGTCGCCGGCGGTCCCGCCGCGGCGTGCCTGCCGAAGCCCCCGGGCGCGCAGTAGCCGACGACGGGCGCGTCGTCACCCGGGCGCGCAGTAGCCCCGACGGACGCGCGGGTCGTCACCCGGCCGCGCGTCCGCGCCCGGGGCGCCATCGGCTCCGCGCCCGGCCGCCGTCTTCGGGGGCGCGCGCGGCCTCGACGGCGCGTCGCTGCGCGCGCGGGAAGGCGACGCGCTCGCCCTGGCCGAGGCGCGCGGCGAGGTTCATCGCGTCGAACGGCGCCCGCGCCTCCGCGTCGTTGTCGAAGTAGACGTAGACGTCGCGCCCGCGGCGCGAGGGCGGCGCGTCGGGGGCCGCGAGCGACGCGTCCGACGGCTGCGCGCCGCGGCTCCACGCGGCGACGCGCTCCGCCCAGCGATCGAGCCCGCGGCTCGAGTAGCCGCTCGCGTAGAGGCGCGTGGCGCCGTGGAGGCGTACGTAGACGAAATCGGCGGTGACGTCCTCCAGGCTGGGCCACGCGCCGGCGGCGTCGGCGACGCACAGGGCGACGTTCGCGCTCCTCAGGATGCGCACGAACGCGGGATCGTCGAACGACTCGTGCCGGACCTCGATCGCGTGGCGGATCGGCCGGCAGGCGCGGACCTCGCACCAGGCCCCGTGCCCGAGTCGCGCGTCGTGACGACGCGCGAGCGCCGCCGCCGCCTCGGTCGTGCGCGGGAGGGACGCGACGAACGCCTCGACGCGCTCGGCGTCGAACGCGAGGTTGGGAGGGAGCTGCCAGAGGACGGGGCCGAGCTTGTCGTCGAGCGCGAGCACGCCCGACGCGAAGAAGTTCGCCAGCGGCCCGGCGCAATCACGCAGCCGCTTGTTGTGCGTGATGAAGCGCCCGCCCTTCACGGCGAAGACGAAGTCGTCGGGCGCCGCCGCGTACCAGGCCTCGTAGCTCGACGGTCGCTGGAGCGAGTAAAACGAGCCGTTGATCTCGACGGTCCGGAGCCGGCGGCTCGCGAACTCGAGCTCGCGGCGCTGCGCGAGGTCCTCCGGGTAGAAGACGCCTCGCCACGACGGGTAGTGCCAGCCGGACACGCCGATCCGGACGTCGCGGTCCGCCCCGGGCCGCGGCTCGGTCGCCGGCGCCCGGCGCCCGCGCGACGCGGCTCCCCGGCGCGCCCGCCTCCCGTCGCGCGACGCGAGCGCGTCCGCGCGGGGCTCCGGCCGCCGCCGCGATCGTGACGGGCTCACGCGGCGCGCCTCCGCTTCGCGCCCTTGCGCGGCCGCGTCGCCGGCGCCTTCGCCGCCCCGGCCTTCTTGGGCCCCGGGCGCGCGTCGTTGGCGGCGCGGCTCGACTTCGCGACGCTCTTCTCGAGGAGCGTGAGCAGGTCGACGACGTCGTGCGCGACGGTGCCGGCCTTCGGCGCGTGGTGCTCCGTCGTCTTCCCGGTCTTCGCCTTCTCGTCGATGATCTTCATCACGTCGCGGTGGTACCGGTCCTTGTATTTGTGCGGGTCCCAGTCGGTCATCATCCCGTCGATCAGCCGCTCCGCCATCGCGCGCTCGCGCTCGCTCGGCGCCGCGGCCGCCGTCGCTTCGGGCATGGGGAGGGGGATGTCCGCGACGTCCTTGAGCTGATGACCGAAGCGGAGCACCTCGAGCATGAGGGCGCCGCCCGCGGGCATGACGGCGACGAGGTGCTCGCGGGTGCGGAGCACGAACGTCGCGATCGCCACCGCGTCTCGCGCCGCGAGCGCGTCGCGGAGCAGGACGTAGGCCTTCGAGGAGCGGGCCTGCGGCACGATGAAATAGGGCGTCTCGAAGAACGCGGCGTCGATCTGAGCGCGCGGCACGAAGTCCTGGATTTCGATGGTCTGCGTCGCCTTCACGTTCGCCTTGGCGAAGTCGTCGGGCTCGACGACGACGAAGCTGTCGTCGTCGAGCTCGTAGCCCTTCACGATGTCCTTCCACTCGACCGGCTCCCCGGTCGACGCGCTCACGCGCTGGTAGCGGACGGGGGAGAGGTCGCGCTTGTCGAGGAGGCGGAAATGGAGCTCGTCCGAGCGGCTCTCGGCCGGGATCAGCGTGACCGGGATCTGGAGCAAGCCGAAGCTGACCGATCCGCTCCAGATGCCGCGCGCCGCCCCAACCGAGGCGCTCCTCCTCGGCGCCCCGTCGCCGCGCGTGTCCTCGTCCTGCTTCGGTTTCGTGCGCGCGCGGCGGGCCATGCGCGCGAGCGCTGCAGCCCGTGTTCCATGGCCGCCGCGGGCCGCGCGAGGTCGCGCTCGCGAGGTGAGGACGTGGTCGTTCAGTACGTCGTCGCGTCGTCGTTCAGTACGTCGTCGTGAAGAAGTCCATCTTCGGGTTGGGAGGCCAGCCGAGCCCGCGGACGTGGCGATCGACGCACGAGGCGACCGCGCGGTTCGGCGGGTTCGTGGTGACGGTGACGCCCCAGGCGCGCCCGTTCTTCACGGCGACCCGCACCGTGACCTTCATGCTGTCCGGCGCGCCGCACCCGCTGATGAACGCGGCGTTCCTCATCGGCGCGTGGAGCTGCGCGTCGGTGAGATCCGGGCCGCCCTTGGCGCCCATGCTGATCTCCTGGTTGTTCGAGTTCAGCGCCTGCTCGTAGCTCATGCCGCCGACGAACCCGCCGCCGCCACCGCCGCCGCCGCCCGCCTTGCCGCCGCCGCCGACCTTCTTGCCGCCCTTCAGCGAGCCGCCGCCGGAGAGGTCGACCGCCGACGGATCGTCGCTCAGATCGCCCCCGTCCTTGCGCGAGCCGACCTGCTTGATGACGAAGAAGACGCCGACCGCGACGAGCGCGACGGCCATGACGATGCCGACGATGAACTTCGCGGCGCCGGCCTTCT
>JAHBWF010000175.1 GCA_019637105.1 Labilithrix sp.
CTTCTCCTGCTTCGGCGCGCCGAACGCGACGAGGAGGATGTCCGGCGCCGCGCGGCGCACGATGCGGCGGATCCTCGCCTGCTCCTCCTCGGTGTCGAACGTCTCGCGCGGCGGGCAATACGTCCCGGCGATCCGCGCGTGCGGATGACGTTGCTCGACCACCTCGGCGGCGCGCGCCGCCGCCCCCGGCACCCCGCCGAGGAAGAAGAGGCGGAGGTTGGCCTCGCCCGAGACGCGCGCGAGCTCCCAGAAGAGGTCACTCCCCGTGACGCGCTCCGGCAGCGGCCCGCCCGCGGCGCGCGGGCCGATCCGCGACAACCAGACGACGGGCGCGCCGTCGGCGACGACGAGGTCAGCCTTGCGGTACGCCGAGCGGAAGTCGGGGTCGCGCTCGGCGATGACGAGGTGGTCGAGGTTGCCCGTGCACACGTAGCGCGCGCGATCCCGGCGGCGGGCCATGCGCACGATCCGGTGCACGGCCTCCTTCATCGTGACCCTGTCGAACGAAATTTCGTCGACGCAAACGCGCGACGCGATCGGGAGCACCTGAGCGACCATGTCGACGAGAGGCTTGCGATCTCCGTGCCCGAGAGCGCGACCGGTCCCGTCCACGGTCGAGCCGCCGAGGCTCCGCCGTCGGCGCGGCTCCGCCTCGTCGCGCGAACGGCGCTCGCCGCGGGTGAGCGGCATCAATCTCGATGCCGTCCGCCCGCAGCCTGCTCGCTACGGCGCGCGTCGCGCCGACGCGTCGAGCTCGCGGACGACCGTGGCAGTTCTCCTCCAGCGCTCACCTCCCCGTGGCCGCTCGAGCCGTCCCCCGAGCTCCCCCACGCTCGCCCTTCGACCGACCTCGAGCGACCTCGAGCGACCTCCGCCGCGCTCCGCCCGAGCTCCCCCACGCTCGCCCACCGACCTCCGCCGCTCGAACCTCGCGCCTTCGCCCGAGCTCACACGCTCGCCCTTCGACCGACCTCCGCCGCTCGACCCTCGCGCGCGCTCGTCGACCGACCTCGAGCGACGTCCGCGGCTCGACCTCGAGCGCTGCGCGCCTCGGCGCCCTCGCCGCCGACGTCACGCCTCTTCGCTCTCAACGCGCCCGTCCGCGCGGGGTCCGCGGAGCGCGTCACGCGCGGTCAGGACGCGCCGCCGGCGAGCGGGCGCCAGGCCGCCACAGCGTGGCCGCCGCGCGCCTCGCGCCGCGCGGGCGTCCCCCCGCACCGCGACCGCGCGTGCGTCACGGGAGCGTGACGATGCGGAGCGGGATCTCGCCGAGGTGCCGGCGGAGCAGCGGGAGGGCGACGTTGTAGACGGGCGTCCCCACGCGCGTCTTGCCCTCGAGCGATCCGCGGTGGGCGTGGCCGTGGAAGGCGACGGTCACCGGGTAGCGCTCGAGCGGCTCCTCCAGGCGGCTGCAGCCGAGGAACGGGTAGATCTCCTCCGGCTCGCCGACGACCGTGTCACGAACCGGAGCGTAGTGGAGCAGCGCGACCCGGCGTGGAGCGCGGAGGCGCGCGAGCGCCGACTCGAGCTTGAGCGCCTCGTCGAGCGCCTCCTTCACGAAGGCCTTCACGGCCGTCTCGCCCCACGGTCCGAGCGTGCCCCGCCCGAAACCTCCGCAGAAGCCCTTGATGCCGGCGAAGCCGACGTCGTCGACCGTGTGGCTGTCGCCGTCGAGGACGCGCACCCCGCTCTCGTTGAGGATCTGCGTCACCGTGTCCGCGTGCCCGGACTCGAAGTCGTGGTTGCCGAGCACCGCCACGATCGGATGCTTGACGATCGCGAGCTCGCGGACGAGCACGTGCGCCTCCTCGGCCGTGCCGTAGTCCGTGAGATCTCCGCAGAGAAGAAGCACGTCCGCGCGCGCCTCGACCTGAGCGAAGAGCGGGCGGAGCATGCCCGCCGACTCCTTGGTGACGTGGAGATCGCCGATCGCGGCGATGCGCATCGGGCGCCGTTCCTCACTGCGAGCTTGAGCCTCATTCATGAGCTCCACACTCGAGGGCAACTCACGTACCGCCGAGGCACGGGTGCCCGGGACGGGCGGCCGAGAGCGGCAGGCGGTGCTGCGCCGCGGCGTGGAACGGGGCTTGTACGAACCGCATCATCCATGGTCCAGCCCCAGAGAACCCACGCGCCGCTCAGCACCCGCAGGATGGTTCGACCGATCGCTCGCCAGTTCTACGAGGACACGCTGCGCACGCTGACGCGCGCTCGCGTTCCATTCCTCGTCGGCGGGGCGATCGCGCTGAAGCACTTCGCGGGCATCGCGCGGGACACGAAGGACCTCGACGTCTTCCTGAAGAAGGCCGACCTCGAACGGGCGATGACCGTGCTCTCCGACGTGGGGTTCGAGGCGGAGGTCCTCTACCCGCACTGGCTCGGCAAGGCCTGGTCCGGCCCTCACTTCGTCGACTTCATCTTCGACTCCGCGAACGGGCTCTGCCCGGTCGACGACGCGTGGTTCGAGCACGCCGACACGTGCATGCTCTGGAACGTGCCGGTCCTCGTGTCCCCCGTGGAGGAGATGATCGTCAGCAAATGCTTCGTGATGGAGCGCGAGCGCTTCGACGGCGCCGACGTCTACCACTTGCTCGAGGCGTGCGGCCCGACGCTCGACTGGGACCGCCTCGTCAGGCGGTTCGGCGAGAACTGGCGCGTCCTGCTCGGGCACCTCGTCTTCTTCTCGTTCGTCTACCCGCAGAAGCGGCACTGCGTGCCGACCCGCGTCATGGACGAGCTGCTCCAGCGGGCGCGGGCGGAGCAGCGCCCGGAGGACGTCGAGGTGTGCCGCGGGACGCTCCTCTCCCGCGAGCAGTACCTCGTGGACCTCCGCGAGCGGGGGTACGCGGACGCGCGCACCGCGCCGTGGGGCGTCGTGTCGGAGGACGACATCCAGCGCTGGACCGAGGCCATCGGCCACGAGCGGTGACGCGCGCGTGGAGCGACGACTCCGGCTCAGGCGACGACGAACGGATCGGCGTCGCGCTCGCTGGCGACCACCTCGATCGGCGCGAGCCGAGGCGCGAGCCGCGATGCGAACGCCCTCACCGCCTGTCGCTCGCTGTTCGAGTGCAGCGTCGCGACGACGGCGACGCCGCGGCGGACGGCGGAGAGCGCGTCGTGGTGACGGATCTCGCCGGTGACGAACAGGTCGGCCCCCTCGCGCGCAGCCTCGCCGAGCAGCTCGCCGCCGGCTCCCGCGGCCACCGCGACGCGGCTCACGACCTTGTCGAGCGAGCCCGCGACGAGGACGTACTCGAGCCCGAGCGCCGGCTTCAGCCTCGTGACGACGTCCTGGAGCGGCGACGGCTCGATCGCGCCGACGCGCCCGAGGCCGATCCCGTCGGGCTCCGGCGCCCCCGGCTTCGCCGCGAACGCGCGCAGCGGGCGCCTTCTGCCCTTCTCGACGCCGCACGCGTCCGCGAGGAAATCGTTCGTCCCTCCCACGGCGACGTCGAGCGCCGTGTGCGGGCTGTAGAGCGCGATCCCGCGGCGGATCGCGTCGGCCCAGAGCGCCTCGTGCGGGACGCGCTTCACCGGCGCGAACATCGGCGGGTGGTAGGCGACGACCAGCTCGGCGCCGAGCGCGCGCGCCTCCTCGGCGACGAGCGACGAGTAGTCGACGGTGACGAGGACGCGCCCGACCGTCGCCTCCGGATCGCCGACCAAGAGGCCGACGTTGTCCCAGCTCTCGGCGTAGCGGAGCGGCGCGAGCTCGTCGAGGGTCCTGAGAACGTCGGTCAGCTTCATGCTCATCCTGGTCTCCTTCAGCCGAGCGCGACGCCGAGGCGCCGCCGCGCGCGCGCGGAGCCGTCGCCGAGGAACCAGCCGACGAGCTCGCGCATCTTCTCTCGCGGGGAGAGATCGCCGGGCGACTGCGGCTCGATCGCGAGCGCGGCGCGGGCGGCCTCGACGTCGCCCGCCAGCAAGAGACCGCCGCACGACGTCGAGACGTCCGCGAGCTGCGACCAGCGCAGGACGTCCAGCTTCCCGCCGGCGGCCATCGACGCGCGGACCGCGGCGCCGACGCGCGCGACCTCGCCCCGGTCGAGGCGCTGCTCGAGCGGGAGATCCCCCGGCTCGGTCTGCCCGGTGGCGATGCGCGCCGCGGAGGACACGAGCGCCTTGAGCTCCGAGATCGACGGGCAGAGCGCGCGAGCGAGCAGCGGCGGCGAGAGCTCGAGCACCCGCCTGCCGATCATGAACGCGAGCACCTCGCGGCTCACGCCCGCGAGCGCCTGCGGGTAGACGAGGAAGCTCGGCGGCTTCGTCGCCGCCGGGCCGATCGCGGGGCCCGGCGTACGGCGCACGAAGAGGCGCGGCGCGGGCGCGCCCAGGATCGCCGACGCGCGCCCCACCAGAGCGGCGAGCCAGTCCTGGCCCTTGAGCGCCGGGCCGGGGTGGCCCATCCGCGCGCGGAGCGAGAGCCGGGAGAGCGCGACGTCGATCACCGCCGGCGCGACGATCTCGAGGATCTCCGTGAGCGTCGGATCGAGCTCGGGGTGGAGCAGCTCGCGGTACCCCTCGGGCCCGAGGTCGAGGACGATGCCCTCGATCGGCGGGTGCGGGTAGCTCTGGCGCCACCCCGCCGCCTGCGGGTGGGCGACGTCGAGGAAGCTCATCGCGCTCGCGACGCAGAGCGCGCGGTCGCGCTCCCCCTGCGAGGCGAGGAGGTCGAACAGCGCCGGGTACGGCCGCGGGTCCAGCGGGTCCTTGAGGACGCGCTCCAGCGTGATCGCGACGGCGCCGCTCGCCTGACCGGTGCGCGAGAGGAGCTCGCGGAGCATCGCCTGCGCCTCCTCGTCGTCGGGCCGGAGCGCCGCCGCCGCCTGCACGACCGGGACGGCGGCGGCGGGGTCCCCGATGCGATCGCGGTAGACGACCCCGAGCTGCTTGCCGAGGAGCGCCCCGAGCTTCGCGTCGCCGCGCGCGCCGGCGCGGAGGATCATCTTGCGGTACATCCGCTCGAGGCCCTGCCAGTCCTTCGCCTCGGTGAGGATCCGCGCGATGCGCTCGAAGGCCTCGAGCTGCGACGGATCGACGTCGAGCGTGCGATCGAACAGCTCGATCGCCGTCCCGCGGTCGAGCAGCTCCGCGCTGGCGATCTGACCCATCGTGAAGAGCGTCTTCGCGCGCCGGTGCGGGTCGGCGTCGACCTCCGCGATCGAACGCAGCACGTCGAAGAGCGAGGCCCATCGCTTGTCCTTCTGGTAGAGCGCGAGGAGCTTGTGGAGGATCGGCAGGTCGCCCGGCGCGAGCTCTCGCGCCGACTCGTAGACCTCGGCCGCGAGCGCGTCCTCCCCGATCTTCGCCAGGGCGTCGGCCGCCTCGAGCAGCGCGGCGAGCCGCTCCGCCGGATCGGCGATCCCGAGCGCCCGCTGCCGCTTGAGCGCGAGCGACGCGACCTTGTTGCCGGACGCCGCGTGGTGCTGCGCGAGGCCCTCGAGCGCGCGCTCGTCGTCGGGGCGCTCGGCGAGCGCGTCGTCGTAGAGCGCGGCGGCGCGGTCGTTCTCGCCGATGAGCGCGAGCACCTCCGCGAGCGTGATCCGCGCGTCGACGCCGAGCCCGTCGGGCTGGTCGGCGATGACGACCAGCGCGTCGCGCGCCGTCAGGACCTGCGGATCGGCGCGCATGTCGCTCGCCGCGCGCACGAGCGCCGACCGCGCGTCGATCTCGGCGCGCCGCGCCTCGAAGGCCGCCAGCGCCGCGACGAGCGCGCGATCCGGCTTGCCGAGCGCGAACGACACCTCCACCTGCGCGCGCCGAGCGGCGTAGAGGCGCTGGCCGTCCTTGTCGCGCTCCGCCGCCGCGGCGACGACGTCGCAGAGCGGCTCGGCCTCCGCGAAGCGCCCCTCGGCGAGGAGCGGGCCGAGGAGCGCGCTCGCGGCGCTCTCGCTCCGCGGGTCGGCGGCGATCGCGCGGAGGTACGCCTGGCGCTCGGCCGCCGCGTCGCCCATCTTGGCGCGGAGCTCGGCGAGCTCGACGAACGCGCTCGCGCGCGCGCGGGGCGTCTCGGTGGCGGCGGCGCGGTCCTCGAGGTAGCGGGCCGCGCGCGCGTGATCGTTCTCCGCCCGCGCGTCCCAGAGCAGCGCGCTCCACGCGGAGGCGTTGGTCGCGTCGGCCGCGACCGCGCGCTCGAAGTAGCGCCGCGCGGCGAGCGGATCGATCGGCGTCATCAGCTGCCCGGCGATGAGGTTGTGCCGCGCGCGCATCGCCGGCTCCTCGGCGAGCTCGGCGAGGCGCTCGCGGCAGTTGACCGCGAGCGTCACGTCCGACACCTTCTCGGCGAGGCGCGCGAGCTCGCTCACGACGGTCTCGTCGTCGGGCAGGAGCCCGGCGAGCCGCTGGTAGGTCGCGAGCGCGGCGCGCACGTCGCCGAGCTTCGACTCGAGCACGTCGCCCAGGCGCTTGAGGCGCGCGGCGCGCGTCTCGGCGTCGGCGTCGCCGATCGCCGCCCGCTCGAGGACGGCGAGGAGCTCCGGCCACATCCGCGCCGCGCGGTAGCAGCGCTCGAGGTCGTCGAAGACGCCCTCGTGGGCGGCCCCGGGCGACAGGAGGGCCGGCGCGCGCGCCACGACGCGCGTTAGCGTCCGCGCGGCGAGCTCGGGCCGCCGGAACTCCGTCTCCTCGATCTTCGCCAGCCGGCGGAGGATCGCGACGCGCTCGCCCTCCTCGACGTCGGCGTCGGCCTGCCGCCTCAGCACGTCGGCGAGCTTGACGTTGTCGCCCTCGGCGAGCGCGACGCTCTCCAGGCCGCGGAGCGGCTCCATCATCTGGGGGAAGAGCCGGTGCGCCTGCTCGTACTGCTTCGCGGCCTCGGCGCGGTTCCGCGTCCGCTCCTCGAGGAAGCGCGACGCGAGCAGGAGGTGGACGCGGACGCGATCGTCCTTGCGCCGCGTGCTCAGGACGGCGAGATCGAGCTCGTCGATCTCGCGCTTGAAGTCGCCGTGCTCGCGGCAGAGCGCGGCCTGGAGCAGGTGCACGAGGGCGTGCGTCGGGTCGATCACGCGGACGCGCTCGACCCACTGCCGCGCGAGCTCCGCGTCGGGGACGTCGCGCGTGAGCCATCGCACCATCGCCTCGTGGTACGCGAGCGACCGCGCGGGGATCCGCTCGGCGCCGGCGAGCGCGCGCGTCAGCTCGAGCAGCTCCGTCCAGCGGCCCTCGGCGCGGACGAGCGGCTCGAGGTGATCGAGGACGTCGTCGTTCGTCGGATCGCTCCGCCACGCCTCCAGGAGCGCGTCGATCGCCTGGGCGCGATCGGCGAGCCCGTCGCGCAGCGTGACGGCGATCTCGACGAGGACGCGCGCCCGCGCCGCGAGCTCGACCGTCCCCTCGAGCCGCGAGAGCAAAGCCTCCGCCCGCGCGGCCGCGTCGGGGTACCCCGCGACGTCCGCGAGCGAGTCCGCGGGGCGCCGCTTGTGGACGACGAGGCGGATGGAGCCCTCGGAGATCCTGTCCTCGTCTTCGCCCGCCACCGGGCTGCGATCCTACCTCGCCGCGGATCCGGCGATGCGCCATTTACGCCCGACGGCGCTCGCGGCGTCGCGGCAGCTTCGCCACAGCGGGGCGCCGCCGCGCCGACACGCACGGATCTCCGGTGAAAAGATGCTGCGCTCGCGCGCCGGCAGAGCCGTGGCGCGGTCGGTGCAACGGCGTCGATGCGGAGGCAAGGAACAACGATGCGACCCGGTAGAGCCATCCTTTTCGGCGTCCTCGGCGCCGTCGCGATCAGCCTGCTCACGGCCGCGGTCCGCGCGGCCGGCGTCCCGATCAGCATCGAGCTCGTGCTCGGCACGCTGGCGGGCCTCGCGCCGGGCGGCGCGGCGTTCGGGGTCGGGCTGCTCATCCACCTCGTGATGGGCGCGCTCTTCGGTCTGCTCTACGGCTACCTGTTCGAGAACGTCTGGGATCACGGCGGCGCGGCGACCGGGATGCTCACCGCCGTCGTGCACGCCGCGCTCATCGGCACGCTGCTCGGCCTCGCGTCGTCGTTCCACCCGCTCGTCCCGAGCAGCCTGCCGGATCCCGGTCCGTTCTTCGCGAACCTCGGCGTGGCGGGCGTGCTGACGTTCTTCGGCGCGCACATGGCCTACGGGGCGATCGTGGGCGCCGGGTACGGCCACGTCGCGGCCGAGCACCAGTGGGCGCCCTCCGGTCGGGTCTGACGCGCGCGGGCGCTACTCGCCGACGGCCGCGGTGGGCTCGTCGGCGTAGGACGACGACGACGGCGGGCCGCCCTCCTCTTCCTTCTTTCCGAGGACGCGGCGGACGAAGCGGCTGATGTCGTCGAAGTACGAGTAGGCCACGGGCGTCGCGAGGAGCGTGAGGAGGAGCGACAGCGTCTGCCCGCCCACGACGACGCCCGAGGTCGCGCGGTTGTAGGCCGAGCCGACGCCTTGCGAGAGCACGAGCGGGAGCATGCCGGCGACGAAGGCCGTCGTCGTCATGAGGATCGGCCGGAGCCGGTCCTTGTTCCCTTCGAGGATCGCCTCGTCGCGCGGCATGCCCTTCGCGCGGAGCTGGTTCGTGTGATCGATCTGCAAGATCGCGTTCTTCTTGATGACGCCGAAGAGCACGAGGATGCCGAGGATCGAGTAGAGGTCGATCGCCTGCTTGAAGAGGATGATCGACAGGAACGCGAACGGGAGCGTCAGCGGCAGCGAGAGGAGGATCGTGATCGGGTGGAGCCACGACTCGAACTGCGCCGCGAGCACGAGGTACATGACGATGAAGGAGAGGACGACGGCGAGCGCGAAGCTGATGAACACCTTCTTCATCTCGCGCGTCTGCCCCGTCGGCTCGGCGGTGTACGCCGGGGGGAGCTTCTCCTCCTTGACGAGATCGGCGACGGCGTCGGCGATCTTCCCCTCGCTCACGCCCGGCGCGACGTTCGCGAGGATCGTGACGACGCGCTGGCGGTTCAGGTGGTTGATCTGCGCCGGCCCCGTCCCGCGCGTCAGATCCACGACGCTCCGGAGCGGGACGGTGCCGAGACGCTGCGACGGCACCGTGAGCATCTCGAGCCCGATCGCGTCCGCCCGGTACTCCTTGTCGGCGCGGACGCGCACGTCGTACTGCTCGCCCTTCTCTTCGTAGGCGGAGACCTTCTCGCCGTCGACGAGCAGGCGGAGGGCCGCGGCGGTGTCGGCCACGGAGACGCCGAGGTCCGCCGCGCGCGGGCGATCGATCACGACCCCGATCTCGGGCTTGCCCGTGATGAGCGACGAGTCGACGTCGACCGCCCCGGGCACCTTGCGCAGCTTCGCCAGGATGTTGGCGGTCGCCTCCTCGAGCTTCTTCAGATCGGGCCCGCGCACCGTGTACTGGATCTTCGCGGTCGAGAAGCCGCCGCCGAACGCGGCGACCTCCTGGACGTTGATGCGCAGGCTCTTGTCCTGCTTCGCCGTGATCTCGCGGCGCGTCTTGTCCATGAGCTCGTTCTGCTTGAGCTTGCGGTGCTCGGGATCGACCAGGCGCACGTAGACGCGGCCGACGTTCTGCGTCCGCGCGTTGTCGTCGCCGATGGTGAGCAGCGTCCGCGTGACCTCCGGCCAGCCGCGGAGCTCGCGCGCGATGCGCTCGCTGATGAGGCGCGTCTGCGCCAGGCTCGTGCCCTCGGGCGCGCGGATGACGACCTCGAAATGCGCCTCGTCGTTGACGGGGAGGAAGCCCTTGTTCGCCTTGCCGGCGAGCGGGACGCAGGAGCCCAGCGTGAGCCCGCAGGCGACGAGGACGATCCAGCGCCGCCTCATCACGACGCGGAGCACGCCCATGTAGGCGCGCTCGATCGGGCGGTAGAAGAAGTCGGTGACGCGCTCGCCGAGCGGCTTCGTCGCGCCGTGCACCTTCGGCTTCAGCCATTTCGACGTCATCATCGGCGTGAGCGAGAAGCTCACGAACAGCGAGATGGCGATCGAGAACGCCATCGTGACGCCGAAGCTCTTGAGGAAGCGGCCGGGGATGCCGCCGAGGAACGCGACGGGCAGGAAGACCGCGATGAGCGAGAGCGTCGTGGCGAGGACCGCGAGGCCGATCTCCTTCGTCGCCGCCACGGCCGCCTTCCTCGGCGGGTACCCCTTCTCGTCGACGTAGCGGAAGACGTTCTCGAGGACGACGATCGCGTCGTCGATGACGATGCCGACCGCCAGCGCCAACGCCAGCAGCGTGATCGTGTTGAGCGTGAAGCCCATCCCCCACATGAGCGCGAAGGTCCCGATGATGCTGACCGGGATCGCGACCGCGGCGATGATCGTGCTCCGCACGTTGCCGAGGAAGAGGAACACGACGAAGGCGGCGAGCACGGCGCCGCCGATCAGGTGCTCCTTGACGCCCGCGATGCTCGTCCGGATGACGCCGGAGTCGTCGCGCACGGTCTCGACCGTGGCGCCCGGGGGCAGCGCGCGCTGGAGGTCCTCGAGGCGCGCCTTCACCGCGTCGACGACCTCCACGGTGTTGGCGCCCGACTGCTTGCGGATGGCGAGGACGATCGACGGCTCGCCGTTGAGGATCGCGGCGCTCTCGGGCTCCTCCCCGCCGTCCTCGACGCGGCCGACGTCGCGGACGCGGATCGAGTGGCCGGCCTCCTGGCGCACGACGAGGTCGCCGATCTGATCGGGTCGCTCGACGCGGCCGTGGATGCGCAGCGTCAGCTGCTCCGGCCCCGTGTCGACGCGGCCGCCCGGCATCGTCAGGTTCTGGGAGGCGATCGCGCGCTGCACGTCGAGCGACGTGAGGTTGACGGCGCGCATCCGGACCGGATCCAGCCAGACGTTCACCTGGCGCTTCTGGCCGCCGACGATCGCGACCTGACCGACGCCGTTGACCGACTCGAAGTGGCGGCGGACGCGCTTGTCGGCGAGCTCGGTGACCTCCTGGATCGGCTTGCCCGGCCACTTCAGGGCGAAGTAGATGACCGGCGACGCGTCGGGATCGAGCTTCTGCACCGTCGGCAGATCGATGCCCTTCGGCAGATCCGGGATGATGAGCTGGAGCCGGTCGCGGACCTCCTGCGACGCGACGTCCGTGTTCTTCTCGAGGACGAAGCGGATCACGACCTGGGAGACGCCCTCCGACGTGATCGACGTGATCTCCTCGATGCCGCTGATCGTGTTGCAGGCCTCTTCGACCTTCTCCGTGATCTCGGTCTCGACGTCCTCGGGCGCCGCGCCGGGCAGGCGCGTGATGACGACGACGATCGGCAGATCGACGTTCGGGAAGCGGTCGAGCCCGAGCTTGGTGTAGCCGGCGAGCCCGATGACGGAGATCAGAAGGACGAGGACCGTCGCGAAGATCGGCCGCTTGACGCATATCTCGGCGAGCCACTGCATCGCCGACCTCTACTGGACCTGCGCGCCGTCGCGCACGTCGGGGCCTGGGGAGACGACCACCTGCTCGCCCGGCTTGAGGCCCGCGAGCACCGCGATCTTGCCGTCGCGCTCCGCGCCGAGCTGGACGATCCGCTCTTCGACCCGCTTCTCGACGACGGCGAAGGCGCGCGCGACGTCGGCCTGCTTGGCGAGCGCCGTCAGCGGGATCGCGGGGAGCGGCTTCTCGGCGGTCTCGAGCCGCGCGACCGCGAACATGCCCGGCTTGAGCTTCAGGTCCACGTTCGGACAGAACGCCTCGATGACGAGGTCGCGCGTCGTGGGGCGGACGTTGGGGCTGATGAACTTCACAGTCCCGGAGAACTTCTCGTCGCCGAACGCGGAGACCGTGAAGACGACGGGCTGCTCCGGCTTGATGCCGGCGACGTTCGCCTCCGGCACGGTCAGCTCGAGGCGCAGCGGATCGGGCGTGTACAAGGTGGCCACGCGCGTCGACGGCTGCACGTACTGCCCGACGTTCACGGAGCGCTCGCCGATCACCCCCGGGAACGGCGCGCGGATGACGGAGTCGCCGACGATCTTCTGCGCGCTCTGCTGCTGCGCCTGCGCCGCGGCCGCGGACCACTGCGTGGTCTGACACTGCGAGGTCACGCGGTCGTACTCGGCCTGCGAGATCGCGCCGCTGTCCTTGAGCGCCTTGACACGATCGCACTCGCGCTGCGCCTGCTCGAGCTGCGCCTTCGCGAGCTGCGTCTGGGCGTTCGCGGCCGACGCGGAGATCGAAGCGCCCCGCGCGTCGAGGATGGCGAGCGTGTCGCCCTGCTTCACGCGCTGGCCTCGCTCGACGAAGGTGGCCGTCACCTTCCCGGCGGCGTCCGCGGCGACCTCGGACTCCTGGCTGGCGCGGAGCGTGCCGGTGAGCACCAGGTGCTCGGGCATCGGCAGCTCTTCGACCGCGGCGACCTGCACCTTGATCGGCGCCGGCGCCGCGGCGGAGGTGACCTCGGTCACCGCGGGATCGGGTTTCTTGCAGGCGACGAGCGCCTGGGTGGAGAGGACTACGAGCAGACCGAGGGTCGCCGGGCGCATTGGGGTTCCCACGAATATTCGAGGGGTTGTGAGTGGGTCAACGCCCCCGTCGCCTATCGATGCCGGGCGCCTCTCCGGCGTTTCGATTTAATCACACGAATTCGTCGCGCTACGCCCGGACGAGCTTGATGTTGAAGTCGGCGGTCTTCAGGGCCCCCATGAGGCGGATCCAGAGCAGCAGGTAGGACTCCGTCCCTCGCGCCGTCGTGAGGTCGCCGAGGTCCGTCACCTCGCGCCAACCGAGCTGCTCGCGGAGGAAGCGGCTCACCACCGCCTTCGCCTCCGCGTCGTCCCCGCTCACGAAGACGTCGCTGTCGGCGCCGAGCCGCGATGGGTCGACCATGACGTTGCAGTTGACGGTGTTGAGCGTCTTCACCACCTTCGCCTCGGGCACCTCGCGCTGGATCCGCTCGCCGAGCGAGTCTCTCCCGCTGACGAAGAGCGTCGGCGGGAAGCCGGCGGAGAAGTCGAGCGGGTTGGTCACGTCGACGAGGATCTTCCCGGCGAGCCCCGCGCGCGCGGCGCGCGCCGCGTCGACCGCGCCGTCTCCCTTCGTGCAGTGGAAGACGAGCTCGCCGAACGCGGCGGCGTCGGCGAACGTCCCGTAGGACGCCTTGCCGCCGACCTTGGCTACCCACGCGCCGGCCTTCTCGTTCACGGCCGCCCGCCCGCTGATCTTCACGTCGTGGCCGAGCGCCACGAGCTTCGCGCCGATGGTCTCGCCCACGATACCCGTCCCGAGGATTCCGATCTTCATCGCGTCGCTCCTTGTGTCCCGTCGTCGTCTGTCGTCCGCGCTTCGTCCGCGCGGGCCGCAGAGACAGGGGTAAACCCGGGCGCTGTCGTTGACAATCGACGGTTGGCTACCTCACTGTTGATCCATGGTTGACAATATCGACCCCTTCACCGGCGTCGCCCCCTTCCTCCGCGTCGCCGAGACCCTGAGCTTCCGGCGCTCGGCGGAGTCCCTCGGGGTCACCCCCGCCGCCGTCTCGCGGACGATCCGGCGGCTCGAGGAGCGCGTGGGGACGCGGCTGCTCGAGCGTACGACCCGCAGCGTCCGCCTCACGAGCGAAGGGGCGCAGTTCGCGTCGCGCTGCCGCGAGGCCCTCGCCCAGATGCGCATCGCCGAGAGCGAGCTCTCGATCGCGCGCGGCGTACCGCAGGGCACGCTCACCGTCTCGTCGTCCCAGATCCTCGCGCCCATCCTCACGCCGGCGCTGTCGCGCTTCCTCCTCCGTCACCCGACGGTGCGCGCGGACGTCCGGTTCTCCGATCGCGTCGTGCGCTTCGCCGAGGAGGACGTCGACGTGGGCCTCCGCGTCGGCGAGGTCGACGACCAGGACGTCGTCGCGCACGTGCTCCTGCGCCCGCGGTGGGTGCTCGTCGCGTCGCCGGCGTACCTCGCGCGGAAGGGCGCGCCGCGGACGCCCGACGAGCTCGCGGGCCACGCGTGCGTTCGCTTCATCCCGCCGCGCGCGCGGCCGCGCCCGTGGGTGCTCGACGGCCGCGCGATCGCCGTCGGCGGCCCCCTGGACGTCGATCGCGGCGACGTGCTCGTCGCCGCCGCGCTCTCCGAGGCGGGGATCGCGCGCGTGCTCGACTTCATGGTCGGCGCCGAGCTCCGGGACCGCCGGCTCGTCGAGGTCCTCCCCGACGCCGACGGAGGCCGCTCGGTCGTGAGCGCCGTCCACTCCACGTCGCGGCGCTCGGTGCCTCGGATCCGCTCGTTCCTCGCGTTCCTCCGCGAGGAGCTCGGCCGGTGAGCCGCGCGACGGCCTCGGCGCGCGAGCGGCGATCGCGGAGGCCCTGCGATCGGGCTCGCGATCCTCGAACGCGAGCGGCCCGCTCAGCGATCGCTCGAGGACGCCTCGGCCGGGGACTCGAGCTCGCCGTCGTCGCGGTCTTCGCCCTCGGCCACGCATCGCGCGGTGAGGAGCAGGGGGAGCACGGAGATCTTCGCGACCGCGCGCATGCGGCCTCGGAGGAGCAGCCAGTCGCGCTGCGGGATGACCATGTGTGGGATACGAGCAAACGCCGGGCCGTCCGCGGCGGCGGGGGCGTCGCGCGAGCGCTTGCGCGAGCTGCGCGAGCCCGCTCCGTGACGGAGGCCGCCGCTCCGAGGCGGACGGATCGACGGACGCCCCCGTGAATCGCGACGCCCCGCGGGGTCGCGCGATCGGGCGCGCGCCGTCTCGAAGGGGAGCCATGATCGACGCGCGGCCCGGGCTCTCGCGACCCCGATCGGTGGGCCGGCCGCTCCCCACCCGATCCGCGCGGGATCCTCGTGGAGACCGACCACCCAACCGCCGAACCTTGGCGTAACTAGTTGAAACCAATCAACAGCGCTCACGTCGGCCTACGTGGTTCAATGTATGCAAACCTGACGATCGACCATGAAGCTCTCCCTCCTGTTCGTCACCGCGCTCGCCTCCGCCTCGGTCGCCGTCGGCTGCAACGCCGCCGCCGAGCCCGAAGAGATCGCCGAAGGCGAGCAGAACCTCACCGAGGAGGACGAGGAGAAGCTCGCGAAGATCCGCGACGCCGTGAAGGACGTCGACCAGGAGCACGTCGTGTTCGACGAGGACGTGACCGCGCCGGCGAGCAGCGCCGGATCGGGCGCGCGGAGCGAGAGCGCGTCGCTCTACGGCGTCGACTGGTTCCAGAAGTGGGCCGGCGGCCTCAGCGCGGACCACGGCTGGCAGAACGGGACCGTCTACGGCAAGCGCTGCATGTGGGCGTCGGTCGCGCGCTTCGAGGCGATCATGAAGGACGCGCCGCCGGAGCTCGACGCGTTCCTCGCGGAGTACCGCGAGTGGCGCGGCAGCTTCTACAACTGGAACGACGACTACTCGGGCACGAGCGAGGACGGCCAGCCGGCCTTCGGCGACGCGCGCGGCGCGCGCCTCTGGGCGTGGCGCACGGGGCTCTCGAAGTGGATCAGCGCCACCGCGAAGGACGGGAGCTGCTACCTCCCGACGAAGACGATGCTCGTCTCGTACGTCGCGGCCTGCAAGGCCCGCGCGGCCTCGAACGACGGCGAGATGCAAGGCTGCGAAGCGCGCCGGTGAGCGACGCCGCGAGGCGCGCCGGCGGGGGGGCGGGCCTC
>JAHBWF010000176.1 GCA_019637105.1 Labilithrix sp.
CCGCGCGCGCGGAGCGCGCCGATCGCTTCGTCGATGGCGGTCACCGCGCGGACCCACGACGCGCCGCCGCGCCCGCGGAGCGTGGCGAGCAGCGGGTCGTCGGCCCCCCCGCCCGCGGCGGCGCCGAAGAGGCCGAGCTGCCCGCTCGCGCGCGCCGCCGCGTCTTTTCGCGAGGGCGGCCGCGTCGACACGGCCTCTTCCAGCGCGACCGCGAGCGTGAGGCGCGCCTCGCGGGCGTCGGCGAAGCGCACGCCCGGCAAGAGCGCGCCGACGAGCCGGGCGCGGAGCGACGCGCGCGTCTCGCCCCGCTGGCCCTCCCGCGCGAGGCGCTCGACGTGACGCTCCGCCGGGACGACCACGAGCTCGTCGCACGACCTCGCCGTCGACCTCGTCGACGCCGACTCCTCCCTCGGAGTCACCGCCCGAACCGCAGCGGGATGCCGAGGACGTCGTCGAACGCCTTGCGATCGTAGAGGTACCCGTACGCCGCGACGCTCGAGAGGACGCGCTTGATGTAGTTCCGCGTCTCCTCCCACGGCACGTTCTCGACGAAGAGATCGAGCTCGTCGGACGATCGGCCGCTGTACCACCGGTTCACCGCGCCCGAGCCGCCGTTGTACGCGCCGATCGCGAGCGCGTCGTGCCCGTGCTTCTTCCGCAACGCCGCGAGCAGCTTCGTGCCGAGCTCGATCGACACCTCGGGACGCCGGAGCGAGTCCTCGTCGCTGCCGTAGCCGGTGCCGACCGCCACCCCCTTCGCCGTCGGGACGATGAGCTGCATCAGCCCGTACGCGTTCGCGTGGCTCTTCACGTCGGCGATGAAGCTCGACTCCTCGCGCATCACCCCCCACGTGATCGGCTGCGGGAGCGTGTACTTCGCGCACGTCGTGGCGACCAGCGGCGCGTACGCCCGCGGGTACGCGGTCTCCCACGGCAGCCGCCACTTCCCCTCCGGGTAGTGCTCGAGGTGGTCGGTCACCCGCCGGCGTGAGAACGCGTGGCCGAGCTCGAACGCGCCGGCCTGGTTGTAGAGCGCGCCGACCGTCCAGACGACCTCGGCGTCCGCGTCGTCCGCGAGGGCGCCCGCCGCCGCGAGCTCGCGCCGCGCGGCGTCGACGTCGCCGACCTCGAGCAGCCGCACGGCGCGGACGAAGGCCGGCTTCTCGACGATCGGAAGCTTCTTCGAAGGGAACGCCCGGAGCTCCGGCGCGGCCGGATCCCGGTCGCGCGCGATCGCGCCCTCGAGGACCCGCTTCGCCCGCGCGGGGTCGAGCTCGGCGAGCCGCGCATAGGAGAGCAGCATGTAGAAGGAGAGCGGGTGCTGCTCGACGACGTGATCCCAGCGCCGGACGGCGCCCTCACCGTCGCCCGTCGCCGCCGAGGCGCGCGCGCGGAAGTACTCGGCGCGGCCGGCCGTCGCCCAGTGCCGGTCCTCGGGCGTGAGCTCGACGATGCGGTCGAGCACCGGCTTCGCCGCCTCCCAGTCCTCGGTGCGGCCCCTCTGGAGCTTCGCGAGCACGACGCGGAAGAGCGCCTCGGTCCGCATGTCGCCGGACGGGTACGCGTCGGGGAGCGTCCGGAGCATCTGCTCGGAGCGCTCCTCGCGGTCCTCGTCGGTCCCTTGCGCCACGAGCAGCGCCGCGCGAAAGCGCGCGTCGTCCGCGAGCCGGTGGTCGGGGAAGAGCGCCTCGACCTTGCCGAACCACTCGATGGCGAGCTTCGGGTCCTTGCCGGTCCGCGCCTTCGCGCCGGCGAACAGCGCCGTGACGAGGTCGGCGTCCTTCTCGCAGGCGGAGACCGCGTCCGCCCAGGCGTCGACCTTGGGCGACTTCTTGGCGGCCGCGTAGGCGCGCGTGAGCGCCGCCTTGCACGACGCGGCGCCGGACGCGCCTCTCAGGACCGCGCTCGCGAGGTCGAACGCGCGCGACGGCTCGCTCGCGTCGAGCCAGCCTTGCGCCTGACGCGCGCGCTCGACGTCGCTGAGCGCCTCCGTGACCGTCCGGTCCTTGGCGCGCAGCAGCGCCACCGCGCGGAGGCGCGCCTGGGTCGCGCCGGACGAGTCCGCCAGGCGCGGCGCCTCGACGACGACGCGCGTAGCCAGGTCGTACGCCTCCTTCGCGCGCGCGTCCGGCGGCCCGTCGACCCCGTCGAGCAGCGCGTTCGCGAGCCGCACCGACGTGTCGACCCAGCGCGCGCCGTACGGGTTCGTCGTGAGCCACGCCCGCCAGTACGGGAGCGCGGCGGCGCGGTCGCCCTTCGCCGCGTGCGACTCGGCGAGGACCATCTTCACGTCGTCCTGGAGCGACGCGTGATCCGACGGTACGGCGCGCGCCCGCGCGATCGCCTCGTCCGCGCGGCCCGAGCGCGCGAGCGCCTGCGACGAGCGCAGCTTCGCGTGGCCCGAGAGCGGACACGCCGCCGCCTCGGCGCGCTCGAACGGGGCGACGGCCTCCGCGGTCGCGTTCGCCGCGACGAGGAGCCGCCCCTCGAGGAAGTCCCACGCGCACGCCTCCGCCGCGGGCAGGTCCGCCGGCCTGGCGTCGCGCACCGCCTTCGCGGCCGCCGCCCAGTCCTTGCTCCGCTCGGAGGCGCGCGCGGCCGCGAGCCGAGGATCGTCGAGCAGCGCCTTCACGACCGGCAGCGTCATCGCCCCGCTCGGCGGGGTCGTCTTCGTCTCCGCCGACGCGGGCGGCGAGGCGATGGGCGGCGGGACGTTGGAGCCGCTACGGCACCCCGCGGACGCGACGAGGCACGCGAGCGCGGCGGCCCTCGTCAGCGTCGCCGTCCGCCCCGGCGAACGCGGCTTCACGCGCGCCTCCGCGCCCGAGCGGCCTCTTCGGCCGCCTCTTCCTCGGCGGCGAGCGCGCGCCCCTTCAGGCGATCCCCAAAGCGCGTCTCGTCCTTCACGATCACGTCGCGATCGGCCGTCCTTTGCGCGAGCTCCGCGCGCGCCCCCGCCTCGACCTCGCGGGCCCGCTCGACGCTCTTCTCCGCCCGCGCGACGGCGCGGTCGAGCTCCGTGATCTCCGCGCTCGCCGCGAGCTCCCACGCTCGGCCGCGCGCGAGGTCTGCGGCGCTCAGCTGTCCGCGCGCGAGGCGGGCGGACTCCTCGGCGCGCACCCTCGACGCGCGCTCCTCGGCGCCGCGGCGCTCGAGCTCGGCGCGGGCGCGGGCGGCGTCCGCGGCCTCCCGGGCGCGCGCCGCGTCCCCGAGCTCGGCCGTGGCGGCGTCTACCTTCCGCTCCCGGTGCTCGAGGAGCGTCTTGAGCGGATACTTCGGGCTCGGCATCGGGCGACCAGCGACGCTGGCAGTGTACCTCGAACGCCCGAGATCGCCTCCACATTCGGCCCGCGCGTCAGGGCACGCGGATGCGACGGATGCGGTGGAAATCCTCGCCGTCGCCGCCGTTGCCGTCGCTCACGTAGACCGTCTTGCCGTCCGGCGACACGTCGAGCTGCTCCTGGCCGTAGAACCTCGCGGTCGCGCCGTCGCCGTCGGCGAACCCTCGCGTCCCGTCGCCGGCGATCGTCTCCACGGAGCCGTCGGAGCCGATCCGCCGGATGCGGCCGTTGCGGCTGTCGGAGACGAAGACGTTGCCCGCGACGTCGGAAGCGACGTCGACCGGCTCGTCGAAGCGCGCGAGCAGCTTGTCGGCGTCGTCCTTCATCCCGGGGTTGCCGTCGCCGGCGAAGACCGTCACGTCCCCCTCCAGCGTCACCTTGCGGATGACGTGGTTCAGCCGATCCGCGACGACGACGCTGCCGTCGGGCAACAGGGCGAGGCCGTACGGATCGTCGAACTGAGCCTGCTCGCCGCGGCCGCCGCGGAACCCCGCGGTGCCCGAGCCCGCGAGGGGCGCCACGGTCCGATCGACCAGGTTCAGGATCGAGAGCCTGTGGCGGTTGCGATCCGAGAACACCACGCGGCCGTCGCCGAGGCGCGCGAGCCCACGCGGGCGACCGAGGCCCTCGAGGAGGACCTCCGGCGCGCCGCCCGCGAGCGCGATCTTCCACAGCGTCCCGGTGTCGGCGCCCTTCGCGCCGTTTCTGTCGACGTCCGTCTGCACGATGAGCGCGTCGTCGATCGCCACCAAGGCGAAGGGCTCGCGGAGCCCCGTCGCGATCGTCGACGTCGCGCCGACGCCGTCGATCTTGCGGAGGCGCCCGCCGTCGTACTCCGTGACCAGGAGCGCCCCGGCCGGATCGAGCAGGACGCCGACGGGGTTGTCGAACTGCGCCGCTGCGCCCGCGCCGTCGGCGCCGCCCCGCGTCGCGGAGCCCGCCACCGTGTCGACCACGATGTCGCTCGTCGGACGGACGACGGGCGGCTCGAGGCGCGACGGAGGCTCCGGCGCCGGCTCGGACTGGACCGGGCCGCCGTCGGCCGCGGCCGCCGCGTCGGGCGCCTCGGTCGCGTTCAGCGCGCGGCAGCCGCCCGCGAACGCGAGCGCGCAGGCGAGGCTCCAGCGCGCCGGGGCGCTCGGCGCGCGGCGGCCCGCGTCCATCCCCCGAGCGAGCATCCGTCTCATCGCTGCAGCTCTCCCTCCGCCGGCGGCCAGGACGAGAGCGTACCGGAGCCCATCTCACGGCGCCACGATTGCCAGACGCGTGGGGTCTCCTATCTTGAGAGATGAATGCGTGTGGGCGTGTCCGATCCTCGAGGTCCCAAGTTCTGGGGATTCGTGCCGTACGTGTTCCCGGTCGCGGCGTTCCTCTTCGCCGTGTTCGGGCCGATCAGCGGCCTCGCGGCCACGATGATCGGCCTCTCGGCGTTCGGGCTCTTCCACGCCGTCGGCCTCTTCGACTTCCGCCAGCGCGCGCCGCGGATCGCAGAGCTCACCCTCGGCGCGGGCTACGTCGACGTCGAGAAGGCCGGCTCGCGCAACCAGCGCATCCACGCGAAGGACATCGTCGGCGCGACGACCGCGCGCACGTCGAGCGGGCTCCTCTTGACGCTCATGCACAAGAACCGCGAGCACCCGATCACGCTCTCGGTCCCGGACGAGGCCACCGCGGAGAAGGTGCGCCACGCGCTCGGCATCGGGCACGGCGGCTTCGGCGTGGTCGCCTGGCGGACCCTCGGCGACGGGTCGAGGCGCTCGGCGTTCGTCGGACGCATCCTGGCCGCCGCGGCGAGCTTCATCACCGTCGGCGTGACGCTCGCGATCGCGCCGTCGGTCGGCGCCGGCGTCGGCTTCATCCTCAGCATCTTCGGGTTCGTCGGCGCGATCCTCGGGCTCGGCGGCCTCCTGGCGTCGCCGGCCGAGCCGAGCGTCGTGATGGCGGCGGACGGCCTGCGCCTCAGGACGCCGCGCGGCTGGTTCGCGCTGCCCTACGAGGCCGTCCAGAGCGTCGACGAGCACCCGACGGGCCTCGCCTTCACGGTGCCGGAGCCGTACCGCTCGGTGCTCGTCGAGCGGAGCTCGTTCTTGTTCGGGGGTCCGTCGGGCCACGACCACCACGTCATCGTCTCGCAGATCCGGGCGGCGGCGCTGCGCGCGCGCGGGATGGGCCCGATGAAGAACGACGTCACCGGCCGCGTCGACGTCCTGCGCCGCAACGGCGAGACGCCGCGCGATTGGCTCGTGCGCCTCGACATGGCCGGGCAGATGCTCGCCGCCGGCTCGGGCTACCGCGGCAACACGCTCGACCTCGAGGACCTCTGGGCGATCCTCGAGGATCCCGAGGCGGAGGCGGAGCTTCGAGCCGCGGCGGCGCGCGTCCTCCGCCACAGCACGCAGCCGGAGACGCGCGTGCGCATCGACGCGGCGGTCGCCGCCGTCCGCGACGAGGCGACCCATCGCCGCCTGCGGATCGCGGTGCGCGACGATCTCGACGCCGCGGGCCAGGAGCTCGCCTACCTCGACGCGACCGAGCGCACGTCCACCGCGAGGCGCGGCGACGCCTACGGCCGGCCGTTGCCCGACCGCTGAGTCCGCCGAACGACGCGCCCGGCGGCCGAACGCCGCCTACTGGCCCCACTCCTGGAGCGAGCGCACGCGCACGCCGCCGTCGCCGCGGGCCGACTCGATCGCGTCGCACGCCGCGAGCGCCGCCGCGATCGTCGTGAAGTACGGGATGTTCATCAGCAGCGTCTGCCGGCGGAGCGAGTAGCTGTCCCTCACCTCGCGCGCGCCGATCGTCGTGTTGACGACCATCGCGATCGTCCCGCTGCGGATCGCGTCGACGACGTGCGGCGACCCCTCGAGCACCTTGTTGATCGCGGTGGCCGGGATGCGCGCGCGCTGGAGCGCCGCCGCCGTGCCCTTCGTGGCGACGATCTCGTAGCCCGCCGCGCGGAGGCGCCGCGCGATGATGCAGGCGACCGGCTTGTCGTCGTCACGCACGCTGATGAAGACGCTGCGCTTGCCGCGGCCCTCTCCCTTCGTCCCCGCGCCTCCCGGCGACGCGGCGTCCCCGGGCGGACGCACGTCGAGCCCCGCCGAGAGCATGCTCTTGTAGAAGGCGCGCGCGAACGTGTCGGCGATCCCCATGACCTCGCCGGTCGAGCGCATCTCCGGCCCGAGGATGGTGTCGACGCCGGGGAACTTCGTGAACGGGAAGACGCTCTGCTTCACCGCGACGTGACGCGGCACCTCGATGTCGGTCGCCCCGAGCTCGTCGAGCGAGCGCCCGGCCATCACCTTCGCCGCGATCTTCGCGAGCGGCCGGCCCGTCGCCTTCGAGACGAACGGCACGGTGCGCGACGCGCGCGGGTTCACCTCGAGGATGTAGACCTCGCCGCCCTTCACCGCGAACTGCACGTTCATCAGGCCGACGACGCCGAGCTCGAGGGCGAGCATGCGCGTCTGCTCCTCGATGCTGAGCACGAGCTCCGGCGAGAGCGAGTGCGGCGGCAGGACGCTCGACGAGTCGCCGGAGTGGACCCCCGCCTCCTCGATGTGCTGCATCACCCCGCCGATGACCGCGCGCTTGCCGTCGGCGACGCAGTCGACGTCGACCTCGATGGCGTCCTTGAGGAACTCGTCGACGAGGATCGTCTGGGTGCCCGCGTCGCGCGCCGCCTCGACGGCGAGGTGGATGTAGCTCTCGAGCTCCGCGCGCGAGTACGCGATCATCATCGCGCGCCCGCCGAGCACGTAGCTCGGGCGGACGAGCACGGGGTAGCCGATCTCCTCGGCGACGCGGAAGGCTTCGTCGGTGCCCGTCGCGATGCCGCTCCGGGGCCTGCGGAGCGCGAGCTTCGTGAGCAGCGCGTCGAAGCGACCGCGATCCTCGGCGCGGTCGATGGCGTCGGCCGTCGTCCCGAGGAGCTTCACGCCCGCCTTCTCGAGCGGCACGGCGAGCTTCAGCGGGGTCTGGCCGCCGAACTGGACGATGACCCCCTCGGGCTTCTCCTCGTCGCAGATCGCGAGGACGTCCTCGAGCGTCAGCGGCTCGAAGTAGAGACGGTCGGCGGTGTCGTAGTCGGTCGACACGGTCTCGGGGTTGCAGTTGACCATCACGGTCTCGTACCCGAGCTCGCGCAGCGCCTGCACGGCGTGGACGCAGCAGTAGTCGAACTCGATGCCCTGGCCGATGCGGTTCGGGCCGCCGCCGAGGATGACGACCTTCTTCTTGCTCGAGTCCGCGCGCGCCTCGCTCTCGGACTCGTATGTAGAGTACATGTACGGCGTGTGCGCGACGAACTCGGCCGCGCACGTGTCGACGCGGGCGTAGACCGGGGTGACGCGCTCCTGCTTGCGCGCGGCGCGGATCTCCTCCTGCGTCTTGCCGGCGAGCTTCGCCATCTGGGCGTCGGAGAAGCCGAGCCGCTTGTACTCCGCGAGCCGAGCCGGGCCGAGCTCGCCCCTCTTGATGAGCTCCTCCGCCCGGACGATCCGCTCGATCTGCGCGACGAACCAGGGATCGATCTTCGTGAGCTCGTGGATCTCGGCGGGCGAGACGCCGGCGCGCATCGCGTCGACCACGTAGAACAGCCGATCGCTCGTCGGGGTCGGGATGACCTTCCGCAGCGCGGCGACGAGCTCGTCGGGGCCGGGGGGAGGCAGCGTCTTCGGCGCCTCGACCTCGGCGGCCTCCATCGCGAGGTCGCGCTCCTTCTTGGGCATCGCCAGGACGCGGTAGTCGACGCGGCCGACGAGCGAGACGAGGCCGTCGCGCGCGGTCTCGAGCGAGCGCGCGGCCTTCTGCAGCGACTCGCAGAACGTGCGGCCGATGCTCATGACCTCGCCGACGCTCTTCATCTGCGTGCCGAGCGTGTTGTCGGCGCCGGGGAACTTCTCGAAGGCGAAGCGCGGCCACTTGGTGACGACGTAGTCGATCACCGGCTCGAACGCCGCGCTGGTCCCCGTGATGTCGTTGGTGAGCTCGTCGAGCGTGTAGCCGACCGCGAGCTTCGCCGCGATCTTCGCGATCGGGTAGCCCGTCGCCTTGGAGGCGAGCGCGCTCGAGCGCGACACGCGCGGGTTCATCTCGATGACGTGGATCTTGCCGTCCGCCGGGTTCACGGCGAACTGCACGTTCGCGCCGCCGGTCTCGACGCCGATCTCGGTCATGACCGCGCGCGCGGCGTCGCGGAGGCGCTGGTACTCCTTGTCGGTCAGCGTCATCGCCGGGGCGATCGTGATCGAGTCGCCGGTGTGGACGCCCATCGGGTCGATGTTCTCGATCGAGCAGACCACGATGAAGTTGTCGGCCCGGTCGCGCATGACCTCGAGCTCGAACTCCTTCCAGCCGAGGACGCTCTCCTCGATCAGCACCTCGCGCGTCGGCGACTGCGCGAGCGCCCACGCGACCTTCGCCTCGAACTCGGTCCTGTCCTTCGCGATGCCGCCGCCCGAGCCGCCCATCGTGAACGACGGGCGGAGGATCGCCGGGAAGCCCGTCTCCTCGACGATCTTCCAGGCCTCCTCGACGGAGTGGGCCGTGCCCGCCCGAGGGCAGGTCAAGCCGATCTTCTCCATCGCCGCCTTGAAGAGCGAGCGGTCCTCGGCCTTCGCGATCGAGTCGGGGCGCGCGCCGAGCATCTCGACGCCGTGCTTCTTCAGCACGCCGCGCTCCTCGAGCGCGAGCGCGAGGTTCAACGCCGTCTGCCCGCCGAGCGTCGGGAGGATCGCCGACGGCTTCTCGCGCTCGATGATGGCCTCGAGCGTGCGCGGCTCGAGCGGCTCGACGTAGGTCCGGGCGGCGAGGCCCGGATCCGTCATGATGGTGGCCGGGTTCGAGTTGACGAGGACGACCTCGTAGCCCTCGTCGCGGAGCGCCTTGGCGCCCTGCGTGCCGGAATAGTCGAACTCACAGGCCTGGCCGATGACGATCGGCCCGGCGCCGATGATGAGGATCTTCTGGAGGTCGTCGCGGCGGGGCACCGGAGTCTTCTTCCGACGCCGCTCCTAGCAGGCTCGCGGACGGGTTGAAAGGGTGACCCGTGAGTATCGAAGCCCGCTCGCGCTCGCGGCTGCAGAGCTCCGGCGCGGAGGCCTTAGGTCCCGTCGATCACCTTGGCGAACTGCAGCGCGATCTGCTCGTGCCCGGCCGGCGTCGGGTGGATGCAGGACACGTCGAACCAGAGCGGAGCGTCCTGGCCGCGGTAGCACTGGAGGCTCGCGTCCTTCCGCTTGAAGCCGCGACCGCAGAAGTGCTCGAAGAGGAACATGAGGTCGGTCTGGGTGTCGACCGCGACCTTCATGAAGCCTTCCTCGAAGTGGACGAGCGCGTCGATCCCCTCCGGCCAGGTCCCGCGCAAGCCGGAGAGCGACGCCGCCGGGCAGCTCGTGAGGTCGCCCGAGGTGTCGGTGTACTCGTAGACGTTCGCGAAGACGACGAACGATCCGTTGGGGAAGTGCGTCGGCGACTTGAGCCACTCGATCGCGCTGCGCAGGAGGTCGAGCGCGGCGTCGGCCTCCGCCACCGCCGCGCTCGTCGAGAGCTTGCTCTTCGCCCACGCCGCGAGGTCGTTGCCGCCGTTCGTCATCACGACGAGCGTCTTCTTGGTCTCGACGCCGCTCGGGAAACACTTCTCGATCTGCTTTCCGCCCTCGAGCAGATCGTCGACGCGCGCGCCCCACTCCGCGCAGCTCGCCACCTCGAGCCCGGCGCCGAACTTCTGCTTGAGCATCGCCTCGAGGCGCGTGCGGTAGAAGTCCTTCTGGGGCGTGGGCGGCGTGCCGACCGTGACCGAGTCGCCGAGGAAGACGACCTTCTCGACGCCGGCGATCGTCTGGTGGTGCGTCCCGGCGCAGCTCTTCGCGATCGTCGGGCCGTGCTTGTCGTAGTCCGGGCCGGGCGTCGAGCCCGCGATGTCCTGGAAGCACTCCGCGGCCGTGGGCGCCGCCGCGGACGGCGGCGGCGGCGTCGACGGCGGCGCGCTCGGCGACGACGGCGACTCGTCCGGCGTGGCGCGGCTCGGCGGCGTCGATCCCGAGGGCACCTCGTCCGTCGGCGGCGCCGGCGGCGCCTCCGTCCCGCCGCCGCACGCGAGCGCGACGAGCGCGGCGAGCGCGGCGCTGCCCATCGTCCTCGCGAGAGATGCCAGCGGGCCCGTTCGGTCGACGCTCATGACCGCATCGAACCGGGTGCCGGCACGATCGACAATCAAAACGAGCTCGTACCACGAGCTCGCGACGCGAAGGAGACCGACGCGCTGCGGCGCGCAGGCTCACGTCCGACTCCGCCGCCCGCGCTCCGAGGCCGGACCGCCGAAGGAGCCGTCGCGCGCGGAGGGCGTTCGAAACCTCGACCAAGACCGCCACGTGCACGGCCGCCTCGTGACCGGGTTCGCGCGAGCTTCAGTCCTTCAGCGTCGCCAGATACAGGTGCGTCTGGGACGGGCTCTCGCCGACGCCGCCTGCGACGAGGATGCGGCCGTTCGGCAGGATCGCGACCGCGTCGTTCGCGACGTGGCTCGGGCCTCCGAGCCAGATCACGCGGCGGAGGTTTCCGCTCTCGTCGAGGCGGAGGACGAAGGATCCCGCCTTGCCCGGGGCCGGGACGGCGCCCTGGCCGAAATCCATGCTCCCCTGGGCCTCGCCGGCGACGACGACGCGCCCGTCGTCCGCCGCGAGTCGCAGGCGTTCGGCGCGGCCGAAGAAGCACTTGGACCAGCGCGGGTTCGCGTCGCGATCGAGCATCGTCACGGCGAAGCCGCGGCCGTTGCACTGCGACGCGCCGTCCGCGTTCAGCACCACCATGCCCGACCCGATCGCGGCGAGCTGGGAACGGCTATCGATGAACGCCGCCTTCGACCAGACGACCGCTCCCGTCGTCGTCACCTTCGTGAGCATCTCGTCCCCGGCCTCGCCGGCGTGCGCGGTGACGATCCCGTCCGGGAGCACCGCCACGTCCGAGACGACCGCGCCCTCGCGCGCGGACGCGGGCAGCTGCGGGATCCACGGCGGGACGATACGCGGCGCGACGAGCACCGTCCCGTCCTCGTCCGTCGCGACGATGCGGAGCCCCTCACGCTGCGTACGCATCAGGAGCGCGCCGCGCGGATCGAAGCTCACGCTGCCGACGAGGCCGCCGAAGCCGAGGTCCTTGCGCAGCGTGACCTCGCCGTTGGGGCCGAGCCGCGTGAGGAACGGACCCTCAGGCGCGTCGAGGCTGCTCGAGACGATCGCGACGCCGCGCGCCCCCACGGTGACGCCGCCCATCGCGCCGGACAGGTCGAGCGGCGTGACGAAGCGCGGACGCAGCGACGCGTCGAACCCCGCGACGAACGGCTGCGCGACGCCGGCGGTCGCGATGGCGCGGGACGGATCGAGCTCGAGGCGACCGGCGAAGGTCCCGACGACGACAGGCTGTCCCTGACGGTCTACCCGCAGCGCCACGACGTGCGCGGTCGCGGACGCGACGCACACCGCGCCCGCGACGTCGGCGCCGCGCGCGTAGAGACGGCAGGCCGAAGCGGAGCTCGGGAAGCTGCCCGCGGGACCGCCGCAAGCGGCGAAGGCGAGGGCCGCGACGATCAAGGCACGCATGACTTCTCGTCGAGGTCGAAGCGCCCTCCGGGCGAGCACGTTTCGTCGTAGGTCCCCTTCGGAGCGGTCGCGGCGGGAGCCGCGCGGCGCGTGCCTTCCTCCCAGACGTCGAGCGTGGTGTCGACGGAGACTCCGACGCGATCGACCTTGAGCTCCGCGTCGCGACGCAGGTCCGCCAGCTCGCCCTTGTCTCCGCGGGCCGCCTGATCGCCCGCACGGCGCCATCCGTCCTCGATCGCGGCGGCGAGGCGGCGGGCATCGTCCTCGGAGTCGAACCGCAGGCGGGCGCGCAAGGTGAGGTGATCGCCGTTCAGGCGCACCTCGGCGACCGCCTCCACGAAGTGCGAGAGCGGCGTCCCTTCTACGAGGTGCTGCTGGATGCGATGGGCCGCTTCTCCGCGGATCGAGAGCGCTCCGATGGTGCCGTTCGGAAGGGCGATGGGCGAAGCGACGTCGCCCTTGCCGAGATGCTGCACGCGCGAGGCGGCGCTCTCCGAGGCGATCGCCCAGACGCGCTCCCAGACGAACAAGGAGCCGGAGCCGGAGCGACTGCGCACGGCGCCGCTCGGCAACAGCTCGCCCGAGCTCGCGAGACGCGTGGCTTCGTCGACGGCGATCTCGCGGACGACGACGATCCAGTCCGCGCCACGTTCGGGCCTCATCCTCGCGCAGACCTCGAGGCGCTTGCCCGACGGGATCTTCGCGTCCGCGAGGCGCGACAGCGCGGTCATCCCGCGACCGACGACCTTCGGAGCGGGATCAGTCGCTTCGGGGACGGACAGCGCGATCGAGATCTCACAGTCGCCGCCGACCGCCTTCTTTTGCCACGAGGGCGCCTCGGCCGGCGGTCGCCCGGCGCAGCCGAGGAAGAGCAACGCGATCAGCGCGCGCACGAGAACCTCATGGGCACCTGGAAGAGCGCGCTCTCGTAGCGCGGGGCGGTGAACGGGAGACGGTTGGCCCACGGGTCGAGCTCGCGATCGCGCGGCCGTAGGTTCATCATCGCCGCCTCCTGGGCGTCCACCGTCGAGGCGGCGGCGCCTTCGAGACGGCGCGCGTCCTCGAGACGCGCCGCGAGATTGGCGAGCGTGTCGGTCACGCGTCCACGCACCGCGGCCGCGATCTCCGCCACGACGCGCGCTCGCTCCACGGCGAGCGCGCCGGGCGGCGCCACGCGGGCCTCGGCGTCGATGCGCGCGAGGTACTGGAGCCGCCGGGCGAGCCCCCGATCCGCGCGACCGATCTCGATCGTGACGTCGGGCTCGAGGCGGCCCTCACGCGCGGTCGCGACGAGCGCGAGCCACGCATCGTCGCGCGTGGTCGCGGTGACGAGCGCGCCGAGGCGAGCCTGGAGCGCCGTCGCGCGCGCGCGGAGCTGGCGCGTGGCGAGCCTCGCCGTCTCGACGTCGCAGTAGGCGAGCGCGCTCGCGGCGCGGACAGCGTCGCCGTCCACCGCGTAGGGCGAGGACGCGGCCGCGGACGAGAGCCATCGCCCGAGCCCGGACGCGCGCACGTGATCGCCGGCGAGGGCGAAGCTCCAGGCGAGCTCGCGCGCGGCGTCCGAGAAGAGCGCCGAGGTGGGCTCGACCTTCTCGTAGAACTTCACGGCGGCGCTGAGGTGCAGAGCGCTCACCACGGGCAGATCGTTCTCGTCGAGCCGCACCGCCGCCGCGCCATGGATGCGGGCGATGGCCAGGAGCGCCACGTCGCGCAGCCAGGCGCGATCGCGGCTCGGCGGCGCCTCGTCGGTCCACTGGAGCGCGCGCTGCGCCGCTTGCACGGCAGGCACCCCGCGCCGGAGCTGGACGTTCGCGGCCGAGGCGAGGAGCTGCGCGGCGGGGTACTCGGGCTCGCGCCGGTCCACCTTGGCCGCGAAGCGCACGGCGTCGTCGAAGAGCCGCTGGTCGTAGCGGTTCCGCGCCGCGAGGAGGAGCACCGCTCCGCTCTCGGCCTGCTGCTGCAGCGTCGCCTCCTGCACGCCGGTGAAGAAGCGCTCGAGCGTGGCCGCGTTGCCGAGCTCGCGCGCGAGCGCGCCGAGCCGGGCCACCGCCGCGCCGTGCGACGGATGCATCGGGTTCTGCGCGATGCGTCCGAAGGCGATGCTCGCGGACACGGGCCACGGCGCGAGCGCGTTCGCCTCGTTCCACTCCGCTCCGGCGCGCGCGGCATCCACGGCCCGCGGCGCGGCAGGCGGCGGCCAGGCCGGCACGGGCTCGACAGCGCTCGCCGGCGGGGGTGGAGGCGCAGCCTTCCCCGGCGGCGCCGCCGAAGCGATCCCGGTGCAGAGGAGGACGGCGACGAGTGCCCGGAGACGCACGAGCTCATTCCTAGCACGGCCCAGCACGGCGAGCCGGACCACGCGCGAAGCGGACCTCACGTCGGGATCGAGCCTCCTCGACGGAGTGGGCCGTGCCTGCCCGACGGCAGGTCAGGCCGCTCTTCCTCCATCGCCGCCTTCGACGAGGGCGAACCTCGAGCGACGTCGCGCCACGCTCACGCGCCTACGGCCGCGACGCACGTCGCACGTTCGTCCGACACGTGCGTCGGGCGAGCTCGGTCGGGCCGGAGGCCTCGTCCCGAGCTCGCCCCGGCGACGCGTCGCGCGGAGCGCGCGTCACATGCACGCCAACCCGCAGCCCGCCGCGGCGAGGCCGCCGAAGCCACCGAGGCCGCCGAGGCCGCCGAGGCCCCCCAGCCCGCCGAGGCCCCCCAGCCCACCGAGCCCGCCGAAGCCGAGCGCCGGGTTCAGCGCGGGGTTCAAGCCCGGGTTGTTCAGCCCGAGGTTGTTCAGCTGGTTCTGGAGGGGGTTCTGGAGCGGGTTCTGATACGGGTTCTGCAGGGGGTTGTTCGGGTTCTGAAACGGGTTCTGCAGAGGGTTGTTCGGGTTCTGAAACGGGTTCTGCAGAGGGTTGTTCGGGTTCTGCAGGGGATTGTTCGGGTTCTGAAACGGGTCCTGCAGAGGGTTGTTCGGGTTCTGGAACGGGTTGTTCGGGTTCAGAGGGTTGTTCGGGTTCTGCAGAGGATCGTCGAACTGCGGGAGCTGCGGGGGCTCGAAGGGCGGCTGCGTCGGCTCCTCCTCCGCGGGAGGAGTCTCCTCCTCCGCGACCGGCGGCTGCTCGACGGGCGTCTCCGGCTCCGCCGCGGGATCGGCCGGCGCGGCCGCAGCCGCGGCGGGATCGGTGACGGGCGCCACCTCTTCCCCGGAGACCGGCGGCTCGGTGCCGGGATCGAGGAGCGCCTGGTCCGGGATGGGCTCGCCCGCCACGAGCGGCGAGCTCTCCCCTCGGTCCGCACCCGAGCAGCCTCCAAGCACGAGCCCGAGGCCGACGAGCGCGACCGAGATCAAAGGAACACAACCTTTCGAAGAACGATGGAGCTTGAACATGTCGAGCTACCTCCCGCCGGGTCGCTCTGCACCCGGGGGACCACTCGCGCCGGATCGCCGGCCCGAAAGCTCAGCGGATTCGCGCATTTCGCTCACCTGTCGCGGAGGACGTCGAGGACGTCACTGCGCGGACGCGAGCCAACGTCGCG
>JAHBWF010000177.1 GCA_019637105.1 Labilithrix sp.
CCCGCGCCGGCGAACGCCACCGTGACCGCCGCGTCCGCGCGCGCGCGGGCTCTCGTGAGCGCGTCGACGCCGCGCGGGGCGCCCTTCCCCGGCGAGGCGAAGATCGGGCTCACCAGCACCATCGTCGCACCGGCAGAGCGCGCGACGCGAACGTCGTCGTCCGCGTGCGCGGGGGTCGAGATCCAAGCCGCCGCGCCGAGCCGCTCACGCGCTCCCGCGATCCGGTCCGCGCGGCAAGGCACGTGCGCGCCGTCGGCGCCGGCGTCCGCGACGATGTCGAGCGCCTCGATCGTCGGCGCGTTGACGAAGAGCCGCGCTCCGACGCGCGCGGTCACGGCGCGGAGCGCGCGCGCCGAGCGCGCGAGGTCGGCGCGCGACGCCGCCTTGTCGCGGAGCTGAACGGCGAAGGCCCCCGGCGCGAGCGCCGGCCCGGCCGCGGCTATGACCTCCTCGATCCGAGCGAGCGTCCAGCGCGGATCCGTGACGAGGACGACCGACGGCGCGCGCGCGGGCGCCTCGCGCGGAGGCGCCGCCGAGGCGCGCGGCGCCTTCACGGATCGGCGGGCGCCGCGCTCTTCGCCGGCGCGCTCCCCTCGGCGAGCTCCTCGCGCGCGGCCGGGACGTGACGGTTCGACGGGTAGTGCTCCACGAGGTACCGGAGCGTGTCCTTCGCCGCCGCCTCGTTGCCCTTGGCGCGGAAGTCCATCGCGAGGTCGTAGAGCGCGTCGCCGGCGGTGTCCTCGCGGCGCGTCTCCGGGTTCGACGACGAGCCGCACTGGAACGGCGCGCCGCCGAGCGCCGCCACGACCAGGCCTGCGCCGAGGAGACGCGCGATCACTCGATGAGCCCCGCCGTCGGGCTCGACGCGTTCGCGTAGCGGGTCTTCGCCATCCGCCCGGCGAGGCGCGCCATGCGCCCGGCGCGCACGCCGTCGCGCATCGCCGTCGCCATCAGGACCGGATCGGTCGCGTGCGCGATGGCGGTGTTCATCAAGACGCCGTGGCAGCCGAGCTCCATCGCGATCGCGGCGTCGCTCGCCGTGCCTACCCCCGCGTCGACGATCACCGGGACCTTGGCGTGCTCGAGGATGATCGACAGGTTGTGAGGGTTCCGGATCCCGAGACCGCTGCCGATCGGCGCCGCGAGCGGCATCACGGCGGCGCACCCGATGTCCTCGAGCTTGCGGCACACGATGGGATCGTCGATGCAATACGGAAGGACGACGAAGCCCTCCTTCACGAGCGTCTTGGCGGCCTCGAGCGTCTGCTCGTTGTCCGGGTAGAGCGTCTTCGGATCGCCGATGACCTCGAGCTTGACCATGCTCGCGATCCCCAGCTCGCGCGCGAGGCGGAGCGTGCGCACGGCGTCCTCGGCGGTGTAGCAACCGGCCGTGTTGGGCAGGAGCGTCCAGCTCTTCCGCTGGAGAAGCGCCATCAGCGATCCGCTGGATTTGTCGCCGAGATCGACGCGCCGGAGGGCGACGGTCACGATCTCGGCGCCGGACGCGTCGATCGCGCGCTCGGTCTCCTCGACGTTCTTGTACTTTCCGGTACCGACGATCAGGCGGCTCTGAAAGCTCCTGCCGGCGATGACGAGGGCGTCGTCCATGGGCTCGGGAGTTAGCCCGCCTGCCGCGTCGCCACAAGACGCGCCGCCGGCCTCACACGAACGGCTCATTTCCGACAGCGGGAGCGGGAGCCCAGCGGCCCCCTCGACGGACTGCCACGGCTTCGAGCAGCGACCACGAGCGAGGGCGTCGGAATCTCGACGCCGAGGCGATCACCGCCCCCGACATCGGGCTCGCCACCGTGCGGCTTCGTCCGCGGTGCACGTCGTCCAATCGTCGCGCATCTGCGGAAGGATGCCGTAAATCTCGATGAGCAACCCGTCGTCGAGCCGCTTCGCGCAGGAGGACGTACCGTTCTGCCAGATCACACCTGCAACGCAGCCCAGCACGACCTCGATGCACTGATCCGCTTCGTCGAGCGCTCGAGTCGAGTACGGCGTGCAGCCCGCGGGGCACGTCGACGCCGGGAACGGGCAGCCCACACCGTCGAGGTACACCTTCGCGGCGCCGCGAGGACCGAACGGCGACGGAGTGACGGAAGGCGATCCGTCGTCGCCGGCAAGCGTGCCTGTCTCCTGGTCCGGCGAGCTCTGCTCGACCGCAACGCCAGCGTCGATGTCCGCGGGTGTAGGGTCGATCAGGCGCGAGGCCTCTTCCGCGCGTCCCGAAGAGCTACAACCGACTGCCAAGAGCAGCGCAACGATACGAAACCGCATCCGTCCACCTCCCTCGTTAGCTTCGCGAATCCGAGAGCAGCGCAGACGCCCGGCACATTCCGGCTGCGACTCGTGCGAGTCGTGGTCACGGCGGTCACGCAGATCCGCGGAGATTCGATCGCGTCCGCCCCGGCCTCACGAAGCGCGCCAGCGGCGGTGGAGCCAGAGCCACGACTCCGGCGCCGCGCGGACGAACGCGTCGAGCGCCGCCGTCGCCCGCGTCGTCGTGGCCGAGATCCACGCGCGGGGGCGGTCTCCCGCGGCCGGCGGCGGGACGACGTCCAGGAGCCGGACGCGGTGCGCCCCGTCCTCGCGCCGCGCGGCGACGACGAGGACCGTCGCCTTCGCCCGCCAGGCGAGCGTCGCCGGCGCGCGATCCGCGAGCGCCCGCGCGCGCAAGAACTCCACCGCGACGCCGTGCTCCGCGCGATCCGGCACCTGATCGATCGGCGTGACCACGACGTCGCCCGCCTCGAGCGCGCGGCGCGCCGCCGCCAGCGCGCCGCGCGGAGCCACGACGCGGACGCCCAGACGACGCCGCAGGCGCGCGAGGAACGCGTCGACGCCCCGCGCGCTCATCGCCTTCGCGACCACGGCGAGGCGGCGTCCGCGCCCCCGGAGGAGCCGCGCCGCCGCCGCCGCCGCGAGCTCCCAGTTGCCCGTGTGCGACGCGAAGAGCAGGACCGGGCCGCGTTCGAGCGCGGCGTCGAGCGCCGCGATCGCGTCGGCGTCGACCGTCACCCGCTCGATCTCCCGCGCGCGGCGCGGAGGCGACGTCGCGGCGAGCCAGAGCAGCTCGAAGACCCCGTGTCCGAGCCCGCGGTACATCGCGGACGCCGCGGCGCAGGGCGCCTCGACGCCGGAGCGATCCATCGCGGCCTCGACGAGCGAGCGTCGGACGCGCAGGACCGAGCCCACGAAGAAGCCCAGCGCGGCCCCGAGCGCCGCGAGCGCGCCGCGGGGGAGCCGCCCGACGAGCGCCGCCGTCACCGAGAGCGCGGCGTACGTCATGCCGCGGGGGCGCGAGGTCTCAGGACGCCGAGAAGCCGGCCGGACGACGCGCCTGACCGCTCGCGCCCTCGACCGCCACCGCGAAGACGTCCGAGACGACCAGCGCCACGGTCTGCTTGGAGCTCTTGGCGTAGAGCAGCTCGCCGTCGAACCTCACGGACTCGAGCTTCTGGAACGAGAGGCTGGCGCCCTCGTGCGCGACGTGGAACGTCACGTTCGAGCCCTCGGGCAGCGTGTACCCGTTCTCCTTGTCCAGCTTGGCCTGGGAGCCCTTGAGGATGGCCTCGACCTGTTCGCGCGTCATGGCCCCACGTTTAGCTTGCGCCGGCCCGCCGCGAAAGGGACATTTCGGGAGGCCCTCGCCGCGGCGGCGCCAGGAAACCGACGACGCGATGTCCCCCTCCGACCCCGGTTCGTCCGGACGCGGCGCCGAACCGCCCAGCCACCGTGACGCCCACGGCCCGCCCGCGCCGGCCGGCGACGGCGCGGCCCGCCGCGACGGCGACCTCGCGCGGCCTCCGCTGCCGGACGAGATCGTCGTCCTCCGGGACATCCGCAAGCGGTTCGGCGATCAGGAGATCCTGAAGGGGGTCAACCTCGTCGCCCGGCGCCGGGAGACGACGGTGATCATCGGGGGCTCGGGCGCCGGCAAGACCACCCTCCTGCGGCTCATCGTGGCGCTCGAACGCGCGACCAGCGGTCACATCTTCGTCGACGGCGAGGACGTGACGCGCCTCTCCGAGCGCGAGCTCAACCGTGTCCGGAAGAAGTTCGGCATGGTCTACCAGTACGCCGCGCTCCTCGACTCCATCTCCGTCTTCGACAACGTCGCCTTCCCGCTCGTGGAGCACACGAGGCTCTCGAAGAAGGAGATCGCCGAGCGCGTCATGAGCAAGCTCGAGATCCTCGGGCTCGATCCGAAGGTCGTCGCGCCGAAGTTCCCCTCCGAGCTCTCCGGCGGGATGCGCAAGCGCGTCGGCCTCGCGCGGGCGCTCATGCTCGAGCCGCCGATCCTCGTCTACGACGAGCCGACGAGCGGCCTCGATCCGCTCACGAGCCGCCTCGTCGACGATCTCATCGAGGAGATGCGCCAGCGCTTCGGCGTGACGAGCATCGTCATCTCGCACGACATCGCGAGCTGCTTCCGCATCGCGCACCAGGCCGTCCTGCTCATCAAGGGGCGCGTCGAGGCGAGCGGACCGCCCGACGAGCTGCTCGAAGGCGACAGCGACGTGGCCCGCGACTTCATCCGAAACTCCGCGGTCGACGTCGACAGCCTCGGGCGCGTGACCCGGTAGCCCCCGCGCGCGGGCCCGGTCGTGGGGCCGAAATGCGCCGCGGCGCGTGCACCTCCGCCGAGCCGAGGTAAGCTTGTCGACGATGGGCCCGCTCCATCCGCACTGGCCCCGCCGGCCGCCCCCCTCGCGAACGGAGCCGAAGGCGGTCGTGTCCCTCGTGCTCGGCCTCGTGAGCCTGGGATGCGTCGGGCCGCTCGCGGGCCTCCCGGCGATCGTCCTCGGCTCGCTCGCGCGCCGCGACATCGACCGATCCCGCGGGACGCTGACCGGCCGCGCCGTCGCCGCCGGCGGCATCGTCTCCGGCCTCTTCGGCACCGGCCTCGGCGTCGTCCTGGCGCTCTGGGCCATGGGCGCCGCGTTCGCGCCGGAGACCGACGAGGACGCGCCGCCGGCGATCTCTGCCGCGACCGCCGCGGCCCCCGAGCCGGCGCCGGCGCTCGCCACCGCGCCGGCGCCGGCCAAGAGCGGCGCGCACACCTACGGCTCGCTCGAGGTCATCGATCTGGACGAGTCGCGGAGCCTCCACGCGCAGCTCGTCGAGATCGTGAGCCGCTCGCGCGGCCGCACCGTGCTGCTCCAGACGAACGCCAAGGCCAGCGCGGCGTGCGCGGCGGTGGCCGCGGCGCTCCCCGACGAGCGCATGCGGCGCGCGCTCGCCGACGTCACCCTCGTGCGCGTCGACATCGACGAGTACGAGACCGAGCTCGCGCAGATGAAGGTCGTCACGACGACCACGCCGTGGTTCTACAAGCTCGACGCGAAGGGCGAGCCCACCGACGCGATCAGCGCCGACGCCTGGGGCGCCGACGATCCCGAGAACATGGCGCCCGCGCTCGGCAAGTTCGTCCACCGCGCCTCGCAGCGGCGTCGCGTCGTCCGCTGAGGGCGCCCGCCCGGGCGAGGCCCGCCCCGCGGAGGCCGTTCGCGGGGCGCGTCGTCGCCGAGGCGCGCCGCGCGCCGGCGAGCGCGGCCTGCGCGCGTCCGTCACGCGCGGGGGGCGAGCCCGCCGGCGAGGCGGCGGAGCGGTCCGATGCGCTCGAGCGGGAGGAGCGGCGCGAACGCGACGCCGGAGATCGGATAGAAGAAGCCGATGGCCATCGTCGCGAGGATCCCGACGTGGAAGAGCCACGCGAGCGCCGCCCACGCGTAGGTGGCCCGACGCGACGCCAGCGCCAGGGGCGCGCCGAGCTCGACCACGAACGTGTAGATCGCGAGCCCCTGGAGCAGCGCCGGGCTGCCCGCGACGCGCGCCGCGAGCGGCGAGTGCAGGCTCCCGAGCTCGATCTTCCGGAGCGCGTCCCAGGCGAGCCACCCGCCGAGCGCGTCGCCTGACAGCCAGGCGACGCCCCCGCCCCGGAGCTTCGTCACGCCGGCGACGGCGTAGGTGAGCGCCGTCGCGATCGCCGCGGCGCGGAGCGCCCAGCCCGCGGCGCGCTCGTTCGAGGGCGCCCCGGCGAGCGCGAAGACGCCGACGTGGAGCACGAGCAGGTTCTCCGAGTGGAGGATCTTCCCCCACGAGCTGGCGTACGAGAGCGTCCACAGGAGCCCGGCGAAGAACGCCGGACCGACGACGCCGAGGCGGCGGCCGGCGGTGAACGCGATCCCGAGCGCGACGGTCGAGAGCGCGAGCCCCCACGTCGCCGCCGGCGGCAGCGGCGCCTCGAGGATCGCGCACACGCCGACCGGCGCGAAGTCCGCCGCCGCGTGGCGCGCCCCGTCGGCGAAGTAGCGGAGGCGCACGATCAGGTACACGGTCGCGAACGCCCCGACGAGCGTCCGCGCGATCGCGGCGCGCGACGGCGGCGCCGCGGGGGCCAGCCAGCTCACGACGGCGTCGGCCGCGCGCCTCATGGCGAGATCTCGCAGCGCGCGTAGACGGCGCGCTCGAGGGGCTCGCGCGCGCCGGGCGCTCCGGAGAAGTACCGCCGGGCGTCGAAGCGGCTCGTGACGATCTCGACCGCCACGGCCTCCGGGCGCGCGGGCCGGGCGCGCGCCGCGACGATCGCGCAGAGGTCCTCCGCGGCCCCGCTCGCGAGGTACGCGCGCACGATCGCGGTCGCGACCATCGGCTCCGGCGTACCCAAGAGCGACGGCGACGCCGGGACGCGCGCGCCGTCCTCGAGCACGAGGACCGCGTGCGCGAGATCGTTCACGGCGCCGATGCTCCCGCGCGAGAACATCGGGTAGCTCGAGATCGGGAAGCTGTCCCAGCCGCGCTCCCGCGCGAGCGGCGAGAGGATGACCGCGGCCAGCGCGAGGGTGAGGACCGCGTACCTCGCCGGGGGCCTCGGCGACGGCGGAGACGCGGTCGGCGCGGGCGCCCCGCGTCCTGCGGCGTCGGTCACGACGCCGCTCCGAACGCCGCCGCCGCCTCCCGCATCGTGACGAACGTGTACCCCGCGCGCCGGAGCTCCTCGACCGCCGCGAGGATCGACGCCGTCTTGCGCCCGTGCGGCACGCGCACGTCCGGCTGGTGCGGGCGGAGCGCGTCGAGCCCGTCGGTGACGTCCAGCACGTCGATGCCGTGGAGCTCCAGGTTCACGAGCGGGTCGCCGACGCACATCCGGGCGAGCCAGCGCGCGCGCGACGGCCCCGCGAGCGTCACCGACGTGCCGATGAACGGCAGCCGGAGGCCGCGCGTCACCTGCACCGGGATCTCGAGCACGCCGTGCCCGCTCTTCCAGTACGGACGGCCCGCGCGGTAGGGCTGCGTCGGAGCGCGGAGGACGCTGGGGTTGTCGACGATCGAGCGGCTCTCGCGCCCGCGGAGCGCGATGAGGCCGATCGCGACGGCCTTCGCCATCCAGTAGGCGGGGCACGGGAAGACCGACGCGTCGTAGGCGACGCCGAGCTCGGCGAGCACGTCGAAGACCTCGTCCGTGATCGTGTACCCCGGCGCCCGGAAGCCGACGGGCCGCGCCCCGCACGCCGCCTCGATGACCGAGGCCCCCTCGTCGATCTGCCGCGCGATCGCCTCGCGCCCGAGCCGCACGAGATCGTAGCGGTGATCGAGCGAGTGGTTCGCGATCTCGTGCCCCTCCGCCGCCGCGGCCCTGAGCTGCTCGCGCGAGGCGTGGCGGTCGAGGTCGCGCCCGATCGCGAAGAGCGTGAGCGGGAAGCGCCCCGCGTCGGCGAGGCCGCGCAGGCGATCGACCGCCGCGTCGTAGACGAGCGTGCCCGACTCCCCCGGGGCTCGCAGGCCGTGGATCTCGAAGTAGTGATGGATCTCGTCGAGATCCACGCTGACGGCCGCGAGGCGCACGGCGCGACCGTAGCACGGGTCGGTCCAGCGTCGGAGGCGGCCCGCCTCAGCCGGCGTCGGCCGCCGCAGGGCGCGCGCGATCGCCGTCGACGCCGCCGTCCCCCTCGCCGACGCGGACGCGCGGCAGGTACTTGCCCCCCTCGTGATCGCGGAGCCACGCGACGATGTGCTCGCGGACGTGGATGCGCAGGCCCCAGAGGTCGCTCGAGTTCGCCGCCGAGACGAGGACGCGGACCTCGATCGTGCGGTCCGTCGTGTTGGTGACGCAGACCGTCTTCGTCCGACCGTCCCAGAGGGCGTGGCCCTCGAGGATGCGGTCGAGCTCACGGCGCACGTCGTCGATCGGCAGCCGCCAGTCGACCTGGAGGAACACCGTCCCGTGGAGGGTCGGCGATACCTTCGTCCAGTTCTCGAACGGCTGCTCGAGGAAGCGCGTCATCGGCACGACGAGGCGGCGCTCGTCCCAGATCCGGACGACGACGTACGTGAGCGTGATCTCCTCGATCGTCCCCCACTCCTTCTCGACGATGACGACGTCGCCGATGCGGATCGGCTGCGTGAAGGACATCTGGATCCCGGCGATGAGGCTGCCGATCGCCCGCTGCGCGGCGAAGCCGAGGACGACGCCGGCGACGCCCGCCGACGCGAGGAGCGACATCCCCACGTTCCGGAGCACCTCGAACTGCGTGAGCATCAGGGCGACGGCGAAGATGGCGACCGCGACGTTGAGCACGCGGCGCAGGACGCGCACCTGGGTCTTCACCCCGCGAGCCCGGAGCGCGCCGTCGTCGCTGCCCTTCTCCGCCAGCGCGGCGACCCGGCGCTCGACGACCCGCGAGACGACGCCGACGACGCCGATGGCCGCCCACGCCAGGGCGCCGATCGTGATCATCCCGAGGAGGCGCGAGAAGACGTGGGCCGCGGCGGCGGAGAGCGCCAGCGTCCCGAGGAGCTCGTGGAACGCGAGGACGCCGAAGAGGAAGCGGGACGGGCGGCGCAGCGCGATGACGAGCTCGTCGTCCCACCTCGCCTCGGTCCCGCTCGCGAGCTTGCCGCCGATCTTCACCGCGACGAACGTGACCACCCGTCCGACGACCACGGCGAGCGCGAACGAGAGGAGCACGCCGAGCCACTGCCAGGCCGCGAGGCCCCACGCCCGCACGCGGAGCACCGCCGGGACGCGGGACTCCAAGAAGCCCGGGGCGTGATCCTCGTAGAGCCGCGGGATGCGCGCGACCGTCGACGCGGAGATCGCCCAGCCGCGCTCCTTGGAGATCCGCCGCAGCGTGATCGGCACGTCCACGCCGCCGCTCCGCACGGTGCCGATGCGCTCCACGCCGACGCCGTCGGCGGGGTTGCCCTCGGGATCGTCGGAGATGAGGTCGAGCTCGATCCACACGTTGCGCTCAAGCACGTGCTGGAGCTGCTCGGCGAGCTCCGGCGCGCGACGCCGCATGTCGTACGGGAGCGAGCCCACCTCCAGCAGCGTGGCGGCGGTGGCGTAGTCGTGAGCCTCGACGGCGACGAGGAACGCGGTCATCGTCCGCCGCGGCGTCGAGCGGTCGACGTCGGCGTCCGCCGCGGCGGCGGACGGGACGGCCGCCGTCGCGACGAGCAGCGTGACGAGGAGCGCGAGGAGGGCGCGGAGCTTCACCACGCGCGACAACCTAGTACCCGGACGCCACGATTTCGACCGGTTCGTTCCGCCCCGCGACGAGCGAAGGGTCGGAACGAACCTCCCATCCTCGCACGGGGCATGCGTCCTCGAGTGACTTTTTCGTGATCGCTGCGCGCGCTTGAGCCCGCTTGCGTGGCGCGTGACGACGCGCGCGTCGAGCCCGCCCACGGCTGAGCGCGGCCGCGCGGCTCAGCGCCCCGAGAGGAACGGGAGCCGCTGGAACAGGCGCTCCGGCGTCGAGCGCACGATCGGCATGATCACGCGCCAGAACGAGGGCACGTACGCCTCGGGCACGCGCGCGTCGATGGCGCGGACGATGGACCGCGCGACGGCCTCCGGCTTGCCGAAGAGCGCGTGCTTCGCGTGGTCGCGCGTCATCGGACTGTCGACGGGGCCGAGCTTCAGCGTCGTCACGCTCACGCCCGAGGCGTAGAGGCGCGTGCGCAGCCCTTGCAGGTAGACGTTGAGCGCGCCCTTGGCGGCGCCGTACGTGTAGTTCCGCGGGCGCCCGCGCTCTCCGGCCACCGACGTGATGACGGCGATGCGCCCGGCGCGCGCGGCCTCCATGTGGTTCGCGAGCGGGACGAGCAGCGAGACCACGCTCGTGAAGTTCACGCGCAGGATGGGCTCGGCGTCCGTGAACGCCCGCTCGCTGGCGAGCTGGTCGCCGAGGTCGCCGTGCGCGATCAACGCGACGTCGACGCGGCCGAGCGCGGCGACGGCGTCCTTCACGATCCGCTCGTTCGCGTCGAGGTCGGTGAAGTCCGCGTGGGTGGTGGTGACCTCGGCGCCGCGGCAGCGGCGCGCGACGTCGGCGAGCTTGTCGGGGTTGCGCCCGACGAGGTGGAGGCGGTCGCCGCGACGGGCGAAGATCTCCGCCGCCTCCGCGGCGACGGCGGACGTTGCTCCGAAGATCAGGACGGATTGCATCGCGCCGCCACTATAGTGCGTCCGCCGGCGCCGTCACCGCCCGCCGCGAGCCCGCCGTCACCGCCCGCCGCGAGCCCGCCGTCACCGCCCGCCGCGAGCCCGCCGTCACCGCCCGCCGCGAGCCCACCGTCACCGCCCGCCGCGAGCCCACCGTCACCGCCCGCCGCCGCCCGCGCCGCTCAGAACCCGATCTTCCGCATCACGAAGCGCGGGAGCGATCGGATGACGAGCATGACGAGCGCCCAGATCCCGGGCGTGTAGACCAGCGGCTTGCCCCGGTCCATCGCGCGCACGACGTCGTCGGCGACCTGATCGGGCTCGCCCGCGAACGGCGGCGGCTTGAGCCCGGCGGTCATCCCGGTCTTGACGAAGCCCGGCTTCACGCACGTCACCGAGAGGCCGGCGGCGTGGTACTTGTGATCGAGCGCCTCGAGGTACACCGACAGGCCCGCCTTGCTCGAGCCGTAGATGCCCACGGGCTTGCGCCCGCGGTCGCCGGCCACCGACGAGAACACGACGAGGCGGCCGCCGCCGCGCGCGAGCAGGCGCTTCTTCACGTGCTCGCAGAAGACGACCGTGTTGGCGTAGTTCACGGTGACGAGCCGCCGCGTCAGCTCGACGTCGGCCTCCAGCGCCTCCTGCGAGGCGAACATCGCGGCGGTCACGACGACGGTGTCGAGCTCGCCGAGCGCCGCGTCCGCGGCGTCGAGCGCGGCGGCGAAGCCCTCGGGCCTCTCGAGGTCGCAGACGGCGTAGCCGACGGAGGCCTTGTCGCGATGGCGCTCCTTCAGGTCGGCCGCGCTCCGCTCGAGATCGGCCTCGTCGAGCCCGAGGAGGAAGACGGACTCACCGCGCTCCGCGAGCCGACGCGCGATGGCGCGGCCCATCCCGGTCGTTCCTCCGAAGACGACGGCCTTCACGCCGCGTCCCCGAAGATGCGCACCGACTGGGCGCTCCTGAGACGTCGCTTCGGGTCCCATTTGTCCCGGAGCGCGAGAAATCGAGGCAGACGTGGCTCCATCGCGCGAAAGTGCTCCGCTCGGGTGAACCGATCCTTCGTGAGGTAGATGCGCCCGCCGACCTCGATGACGAACGCGTTGAGGTTGTCGACGATGCGCTGGAGGTCCGGCGAGACCGCCATGTCGACGGCGATCGACGTCCCCTCGAGCGGGAACGACAGGACGCCCTTCCCTTCGGGACCGCAGTCCTTGATCACGCAGAGGGGCGAGGCGCCGCCGAGCTTCGTCAGGAGGAACATGAACTCGCGCACCGCGGCGGTGCCGGCCGCCCGGGGCAGCACGCACTGGTACTGCGTGAAGCCGCGCGCGCCGTAGGCCCGGTTCCAGTGGAGGATGGCGTCGAGCGGGTAGAAGAACGCGTCGGGCGTCATCAGCCCCGACCAGCGGTGCGCCATGTGACGCCAGTAGTACGCGGTGTTGAAGAGCCGCGCGGTGACCGGGTTGAGCGCCCAGTTGGGCAGCTCGACCGGGAACGTGAGCTCCCTCGGCGGGGGCGGCGGCGCGCTCGGGGCCTCCTCGGCCGTCGCCCAGCGTCCGGCGGTGAGGATGCCGCGGCCCATCGAGCTGCCGTGGCTCAGGCAGTCGATCCAGCCCATGGTCATCGGCCACGCGGGCGCGGTCCGGCCGAGGCCCTCGAGGAACTCGTCGATGTCGCGCACGCGCTCGGTCTCGGCGCGGATCCACTGGCTCGGGATCCGGCGCATTTGGAACTCGACCTGCAGGACGTGGCCGAGCAGGCCCATCCCGCCGATGGTCCCGTAGAACAGATCCTCGTTCTCCTCGGGGGAGCACGTGACGACGCTCTCGTCGGCCAGGCGCATCCGGAGCCGGCGCACGTGGGCGCCGAAGCAGCCGTCGCGGTGGTGGTTCTTGCCGTGGACGTCGCTCGCGACCATTCCGCCGAGCGTCACGAACTTCGTGCCGGGCGTGACCGGCGTGAACCACCCGCGCGGGAGGAAGAGGCGGTTGAGCTCGGCGAGGCTGACGCCGGCCTCGGCGACGAAGTCCCCGGTCTGCTCGTCCACGTGGAGGATGCGGTTGGCGAGGCGCGTGGCGACGACCTTGTCGTCGGCGCGCGCGGGCAGCGAGGAGTCGCCGTACGAGCGGCCCAGGCCGCGGCACAGGGCGGCGCCGACGGTGCTGCGCTCGAGGTCCTCGGTGAGGAGCTCGCGCCCCTCGGCGGGGAGGCGGCCCCACGCGCTGAGCGTCGGCGGAGGCGACTCGGCCTTCGCGGTCGACGCGTCGGTGCGGGGCTCGGGGACGGCCACGGCGCCGGTGCTCACGCCGCGTGCCGAGCGATGAGCGCCTTCGCCTCGTCCGGGTGCCGCTTGTACTCGAGCAGCGCGGAGAGGATGAGCGGGGCCACGATGGTCGCGTCGGACTCGATGACGAACATCGGCGTGTCCTCCGTGAGCTTGTCCCAGGTGATCTTCTCGTTGGGCGTCGCGCCCGAGTAGGAGCCGTACGACGTCGTCGAGTCGGAGATCTGGCAGAAGTAGGCCCACGGCTTCACGGGCTCTTCGAGATCGTACTTGATGGAAGGCACGACGCAGATCGGGAAGTCGCCGGCGATGCCGCCGCCGATCTGGAAGAAGCCGATCCCCGCGCCGGCTTCGAGCTCGCGGTACTGGTCGTAGAAGGCCGCCATGTACTCGATGCCGGACTTCACGATGCTGGCGCTCGCCTCGCCGAGCTTCACGTGGGAGGCGAAGATGTTGCCGAACGTGGAGTCCTCGTACCCGGGGACGACGATCGGGAGCTTCGCCTTCGCCGCGGCGAGGAGCCAGCACTCGTCGGCGTCGCCCTCGTGGAGCTCCGCCGGGACGGCCTGGACGAGGTCGTAGAAGTACTCGTGCCAGAAGCGCCGCTCCCCCTTCTCGGTGGCGCGCTTCCACATCGGCACGATGAACTTCTCGACCGCGCGAAACGCCTCGTCTTCGGGGATGCTCGTGTCGGTCACGCGGCGCATCCGCTCGCGGAGGATGCGCGTGTCGTCCTGCTTCGTGAAGTAGCGGTACTCGGGGAAGTCCTTGTAGCCGTGGTGCGCCACGAGGCGGAACAGCGACTCCTCCAGGTTCGCCCCGGTGACGGAGAGGCCGGAGACGAGGCCCGCGCGGATCGCCGGCGCGAGCGTGATCCCGAGCTGCGCCGAGGACATCGCGCCCGCGACGGCCCAGAACATCCGGCCCCCGGCCTCCACGTGCCGGACGTACGCGAGCAGGGCGTCGCGCGTCGCGCGAGCGTTGAAATTTTTGAAGTTTTTAAGAACGAGCTCGAGCGTGGGGAGGGCGGTCGGAGTCGTCATGGTGGTGGGTAGCGCGGCGGGTCGGAGACCCTAGCACGCCTTGCGCCCGTCCTAGCACGACACTCGCCTCGGAGGCACGCCGCGGGCGACGCGCCGCGCGGCGGCTTCGCCACAGCGGGGCTACTCGTTGGTCGCGTGCGCGTCCTTCGCGTCGGGACGTTCGAGCGTGAGGTCCGCCACGCCGGCCTGGAACGCCACGCGCGCGACCATCAGCGTCTCCTGGAGGGTGACGAGGTCCACCGTGCCCTTCGACATCTTCTCGCTGACCTCCTGGAGCTTCTTCTCGAGGTGGCTCATGAGCGGGCCCGCGGTCTTCACCGCCTTGAGCGTCACGAGCTGCGCGTGGAGCTCGTCCATGCGCGTCCTGTACTCGCCCATCTGCTCGCGCGCGGTCCCGATCCGTTGCTCGATCTTCACCATCTCGGCGTTCAGCTCGAGGAGCTTGTCGACCTGCGCCTTGAGCGGCCCCTCGAGCGCCGCGCGCGAGAGGTAGGCGCGCACGAGATCGAGCCCCGCGGGCGTCCGGATGTCGGTCGTGCGGAACACCGGCGTCGCCTCCTCGATCTCGACGTCCGCGCGGCCGTTCGGCTCGAGGTCCACCCGGAACAGGTTCGCGCCGGCGAGGTGGTCGCTCGAGTCGCCCGCGCCCGGGACCGGGCTCCGCGTGTCCGGGAACTTGCTCAGCTTGAAGCCCGGCGTGACCGAGTGCTTGATGTAGACCGTCGCCCGCTCCCCCATCCGGTTGAAGAGCGTGAACGTCGCCTTCTTGGTGTGGCGGAGCTCCGTCGAGAAGACGCCGCGGTTGACCGTGATGATCCGCGCGATGTCGTCGCGCTCGCCGTCCTTGCGCTCGACGACGATCTGGCGGTCGAGCGCGAACGGGACGAACGCCACCGAGCGCGCCGGGATCGGCTCGGCGAGGCCCTCGCCGACGAACCGCCCCTCCCCGAAGACGCTGACCGGGCCGCTCTCGAGCGCGCTGTCCGTCGGGTTGCGGAAGCGCAGCGTGCGGAACGGGTACCGCGCGTTGCCTCGCGGGCTCTCGGGATCGAAGAGGTAGACGACCTCCCCCTCGGTCTCGGAGCGCAGGATCGAGACCATCGCCGACGTGCCCCTCGGGACCGTCATCGGCGCCGTCGACTCGAAGTGCGACGTGCCGATCGGCTCGCCGGTCGCGGGCCTGACGTCCGCCGCGTTCGCCGCGTTCGCCGCGGGCGCGTCGGCGATCTTCGCGGGCGCCGCGTCGAGCGCGGCCTCGACGACGCGCGCGCCGCCGCTCCTGCCGGTCTGCTCGCCCTTCCCGAGCGCGACGATCCGGCTCGCGTCGACGCCGTTGCGCACGAGCTGGTCGCGCAGCCGGTTCGCGCGCTGGAGCGACGCGCTCATCTTGTCCTCGTCGCCGTCGGCGGCGTACCCCTCGACCACGATCTGCTTCTGCGCGTCGGCGCGGAGCGCGCTCGCCATGCGCGAGAGCGCGGCGGCGGCCTGGCGCTCCTCCGCGTTGGCGTCCGGCCTCGACCGCGCGTGCGCGCCGCCGCCCGCTCCGGAGGCCGCCGCCGTGGTCGCCTCGCGCTTCTTCCGGTCCTCGCTCTCCGCCAGCGCGAGCGCCTCGCCGCTGACCTCGCCGACGACGCGCCGCGCGCGCGCCGCGCCGCTCGCCTGCCCGTACGCGGCGCCTCCC
>JAHBWF010000178.1 GCA_019637105.1 Labilithrix sp.
CCGCGCCCGCCGCCGCGCCGCCCGCGCCCGCGCTCGCCGCGCCCGTCCCCGAGACGCCCGCTCCCGCGTTCGCCGCGCCCGTCCCCGAGACGCCCGCTCCCGCGTTCGCCGCGCCCGTCCCCGAGACGCCCGCTCCCGCGTTCGTCGCGCCCGCCCCCGACGCGCCCGCGTCCATCGCGGGCACCCTCGTCACACCTGCGCTCGACGCGCCCGCGCCGACGCGCGACGCCCTCTCGTGGATCGCGCCGCCGTTCGCCGGCGCCGCGCCGTTCTTGCCGCGGCCGAGCACGCGCGCGAGCACGTCGGAGAAGCCCGTGGCCTCGGCGTTCTCTTCGGGCGGCATCTCGCCGGCGGGCAGCTCGCCGAGCTTCGTGAAGCCCGCCTCGGACGCGCCGACGACGATGACCCGACCGGCCACCTTCACGAGGTAGATCGCCCGGCGCGCGTCGAGCGGCAGGAGCCCGACGAGCTCGATCGGCCCACGCGGCCGGCCGATGCCCATGCGGCGCGCTCCGTAGAGGACGACGAACGCCAGCGCGCACACCGCGAGCAGCGTGACGACCGTCTGGACGATGTAGCCCGCGTAAGACCCCACGACCCCTCTCGCGCGAGACCATCGACGAGCGCGAGCCGGCGGTCAACCCCCGAGCGCCCGAGGATCGCGAGTCCGTCGCACGTTGCCACGCGTCGTCGCGATCGCCCGTCGACCCGCTGCCGTTGCGCCCATGCCCGCAGCGTCTCACCTGAACGCGCCACCGACGACAACCGCGCCCGCGCGTCCTTCTCATCCACGATCTTTCGTGACGTCAACGTCGCCGACCGCCTCGGCCCGAAGGCTCGCGGCCGAGGATTGCCGCGTCATCCCGGTGTCGCGGAGGGGCCACGCCGCACGCATCCGCGCGCTCACCGGAACCAACGACCCCGCCTGGCCAGCCGTCACTGCCGCCGCGCGCGCGGCGCGAGCGGACGGCCCGATCACTTCGGGACGATGATCGCTCCGCAGTTGACGAACTCGAGCGTCGTGTCGATGCGGAAGTTCGAAGCGTTCGTCCGCCGCTCCGCGTGGAAGACGTCGAGCGGGTACTTGCCGCCCTTCGTGATGCCGAGCTCCGCGGCGACGTCGTCGAGCTTCACCGTGGCCGACTGCGCCGAGTGCAAGCCGCCGAGGTCGATCCCGAGCTTGCCGTTGAAGAAGGTCCAGAGGTCGTCGTCGCCGGTGAACGTGAAGGTCTCGCCGCCGCGGTAGACGAACTCGAGGTGCAGCTCGAAGGTGAAGTGGAAGTTGCGCGACTTGCCGTTCGCGTCCTCGCCCGAGTTGCCGAAGCCCTTGCCGTCGATCGGGAAGAACTCGTTGCTCGCGAACGTCAGCACGCCGTCCGAGGTCGGCTGGAGCGGCAGGACGTACTCGAACGGCAGGTTGACGCCGTCGGTGTTGCGGTACCACTGGTCGAACGCCGCCTTGCTCGTGAGCTGCTGGCCGTACGCGCCGCTGCCGGTCGTCGACGCGAAGACGGGCTTCTTGTCGGCGCCGAGCTCTCGCTGCACGAGCCCCGTCGTCGGGCCCGCGCCGGAGAAGGCCTGGAAGTCCGGATGCCCGCCGGTGACGTTCGCGGCCTTGAAGTCGCGCACCAGGCCCGTGAGGTTCGGGTTGCAGCCGTCCCCCGGCCCCGCTTCACCGGCGCCGCCGTCGCCGTCCGCCGCGCCGCCGCCGAACGGACCGCTGGTCGGTCCTGCGGCCGAACCGCCGTTGTCGTCGTCGTCGCCGCCGCCGAAAATCGAGAAGAGGCCACCGTCGCCGCACGCGGACACGAGCGAAGACGAGAGGACGACCAGGACGGCGGCGACGCGGCGCATTCCCCGAGCCTAGCGCGACCGTGGGCGGGACCGAAGCTCTGTTGACGCATCGCGGAAGGGGCCGTAGAGAGCGGGCCGAACGGTCCAATGGCACTCGTCGTCCAGAAGTTCGGGGGCACCTCGGTCGGCTCGGTCGAACGCATTCGCAACGTCGCGAAGCGGGCGATCGCCACGCAGAAGGAAGGCAACGACGTCGTCGTCATCGTCAGCGCGATGAGCGGCGAGACGAACCGCCTCCTCAAGCTCGCGCACGAGGTCGTCGCCGTCCCGGACGCGCGCGAGATGGACGTCATCGCCGCCACCGGCGAGCAGGTCACGTCGGCGCTCCTCTCGCTCGCGATCCACGCGGAGGGCGGCCAGGCGCGCTCGCTCCTCGGCCACCAGGTGAAGATCCTCACCGACGGCGCGTTCACCAAGGCCCGCATCAAGACCATCGAGGGCTCCAAGATCTTCTCGACGGTCAAGAAGGGGCAGATCGCGGTCGTCGCCGGCTTCCAGGGCGTCGACGAGCACGGCGACATCACGACGCTCGGGCGCGGCGGCTCGGACACGACGGCCGTCGCGGTCGCCGCGGCGATCGGCGCCGACGCGTGCGAGATCTACACCGACGTCGACGGCGTCTACACGACCGATCCCAACGTGTGCCCGTCGGCGCGGAAGATCTCGAAGATCTCGTACGAGGAGATGCTCGAGCTCGCCTCGCTCGGCGCGAAGGTGCTGCAGATCCGCAGCGTGGAGATTGCGATGAAGTACGGCGTTCCGGTCCACGTCCGAAGCTCGTTCAACGACTCCCCCGGCACCTGGGTCACGGGGGAGGACAAGTCGCTCGAGGACGTCGTCGTCGCGGGGGTCGCCTACGACAAGTCCGAGGCGCGCGTGAACGTCATCGGCCTGCACGACAAGCCCGGCGTCGTCGCCGATCTGTTCAGCTCGCTCGCCGAGAAGAACGTCTCGGTCGACATGATCATCCAGAACGCGACGACCGGCGCCTCCGATCGCGCCGACGTCACCTTCACGCTGGCGACGACCGACCTCGTCCGCGCGAAGCCGTTCATCGAGGAGGTCGGCAAGCGCCTCGGCGCGCAGGAGATCCGCTACGACCAGGACGTCGTGAAGGTCTCGATCGTCGGGCTCGGCATGCGCTCGCACGCGGGCATCGCGGCGCGCATGTTCCGCATCCTCGCGGCGGAGAACATCAACATCCAGGCGATCTCGACGAGCGAGATCAAGGTGAGCTGCCTCGTCCACGAGAAGTACACCGAGCTCGCGGTCCGCGCGCTCCACGACGGCTTCGGGCTCAGCCAGGACAAGAACGCGAAGTAGCCCGCGCGCCCGGCGCGACGAGCGCGAACCCGACGCCGCGTCCCGGCGCGACGAGCGCGAAGCCTACGCCGCGCCCCGGCGCGACGAGCGCGAAGCCCCCTGAATCGGCGTTCGCGATCCTCGAACGCGAAAAACCGCGAGGAAGCGAGCCCGCGAGGTGGGTCCCCGAAAGACGGGCGCTCTTCGCGGTCGCGTTGGGGAGGCGGGAGCCGGGGAGACGTGCCATGGGCCGGGCGTGATCGAGGATCACGCTCGGCGCGTTTTCAGTAGCCCCACATGTACTCGAAGCGCAGCAGCGCCGTCGTGTACGAGGGGTACGTGTCCATCTTGCTGATCATCAGGTGCTGGCGGACGCCGAGGCCGACGGCGAAGCGGCGATTGAGCTGGTAGTCGACGCCGGCGCCGATCGACAGGCCCGGCAGGATCAGCGCGGAGTCGAGCGTGCCGCCGGCCAGCCGATACACGCCGCCGTTCAAGCCGATGTACGGGACCCACCTCAGGATGTCGATCACGTAGTGGACGCCGAGCGCGCCGTGATCGACCGTCGCGGGTCGATTGCGCGGGCTCTCGAGGGAGTCCTGCTTCTGGTTGGCCGCGACGACGACGCTGCTGGCCTCGACGCTCAGGTTCCACTGATCCGACAGGCCGTACGCGTAGTGGAGCGCGCCGCCGATGCCGGTGCTCGCGGTCGACTTGCCGTCGACGCGGAGGCTCCCGATCGCCGGGGCGACGCCGACGTGGTGCTGCCGCTCGATCGCCCGCGCGTCCGGCGCGGAGAGCAGCCCGCCCGCGAACGCCGCCGCCGCGAGGAGGCCCCCTGCCCGCTTCGCGATCGCCTTCACGCGCGCTTCACTCGATCGCCATGAGCTCGATGTCGAAGAGCAGCGTCGATTTGGGCGGGATCGGTCCGGCACCTCGGTCACCGTATGCGAGATCGGGCGGGATCGTCAGCTTCCGTTTTCCGCCGACCTTCATCCCGACGAGCCCCTGATCCCACCCCTTGATCACCATGCCGCCGCCGACCTTGAAGGAGAACGGCGCGCCGCGCTTGCGTGACTGATCGAACTCCGTGCCGTCCGGGAGTGTTCCCACGTAATGCACCTTGACGGTGTCCCCCGTCTTCACCGCCGGGCCGGAGCCGACGGTCACGTCGCGGACGCCGAGCCCCGCGGTCTTCGCCTGCGGCTCCGGAGGAGCGGCCGCGGCGGTCGCGGGCTCGCGCAGGACGCGGTCGACGAGCTTGCGGAACTTGGCGAACGGCTGCGCGCCGGAGATGAAGTACGGCCCGACGAAGAAGGCCGGCGTCCCGGAGACGCCCGCGTCGGAGGTCGCCTTCTCGTCCGCGTCGACTGCCGCCTTGTGGGTGTGCCCGTCGAGCGCCCGCGCGAACCGGCTCATGTCGAGGCCGATCGACTTGGCGTAGCCGTCGAGATCGCTGCGCTCGAGCGCCTGCTGGTTGTCGAAGAGCAGCTTCCGCATCTTCGCGAAGCCGTCGTTGCCCTTCTGCGCGTGCGCCTCGCGCGCGGCCTCGGCGGCCAGCGCCGCGTTTTTGTGCATCGGGAGCGGCTTGTCGCGCCAGACGATCTTGATCTTTCCCGGGTACGCCTTGATGAGCTCGTCCATCGTGGCCTCGGCGCGCTTGCAGAACGGGCACTGGAACTCGCTCACCTGCTGGATGACGACCTTCGCGTTCGCCGCGCCGCGGAAGGGAGCGCCGGCGGCCGCCGGAGCGATGGCCTTCTTCTCCGGCCCCGCGGGCGTCTTGCCGTCCTTGATCAGCGCGTCGTAGAGCGCCGCGCGCGCGGTGCCCTGCTTGAGGAGCGCCTCGGCGCGCGCCAGCTCTTCGTCGATGAGCGGCTTGAACTTCTCGAAGGGCTGCGCGCCGACGAAGCGGCGCCCGTTGACGAAGAAGTGCGGCGTCCCCGACGCCTGGAAGTCGTCGCCGAGATCGACGTCCTCCTCGATGCCCTTCTTGAACGACTTCGCCTTCACCGCGGCCATCGCCTTCGCGACGTCGAGCTTGGCCTCGCGCGCGATCCGCTCGAGGTCGCCGTCCTCGAGCGTCTGCTGGTTGTCGAACAAAAGGTCGTGGACCGCCCAGAACCCCGCGTCGCCCTTCTGCGCGCGCGCGGCGCGGGCGAGCTGGGCCGCGGGCTCGGCGCGCGGGTGGAACGGGAGCGGGTTGTCGCGCCAGACGATGCGCACCTTGTCGCCGTACTCGCGGCGGACGCGCGCGAGCGTCTCCTCCACGCGCTTGCAGAACGGGCACTGGAAATCGGAAAACTCGATGATCGTGACGAGCGCCGTGGCCGGACCGCGCGAGGGCGCGGAGCCCGCGGGGATCTTGTGGACCACCTTCGCCTCGGCGGCGGCCGCGGCGTCCGCCGCCTCGTCGTCGTCGTCCTCGTCGCGCGGGGGCTTGTAATTCGCGGCGGTGAGCCGCGTGTAGAGCTTGTCGCGCGCGCCGCCGCGCTCGACGAACGACTTCGCCTTGTCGAGCTCCGCGTCGATGATCTCCTTGAAGCGATCGAACGGCTGTGCCCCCGAGAGCGACACGCCGTTGATGAACGACATCGGCGTGCCGTTCGCGTTGAGTCGCTTGGCGACGCTGATGTCGTAGTCGACCTTCTGCGCCCAGCGCTTCTTCTGGAGGCCGTCCTCCAGCGCCCGCTCGTCGGCGCCCGCCGCCACGCCCCACGCGCGGACCGCCTCGGGCGACATCACCGACTGCCGGCGGAACGCCATCGCGTGGTAGCGCCAGAACGCCTCCGGCCCGGCGAGCGCGAGCACGCCCTGCCCGACCTCCGCCGCGAGCCGGGCGTGCTCGTGGAACGGCAAGGGGTTGTTCTTGAAGACGATCCGGAGCTTGTCGCCGCCGTACTCCTCGCGCACGCGGTCGAGCGTCGTCTCGAGCCGGGTGCAGAACGGACACTGGAAGTCGGAGAAGACGACGATCGTGACGTACGCGAGCCGGCTCCCCCGCACGGCGTCGTCCGCCGCGATCGGGATCACCGCGTCGTCCTCCGGCGACTCCGTCGCGACAGGAGCGTTCGCCCGCGGCGCGCCCGTGCCGACGACGAGGTCGTCCGCGCGCTTCGGCGGCGACGATCTCGGCGCTCCGCCGCACGCCGCCACGAGCGACAGGAGGAAGAGGACGAGAACGGGGAACGCGCGCGGTCGGACGGAGGACGGCATCACGCGGGCACGTGTAGCGCGCCGTAGGCCGCCTGTACACGCCCGGCGACGCTCGGGGCGGACGCCGACACGGAGCGAGGCGCCCGGCGCGGCGACGCTCTCGGTCAGCGCTCGAAGAGCAGCGGCTCGCGGATGGTCGTCACGAACCTGCGGATCGCGCGGGCCGTCGGCTCGTCGAGCCCGACGAACTGGATCCCGAGCCCCGGCGGGACGTCGTCGTCGCCGGTGTACGCGCGGCTCCAGCGCACCTCGCCGAGCGTCATGATCCGCTGCGGGTGGCGCGGGAGCTCGAGGTGGAGCGCGACGAGCGAGCCGGTGGGGAGGATCACGTGGGTCGCCACGAACACGCCGCCCTCCGAGATGTTCATCGTCAGCCCGGTCCAGAAGTTGTGTTCACTGCAGAGATCGATGCAGAGGTACGCGTTCGCGCGCGGTGTCCTCCGCGTCTGCGTACGCGTCACTTCGGTCTCGTGCTCGATCAACTTGATGGCAGCGCCCATCTCCCGTTTCTCCCTCGCTTGGACGCTGGTTGGGTGCGCCCTTCCCCCGCTTCAACGGCCCGTCGAACGCCTCCTTCAGTCGGTTTTTACGATCCGACGCGCGACGGACGCCGCTCGCCAGGCCCTTGACGCTTTCGTCATCTGCGTGGCTCGGACCGTCATGAAGATCGCGCTCTGCCGCAGCGATCGCCCCCAACTCGAGCGCGCGAGCGCCGAGATCGGCCGCTCCCGTTTGGTACGGAGGCTGCTCTACGGGAGGACATGCAGAACGAGTTCGACCCCCCCGATGGAGAAGGAGGGCAGACCGAGGCGATCGACACCGTGGTGATGCTCCCGACCGACACGACGGCGACGGATATCGCGAACGGCTGCCGCGAGGCTGCGCTGACGTTCATCAACGAGTCGAAGCGCTGGGGGAAGGCCGAGCTCGGCATGTGGCTCACCGGCGCCTACGCCGCCCTCACCCGGCACGGCGCCAAGGAGGCGGACCAGGTCTGGCCGGTGCCGCTCCTTCGCGACATCGACGCTCGCCTCATCGATCGGATCATGGAGAGCGCCCGGACGGAGATCTTCGAGACCCTCTCGCTCATCTCGAAGGACGGCTCCGCGAGCTTCGTGCTCCGCGCGCTGATCGCCGGGACGGTGATCCGCTGTGAGGACGGGCAGCGCGAGCCCGCGTGGGCGCCCACCGGCCAGGCCACCCGCCTCGCCGACCGCGTGCTCTCGCTCTTCGCGGTCGACTACCTCGCGCGCCCCGGCGACTACGAGACCGAGCTGACCCTCTGCCGCCAGTGCGAGACCGTCGCGTTCGACGGGATCGCGAAGATGCGCGGGTGCAGCCACGGGCTGCAGCAAAGCGCGCTCGCGCCCCGACGCCGCTCCACCATTCCCTACCCGCCGCTCGGCGCGTGAGGTCGTGAGCCGAGGTCATCGCTGACCCAGGGTCGCTCGTGACACCGCCGGCGCGCGTCGAGCCCGGCTCGAAGCCCCGCAAATCCGTCGACCTCCTCCGACCCGACGTCGGCTTCGCGTTTGCATCGAGACAACCCAGTCGCTCCGGGCGTCACCCCCCGGACGTGTGAGGAGACCTCTTGTCCATGCGCCTTTCCGCCATTCCTCAGTCCGTCGACTCCTTCGAGGCCACGCCGCGGCGCAATCTTCACACGCTCCGGCCGACGAGCCGGGGCAAGATCATCAGCCAAGACACGCGCCTCGCGCAGGTCCTCGAGACGATCGATCGCGTCGCGCGCTCTTCGTGCACCGTCCTCGTCACCGGCGAGAGCGGGACCGGCAAGGAGCTCGTCGTCGCCGCGCTCCACGACGCGAGCACGCGCCGGAGCGCGCCGCTCGTCACGATCAACTGCGGCGCGATCCCGAACGAGCTCGTCGAGAGCGAGCTGTTCGGCCACGCGAAGGGCGCCTTCACGGGCGCGCAGGGCTCGCGCCGCGGCCTCGTCGCCGCGGCCGAGGGCGGCACGCTCTTCCTCGACGAGGTCGGCGAGCTCCCGCTCGCGGTGCAGGTGAAGCTCCTCCGCCTGCTCCAGCAGCGCGAGTACACGCCGCTCGGCGAGACCCGCGCCGTGAAGTGCGACGTGCGCATCGTCGCCGCGACGAACCGCGACCTCGAGGCCGAGGTGAAGGCCGGCCGCTTCCGCGAGGACCTCTACTACCGGCTCAACGTGATCCACGTCGAGCTCCCGGCGCTCCGCGAGCGCAAGGGCGACCTCGGGCTCCTCGCGCGCCACTTCTGCCGCGTCTTCGCCGAGCGCGCCGGCCGCGACGATCTCCGCGGCCTCTCGGACGACGCCGTCCTCGCCATCGAGGCCTACCCGTGGCCGGGCAACGTCCGCGCGCTCGAGAACGCGATCGAGCGCGGCGTGCTCCTCGCGCGCGGCCCGTTCGTCGAGGCCGAGGACGTCTTCGGCCGCGTCGCCCGCGCGCTCCAGAAGCCCACGCCGGCGCCGGCCCCCGAGCCGCCGCCGCCCGCCGCCGAGCCGTCGGCCTCGTCGCTCGACGTCCAGCGCGAGCTCCGCGCGCTGCTCCCGGTCGCCAACGCGACGGCGCGGACCCAGTTCCTCCCCGCCGTGGCCCCGGCGCCGTCGCCCGCGGCCGCGGCCGGCGTCGTCTCCGCGCCGGTGGCCGACGCCACGGCGCCGTCGCCGGTGGACAACACCGCGGCGGGCGCCGTGCGGCGCGGCTCGGACCCGCGCTTCCCCCGCGTGCTGCCCGACACGGGCGTCGACCTGTTCAACGCCATCGACAGCTACCAGAACAACCTGATCCGCCAGGCGCTCACCCGCACCGCGGGCAACCGCAACCGCGCCGCGCAGCTCCTCGGCCTGAACCGCACCACGCTCGTGGAGATGATCCGCCGCCGCGGCCTCTGAGAGCGGCGGGTCGGGCGGCGCGCGACGACGGCCTCGCCGTGACGCCGCGGCTCCGAGGCGACGCCTCAGTCGTCTTCGCCGGACGGCGACTCCGAGGACGACGACGGCTTCGCGCGGACGAGGCGGCGGAAGTTCGAGCGATCGAGCCCCGAGCGGCGCGCCGCCTCCGACATGTTGCCGCCCGTGATCCGGAGCAGCGACGCGACGTAGGCCTCCGTGAACTCCGAGAGGACGCGCTTCTTCGCGTCGGCGTAGGCGAGCTCGTGGAGCGCGAGCGACGCCACCGCCTCCTCGATCGACGTGGCCCTCGGCGCGTCCGGCGTGGACGACGACGACGCGGCCGCCGTGCGGACCGCGCCCGAGGGCGGCGGTCCGCTCTTCGCCCGGCTCGCGATCTCCGGCGGCAGCGAGGAGGCGGCGATGACGTCGCTCTCGTCGAGGACGAGCGCGCGCTCGATCGCGTGCTCGAGCTCGCGCACGTTGCCCGGCCAGTCGTAGGCCGTGAGGCACCTCGCGGCGTCCGGGCCGAGCCGCGGGACGGGCCGGCCGGTCAACTCGGCGTATTTCTGGAGGAAGTGCTGCGCCAGCCGGAGCACGTCGTCGTCGCGCTCGCGGAGCGGCGGGAGGTGCACCGCGATGACGTTGAGCCGGTAGAAGAGATCCTGGCGGAACGTGCCCGCCGCGATGCTCGCCTTCAAGTTGGCGTTCGTCGCCGCGACGACGCGGACGTCGACGTGCTTGACCGAGTCGCTGCCGACGGGCTTCACCTCGCCGGACTCGAGCGTGCGGAGGAGCTTCACCTGCGCGCTCGTCGGCAGGTCGCCGATCTCGTCGAGGAAGAGCGTCCCGCCGTTCGCCGCCTCGAAGAGGCCGGCGCGCGCCGTGAGCGCCGTCGTGAAGGCGCCGCGCGTGTGCCCGAAGAGCTCGCTCTCGACGAGCTCCTGCGGGATCGCGGCGCAGTTCACCGCGACGAGCGGCTTGGACGCGCGCCGAGATCGTTGATGAATCGCGCGCGCCACGAGCTCCTTGCCCGTGCCGCTCTCGCCGAGCACCAGGATCGTCGAGTCGGCCTTCGCGACCCCGGAGATGATGCGGTTCACCTCGCGCATCTGGGGGCAGAGGCCCACCATCTCGCCCGGGCGCAGCTCCGCCAGCTCGCGCTGCAGGCGCTCGGTCCGCTCGCGGAGCCGCTTGTGCCCCGCGGCGTTGAGGACCTCGATGACGATCGACTCGTTCGCGACGAACGGCTTGGTCAAGAACCCGTAAGCGCCCTCCTTCACGGCGCTCACGGTGGTCGCGATGTCGGCGAAGGCCGTCATCATGATGACCTCGGCGGGGTAGCGCGCGGCCTTGATGCGCGACAGGAGCTGCGGCCCCGTCATGCTGGGCATGCGGACGTCGAGCAGGGCGACGTCGAACGGCTCGCGCTCCAAGAGCTCGAGGGCGCCCGCGCCGCTCTCGGCGGTGGAGGGGAGCATGCCGGCGTTCCGGAGGACGCGCGCGATCGCGTTCCGCACCCCGCTCTCGTCGTCGACCACGAGGACACGAATCGGAGCCTCGCCGTCGGGGCGCAGGGAGGGTCGCTCTTCCGCGTTGGTAGCCGCCCCCGGCTCGGTCATCGTGCTCACTCCGCGCTACGCCGCGAGATTCAGCTCCCCCGGCTGCTCCGTCAGGAGCTGCTTGAGCTGCGAAGTCGCACGCGCAAGCAATTGAGACACTCGAGCTTCACTCAATCCAAGCGACGACGCAATGACCTTGCTCGACACGTCGTCGAAGTAGCGCATCCGAACGATGGTGCGCTCGCGCGGCGGGAGCTTGTCGACGGCGCGGCGCACCTCCACGCTGGAGCGCCGGATCTCGACCTGCTCGAAGGGCGACGGCCCCTCCTCGCGGAGTGAGTGCGTCGGGGGCAGGTCGTCGAAGCCGATCACGACCACGCCGGTCTTCTCCTCGGCGGCCGGCGCCGGAGCCTGGGGGACGCCGACCACCGTCGCGCTCTTCGCGGCCTGGTTCGAGGCCGGGGTCCGGCGGCGGCGGGGCGACCAGTCGTGACGACGCAGCTCGTCGATCACGGCGCCGCGGATGCGGATCCGCGCATAGGCGGTGAGCATCTCCGGGCAGGTGTGCTTCTGCGAGCGGAGGGCGTGGAGGAGGCCCACGGAGCCCGCCGCGACGAGGTCTTCACGCTGCACGCTCCGCGGGACCTTGCGCATGAAGTCGGCGACGATGCCGAGGACGAGATGCATGTGCGAGGCGAAGTCACTGTTCGACATCGTGAGCGGGGCGGGCTGCTGCGTTTCCATGACGAACGCTTCAGCATCCGTCGTGCCATCGCCTCCCCGGGTCGCGGACACCGCCCAAACCGCTTATTTCCTCGTTTTTGCGGCAACCGCGAGCGTCAACCCACTGGCGCCGGCCACCAAAGAAGTGGCGCTCGTCAGAAGGATGGCGGTCGACCGCTCGGAGCACGGCGAGGCCGTCACGCCGCCATCCGGCGAGGGGCGAGGAGGCTCGTGATGTAGGACTCCCAGATGCGCTTGTCCTCGCCGTTGAGCGCGAAGAAGCGCACACCGATCCCCGAGCGGCCGTTGCCGTCGACCACGACGCGGACGGGGACGCAGTTGATCTCGACGCTCCCGGTGGGCAGCTCGATGCGCATCTTCAGGAGCTGGTTCAGCGGCGGCGGTGCGTTGGTGCGGATGAACAGGCCTCGGTAGCTCGCGTTCAAGATCTCGACGCGCTCGGTCGAGCCGACGCGCATGATCTGAGCGGGGGGAGAGACGTGGGCGCGCACGTCTCGGCGGCGATCGGACGGTTCCATGGTCTCGATGAACGTCGCGGGCCGGTGACCGTTAAGCCCAGTGCAGGTTCGGATTTCCACGATTCCGCGGTCTCCCGCGTTGACGAGAGGCAGACTCGCTGTTCCGATGACTTTCGCTGCGATGATGAACAAGCCGACGCGAGAGCTCCCGGCGCGGCGCGATACGCCCGCCGAAGGCAACCGGCCGCGCCTCCTCCTCGTCGAGGACGAGGACGGGCTCCGCAACGCCCTCGCCCGTACCCTGAGCGAGACGTTCGACGTCACCGCCGTCGCGGACGGCTCGGCGGCGGCGGAGCTCCTCGTGAACGAGACGTTCGACGGGGTCCTCAGCGACATCGGTCTGCCGGGCATGTCCGGGGTCGATCTCCTCCGCCTCGTCCGCACCTACGACCTCGACGTCCCCGTCGTGCTCATGACCGGGCAGCCCAGCGTCGAGACGGCCGTGGCCGCGCTCGAGCTGGGGGCGCTGACCTACATCCAGAAGCCCTTCTCCCACGACGTGCTCCACGGGACGCTGCTCCGAGCGGCCAAGCTCGCGCGCCTCGCGCGGGCGAAGCGCGAGGCGGTCGCGGCCGGCGTCGGCGGCTCTCCGCTCGCGGGCGACCGCGCGGGGCTGCACACCTCGTTCGATCGCGCGCTCGAGACGCTGTCGATCGTCTACCAGCCGATCGTCGATCGCCGGTCGCGCAAGACCATGGGCTACGAGGCGCTGATGCGCACCAAGGAGCCGTCGATGCCCAACCCCGGGGCGCTCCTCGAGGCGTCCGAGCGGCTCGGTCGCATGCAGGAGATAGGGCGACGCGTGCGGGAGCTCGCCGCGGCGTCGTTCCGCCCGCAGGCGGAGGGCATGATGCTGTTCGTGAACCTCCACCCGGCCGACATGCTCGACTCGAACCTCTACGATCGGCACGCGCCGCTGACGAAGATCGCCGACCACGTCGTCCTCGAGATCACCGAGCGCGCCGCGCTCGACGACGTCACGGAGACCAAGCACCGAGGAACGGAGCTCCGCCGCCGCGGCTTCAAGCTCGCCATCGACGACCTCGGCGCGGGCTACGCCGGCCTGACGAGCTTCGCGACGCTCGAGCCGGAGGTCGTGAAGCTCGACATGTCGCTCATCCGCGGGATCGAGGCTTCCCCCGTGAAGAAGCACATCGTCGAGTCGATGACGCGCCTCTGCCGCGAGCTGGACATGAAGGTCGTCGCCGAGGGGATCGAGACGATGCCGGAGCTGGCGACCATCATCGACCTGGGCTGCGACTACCTCCAGGGCTACCTCCTCGGTCGACCCGGCCCGGCGCTCGTCCCGTCTTCCCAGACGTGGTGAGGCGGCGACGGCGGGCGCTCCGTCCTGCGACGCGGGCGCTCTCTCGCGACGCGAGCGCTCAGCTCCGCGACGCGGTCAGGTTGAGCGAGCTCCAGTAGTCGTCGAGCTGCCGCGCGGCGTCGAGGAAGTCGCCGAAGCTGATCGGCTTGCGGACGTAGCTGTTCGCGCCGAGCGCGTAGCTCCGCTCGATGTCCGTCTGCTCCGCGGAGGACGTGAGCATGACGACGGGGAGGTTCGACGTCCGCGGCTCCTGCCGGATCCGCTCGAGGACCTGGAAGCCGTCGAGCTTCGGCAGCTTGAGGTCCAGGAGGACGAAGCGAGGCAGCGGAGCGGTCGGCGCGGCGCCGGCCTTGCCGTGGAGGAACTCCAGCGCGAGGACGCCGTCCGCCGCCACGTGGATCTCCCGGTTCGGCTCGTGCTTCCGGAAGGCGCGCAGCGCGAGCGCCGCGTCGTCTTCGTTGTCTTCGACGAGGAGGATCAAGGCTAACGGTACTTCTAGCACGCCTCCGGACTTCATGGGCACGGGCGATGCTCTCACGCAGGGGCGTCGCTCGATCCTCCCGACTCATCGAAGGTGCCGGCCATGCTCTGCCGCGAGCTGATGAGGACCCCCGTGGTCTCTTCCCATCTGGACGCTCCGGCCTCCCAGACCGCCGCGCTCATGCGCACCCGCAAGCTCGGCTTCATCCCCGTCTGCGACGAGCGCGGGCGGGTCGTCGGGACCGTCACCGATCGCGACCTCGCGATCCGCGTCCTCGCGGAGTGCCAGTCGGCGAGCTCGGCGCGGCTCCTCGCGAGCACGCCGCTCCGCTACGTGATGACGCCGGGGCCGATCACCTGCCTGCCGGACGACGAGCTCGAGCTCGCCGAGGATCTGATGCGCCGCTACCACAAGAGCCGGATCGTCTGCGTCGACGCCGAGCGGCGCCCTGTCGGGGTGATCAGCCTGTCGGACATCGCGCGGCGCGATCGCGCCGACCGCGTCGGCGAGCTCCTCCGCGCGATCACCGAGCGCGAGGTGACGGGCTGATCGGCGCGCGGCCGAGGGTGTAGCGACGCCGCTACGGCCTGCTGCGCGCGCACTACACTCCCTCGCCGAGGGTGGCGTCCTCGAGCGCGTTTTCGTCGCCGAAATCCGCTCGTTGGGCGGCCGCGACCATGAACGAGACGCCCGGCGTCGAGCCGAAATCAGGCTCGTTCGCTCCACCGGCCGCGCCGGATCACGCCCCGCCGCGGGTCGTGAAATGCGTTCCGGGGCTGCGCCGCCGCGTTGGCGTGCGACGTGCTCGTGTCCGACGCCGCGTGGAGCCTCGTGCACCGCGAGCGTGCTCTTCCCTTCACGGCCGGCGCGCGCTCCGGAGCGCCGCTCGTGCGTCGCTCTCCTTTCTCGATTCGGCGGAGGATTCCAGATGTCACTCGTACGTCGCTGCGGAGCAGAGGTCCTTGGAACCGCGTGGTTGGTCTTCGGCGGGTGCGGGAGCGCGGTCCTCTCCGCGGCGTTCCCGGAGGTGGGCATCGGTCTGCTCGGCGTGTCGCTCGCCTTCGGCCTCACCGTCCTGACGATGGCCTACGCCATCGGCCACGTCTCGGGCTGCCACCTCAACCCCGCGGTGACGCTGGGGCTCGTGGCCGCGAAGCGGTTCCCGGCGAAGGACGGCCCCGCCTACATGGCGTCGCAGGTCCTCGGCGCGACCGTCGGCGCGGGCTTGCTCTACCTGATCGCGAGCGGCAAGAGCGGGTTCGACGTCCACGCGGGCTTCGCGAGCAACGGCTTCGGAGCGCACTCGCCGGGCGGCTACGGGATGGGCGCGGCGCTCGTCGCCGAGATCGCGCTCACGTTCTTCTTCCTCCTCGTCATCCTCGGCGCGACCGACGCGCGCGCGCCGAAGGGCTTCGCGCCGATCGCCATCGGGCTGTGCCTCACCCTCATTCACCTCATCGGCATCCCGGTCACCAACCTCTCCGTGAACCCCGCGAGGAGCACCGGAC
>JAHBWF010000179.1 GCA_019637105.1 Labilithrix sp.
ACCGGACCCCAGCCCCCGCACCCGTTCCCCCCGGCGGGCGTGACGACCGGCTCGGGCCCGCGCGCCATCGGGGGGACGATCGCGCTCGGCGCGAGCACCCCGCAGCCGGGCATGCACCAGACGGGCAGCGGCGGCTGGCAGCGCACCGGCGGCGGGTCGGGGGCGGTCAGCCTCCCGAAGTCGTCCGCGCCGGTCGTCCTCGGCGCGGTCGCCGCGGCCGTGCTCGTGCTGCTCGGCGCGGCCGGCGTGGTCCTCATGTGGAAGGCGAAGCCGTCCAAGACGGAGCCGGTCGCCGAGTCGAGCGCCGTCGTCAGCGCGGTGCCTCCGCCGAGCGCGGAGGCGTCGGCGGTCGCGACGGAGGCGCCCGAGCCGCCTCCGCCTTCCTCGGCGTCGGAGCCCGCGAACAGCGCCGCGGCGACGGCGACGGCCGGGGCGGTCGCGACGACCACCGCCGCGGCGACGGGCGGGGCGAAGGTCACGCGGCCCGGGCCGATCCCGAAGGTCGATCCGCCGAAGGAGCAGCCGAAGTCGACGCCGACGTCGAAGCCGCACGGCAACGGCCTCCAGGATAGCCGCTGACGATCCGCGCTTGGTGTATAACGCGGCCATGGGATGCTTTCCCTTGGCGCGCCTCGCGGCGGGCGCGGCGCTCGTCCTCTCTTGCTTGACCGTCGCGCCCTCGGCCGCGTGGGCCGACGAAGCCTCCGCCGAGACCCTCTTCCAGGAGGGCCTCGCCGCGATGAAGCGGAACGACTACGCGGTCGCCTGCGAGGCGTTCGCGCAGAGCAACAAGGCCGATCCCTCGCCGGGCACGCAGATCAACCTCGCCGTCTGCTACGAGAAGCAGAAGAAGTGGGCGAGCGCGTGGACGTGGTACCGCTCGGCGGTCGGCCTCGCGCAGCAGCGCAACCAGGGCGAGCGCGAGAAGCTGGCCCAGGAGGCCGCCGCGCGGCTCAAGCCGCAGCTCAGCTACATCATCGTGTCCGTGAAGGAGCCGCTGACCGACCTGGTCGTCAGGCGCGACGGCGCCGAGGTCACGATCGCCCTCGGCGGCAAGGAGGTCCCGCTCCCCGTCGACCCCGGCGAGCACAGCATCGAGGTCTCGGCGCGCGGGAAGAAGCCGTGGTCGACCACCATCCAGGTCGCCGACAACGCCGCGACCGATCGCGTCGAGGTGCCCAAGCTCGAGGACGCGCCCGTCGAGGACAAGCAGGTCACGCCCGGCGACGGCACGACCTACCAGCCGCCGGTCGTCGTCACCAGCGACGGGAGCGCGCAGCGCACCGTCGGCATCGTCGTGGCGGGCGCGGGCGTCCTCGCGGGCCTCGCCGGAGCCGGCGTCTTCATCCTCGCGAAGAGCGAGGAGAGCGAGCGCGACAAGCAAAGGAGCGCCGCCAACGCGCTCGTCGATCCGAACACGAACCAGCCGACCGACGTGGGCCGCTACGACGCGCTCAACCGCTCCGCGGACTCGCACGGCAAGGCGGCCAAGAACAACCAGCTCATCGCCGCCATCCTCGGCGGCGGCGCCGTCGTCCTCGTCGGCGTCGGCGCGGTCCTCTATTTCACCGCGCCGCGCGGCGAGAAGTCGAGCGCCGGCAACGGGAGCAAGCCGATGCTCCTCCCGCTCGTGAGCCCCGGGTTCGCCGGCCTCGGCCTCGGCGGGACGTTCTGAGGCGCCGAGCCGAGCGCGGTCAGCCCCGCGCGCCGTCGACGCCGCCCGGGCGGATCATCTCGATCGATCGCCACGCGTGCCGCGGCGCCTCGGAGAGCTCGCGGAAGCCGAGGCGCCGGTAGAACGTCTCCGCGTCGCGCGTGGTCAGGCGCACGTGGAGCGCGCCGCGGACGGCCGGATGATCCAGGAGCAGCCGCGTCACCGCCGTCCCGGCGCCCGAGCGCCGACGGTCGTGGCGGACGACCACGTCGTAGATCCACGCGACCTTGCCGTCGCTCGTCGCGCGCGCGACCGCGACGAGCTCGCCGGTGCGCTCGTCGCGCGCGGCGACGACGGCGGGGGACGCGGCGAACGCCTCGAGCGACCTCTCGCGCGGCACGCCGGCGAGCCAGTAGGCGTCGTCCAGCAACGGCGCGACCTCGTCGAGCTCGTGGGCGTCGAGCAGAGAGGTGAGGTGGAGGCCCTCGCGCCGGAGGAACGGCGGCCTGAGCTCCGGGAACCGGCGGACGAGCGTCTCCACGGCGCGGGCGTCGCCGGCGCCGCCGCGCCGCCAGAGCTCCACGACGACGCGGCGGCGCTCCTCGAGGCGTCGGTTCTGGCCGAGCTTCGCCTTGCAGACGACGTCGTCGAGCCGGACGCCCGCGACGAGGAGCCCGCGGACGGACCGCGCGTACCGCGGATCGTCGTGGCGGATCGGCGCGTGTCGGCCCTCCGGCTGGTACTTCGCCATCATCGTCTCCAGCACGCGCGCCTTCGTCGCGGCGTCGGTGATCTCCTCGAGCACGCCGTGGGCCTGCGCGCTCACGTAGTACGTCGTCGCGGGGCAGGCGCGCTCGGCGTCGAAGAACCAGCTCGGGATCTCGGCGACGACCTCGTGGGCGGCGATCACCGCCGGGCGGCCGAGCCCGCGGGTCTTCTCGCCGGCCGGCGCGGCGTGGAAGGCGAGGAGCTCGCCCTCGACGACGCCGTGGACGGCGCGCAGGATCGGCCGCCCGTCCTCGTCGGTGGTCGCGAGGTGCACGACCGGCGCGCGCTCGAGGAGCGCGCGACCTTCCTCCGTGGAGCTCCGATAGACGGCCCGCCGCATCTTCATCGCTCGAGGATGATCCCGGTCTGGTACCTTGATAAGTACCAGATTGAACAAATTGGATAGTCCAGTGGAGCGACCGTGGCGGACTGGAGCGTGACCATCGATCTGACGCGCGGCGACGAGGGGAGCCCGACGTTCGTGCGCATCGCGCGGGCGATCACCGACGACATCCGGCGCGGCCGTCTCCGCGCGGGCGACGCGCTGCCCGGCACGCGCACGCTCGCGACGTCGCTCGGCGTGCACCGCAACACCGTCCTCGCGGCCTACCGCGAGCTCGACGCCGAGGGCTGGATCGCCACCGAGAAGGCGCGGGGGACGTACGTCGCGGTCGACGTCCCGGACGCCGAGCCGCGGCGGTTCTCCACCAAGGCGGCGCTCGCGCGGGAGATCGCGGCGCGCCCCGGCTACGACGTCGTCGACCGTCCGCGAGGGCCGGGGCGCGCCGGGGACGCGGGCGCGCTCGCCCTCGCGGTCGAGGCGCGGCTCCGCTCCGCGCCGGTCGCGCGAGGCCGCGCGACGTCGAGCGCCGCCGCGTGGATGACCCTCGGCGGAGGCGTGCCCGACGTCCGTCTCGTCCCCGCCGGAGAGATCGCGCGCGCGATCCGACGCGTCCTCCGCCGGAGCGCCGTCGACGTGCTGTCGTACGGCGATCCCGAAGGCCCGGCGGCGCTCCGGCGCGCGGTGGCGAAGATGCTCGCGGCGACCCGCGGCGTCGCCGCGCGGGAGGACCACGTCCTCGTCACGCGCGGCAGCCAGATGGGGATCGACCTCGTCGCCCGCACGCTCCTCGCCCCGGGGGACGTCGTCGCCGTGGAGGCGCTCGGCTACCGGCCCGCGTGGGAGGCGCTCCACGCGAGCGGCGCGCGCCTCGTCGCCGTGCCGGTCGACGCGCACGGCGTCGACGTCGCCGCGCTCGAGCGGCTCTCCGCGGAGCAGCCGATCCGCGGGGTGTACGTGACCCCTCACCACCAGTTCCCCACGACGGTGACGCTCGCGCCCGCCCGTCGCCTCCGGCTCCTCGAGCTCGCGCGCGCGCGGCGCTTCTGGCTGCTCGAGGACGACTACGACCACGAGTTCCACTACGAGGGTCGCCCCGTCCTCCCGCTCGCCAGCGCGGACGTCCACGGCGTCGTCGTCTACGTCGGCACGCTGTCGAAGGTGCTCGCGCCCGGGATGCGCGTCGGCTTCGTCGTCGCGCCGGTCCCGGTCGTCGCGCGCCTCGCGGCGACGAGGCGGCTGGTCGACCGGCAGGGCGACCACCTCCTCGCGACGGCGATCGCGGAGCTCCTCGAGGACGGCGAGATCCAGCGGCACGTCCGGCGCGCGCGTCGCGTCTACGCCGAGCGCCGAGCGCGGCTCGCGGCGCTGCTCGCGTCGGAGCTCGGCGACGTCTTGTCGTTCGCGCTCCCGAGCGGCGGCACGGCGATCTGGGCGCGCGTCGCGAGCGACGTCCCGGTCGACCTCTGGGCGGCGCGCGCGCTGGAGGAGGCCGGGCTCGTGCTCCAGCCCGCCCGCGGCTTCGCGTTCGACGGCAAGAGCCGGCCGTTCCTCCGCGTCGGGTTCGCGCAGCACGACGAGCGCGAGGCGAAGGAGGCGATCCGGCGCATGGCCCGCGCGCTGCCCCGGCGGAGCGAGCGGACGTGACGCGCGGGCGCGCCTCGCTCCGGAGGCTCAGCGCGCGTTGACGGGGAGGAAGTGCTCGAGCGTCCCGCGCGGGCCGCAGCACTCCTTGAACTTCCTGGCGCTCCCGCACGCGCACGGATCGTTGCGCTCGATCCGCTTCGGGCCGGTCTTCGCGACGGTCTCCGGATCCGGGTACCGCCGCGGGCGCTTCGCCTCGCCGATCGCCGCCGCCGCGTCGATCTGCGCGATCACCTTCGCGAGGTTGTCGTCCTCGGCGAACCACGCGCGCGCGCGCTCCTCGAGCCGGCGCGCCTTCGCGTAGTAGCGCTCGGGGTGATGGGTGCGATCCACGTGGGCCACGGCGCGGTAGCCCGGGGGCACGACGACGAGGGCGTTGCCGCCGGTGAAGCAGTAGGTGCCGACGTCGCGGGCGGTGCGGAGGTTCCAGTCGACGCCGAACATCTCCTTGCCGACGATCCAGACGCCCGCCCACGCGCGCGCCTCGCCGAAGTTGAACGGCTCGAGGAACGCCTCCTCCTCGGCGGGCGCGACGTCGACGGGCACGCCGTAAGGCAGCCCGAAGAGGATCCCGTAGTTCGCCTTCGTCACGTCCCCGCAGACGGCGTGGAGGCACTCGTGCACGAGGCTGCCGAGCAGGCGGCGGTAGATGCACTCGCCGAAGCGGACGGCCACGCCGCGGTACGACGCGTCGCCCTTCTGCTGCGCCTGCTTGAAGAGGAGGTCGCCGTGGACGTCGTAGATCGGCGTGTAGCCCCAGCCGCGGAGCGCGTCGTCGAGGTGGTAGACGGCGCGGATCCCCGCGACGCGCTCCGCGACCGTGAGGTTCCGGAAGCAGTCGCACGGGCACACCCGGTGCGACGTCATGGCGTCGTAGACCGTCAACATGCACCGCCATCCTACCGCGCGCGGACGGAGCCTCGCCCTCGGCGGACCCCGGCGAGGTCGACCGCGCGCGCCGCCGGTCCTGTCGTGCTCGAAAAAAATCATTCTTGTCGTAAGGTTAGGGCGGCCGGTCGATCCCCTCGAGGATCGCGAACAATCGCGAAACCTCGGACGGGGGTTGGGCGTACAGTATCTGCCGCTCCGGCGCCGAGGCGGCGAGGCTCGAACGCGGCGCTTCCGTCGCCGAGCCCCGGTCAGGCGACATCCTTCCGCCCACGACGAACGCTCGAGAGGGAGAGAGACGCGTGACGAACAAGTGCAAGGTCGCGAGGGGCATCGCCGTCGGGCTCTCGGCGGGTGCGTGGCTCCTGCTCACCGGGTGCGACGAGAAGAAGCCGAACCTGGCGCCGGTGGCGAGCGCGCTCGCGTCGTCGACGGCGCCGCCCGGCGCGTCGACGAAGAAGTTCGCCGTCGACGCCGAGAGCAAGACGTCGATCGAGATGGACGCCCCGAAGGAGAAGATCAAGGCGACGACGTCCGGCGGCGCCGGGACGCTCGACATCGATCTCACGAACCTCGCGAGCTCGCGCGGCGAGGTGAAGCTCGATCTCTCGACGATCACGATGACCACGTTCCCCGAGCCGGACAAGAACGCGTCGCAGACGCTCCACGCCCGCACCTGGCTCGAGGTCGCCGACGGCGAGAAGGGCAAGATCGACGAGCCGATCAAGCAAGCGAACCGCTACGCCGTCTACGCGATCCGAGCGATCGACAACGCGAGCGCGACCGACGTGACCAAGGTGGCGCCGACGAAGGACGGCGCCGACGACGTCCGCACCGTGACGCTCACGACGAAGGGAGAGCTCCTCGTCCACGGCCACAAGGTCGAGCGAGACGCCGACGTGGAGGTCTCGTTCCGATACGACGCCGGCGCGGCGCCGGACAAGCCGAAGGCCGTCTGGATCAAGACGAAGAAGCCGATCCGCGTGGTGCTCGCCGAGCACGACGTCAAGCCGCGAGACGGCTTCGGCAAGATCGCGAAGAGCTCGTTCCATCTGCTCGGGACGAAGGTGGCGGACAACGCCGACGTCGCGCTCGACGTCCGCGCGAAGGAGCAGCCGTGATGGCCTCCCCGCGCGCTCGGCTCGGCCGGAGCGCCCGCCGCGCGCGGGGATCGATTCGACCCGGACGAGCCGTCGGAGCCGGCGCTCGTGACCGTTCGTGACGATCAACCAATTTCGTGACGATCAACCAATAAGGAGAGAGAGGGATGCGACCGAACCTGTCCGTAGAGAAAATTGCCGGAGCGCTCGCCGTTCTCGGTACGAGCGTGGTCATGGCGGCCTGCGGCGGCGGCGACAAGCCGGCGGAGTCGCCGGTCACCTCCACGGAGGCCCCGTTGGCGGGCGGCGAGGCGAAGCCCGGCGAGGCCGGCTGCGGCGCGGGCAAGGGCGGCGAAGGCGGCTGCGGCGCGCACAAGGGCGGTGAAGGCGGCTGCGGCGTGCACAAGGGCGGTGAAGGCGGCTGCGGCGCGAAGCCGGAAGCCAAGGCGGGCGAGGCCGCGCCGGCGCCGGCGCCCGACGCGACGCCGGCGGCCGCCGCGCCGGAGACCACGCCGGCGGCGGCGGCGGCTCCGGACGCGAAGCCCGCCGCGAAGAAGCCGGCGGACGCGAAGAAGCCGGCGGCGCCCGCCGCCAAGAAGAGCGGCGCGGCGAGCTGCGGCGCCGGCACCTGCGCCAACAAGAAATGAGCTGAGCGTCCGGCGCGCCGGATCGCCGAGAGCTCGAGCGCCGGCCGGGTGCGCGCGTCCAGCGCTCGCCCGGCCGGCCGCTTTCGTGGCGGCGGCCTCGGGCGGCCGGAGACGCGGTGCTAAGGAGAACGCGATGACGACGGCGCGGAGCCGGAAGATCGACGGCGTCGGCCTCGGCCTCCGGTGGGACTTCATCGACGAGATCCTCGAGCAGAAGCCGGCGCTCGCGTTCGTCGAGGTGTCCCCCGAGAACTACATGGGCCGCGGCGGCTACTACGACGAGGCGCTCGAGCGCGCGCGGGACGTCTGGCCGATCGTCACCCACGGGCTGACGATGAGCCTCGGCGGCGTCGATCCCCTCCGGCCCGACTACCTCGCCGGGCTCCGCGCCTTCGTCGCGCGGACCGGGAGCCCGTGGCACTCGGATCACCTCTGCTTCAGCACATACGGTGGCGTCGTGCTCCACGAGCTGTTGCCGCTCGCGTTCAAGCGCGCGGAGGTGACGCGCGTGGCCGACCGGATCAAGCGCGCCCAGGACGCGATCGGTTGCCCGATGGCGATCGAGAACGTGAGCTTCTACCTCCACCCCGGCAAGCGCGAGATGTCGGAGGCGGAGTTCATCGCGAGCGTCTGCGAGTCCGCCGACTGCGGGCTGATGCTCGACGTCAACAACGCCTGGGTGAACGCCACGAACTTCGGCTACGACGTCGACGCCTGGATGCGCACCGTCCCGCTCGAGCGCGTCGTGCAGATGCACGTCGCCGGGCACGACTGGTTCTCCGACGCGGAGGCCGATCTCGTCCTCGCGGATCGCCCGCGGGACCTCACGGAGCGCGAGGGCATGCTGATCGTCGACACCCACGGGAGCGACGTCGCGAGCGAGGTGATGGCGCTCCTCGAGCGCGTGCTCGTGAAGACGGGCCCCGTGCCGGTGCTCCTCGAGCGAGACCAGTCGATCCCGCCGCTCGCCGCGCTGCTCGAGGAGGTCCGCCGCGTCGACGAGGTCTGGCGGCGCGCGGCCGCCGCGCACGCCGCCGCGCGGGGCGGGGCGAGCGACGATCGGGGAGGCGAGGAGCGCGCGCGGTGAAGGAGGCGAGCGCGACGGAGCGCGTGCAGGCGATGATCGCGCGGGCGTGCCTCGGCGAGGACGGCGCCGCGGTCGACGCCGATCTCGCGGGCTTCCTCGCCGCGCACGGCGTCGAGCCGGAGGACGCGGAGGCGCTCCTCGCGTCGCCGCGCCGGCTCGGGCTCTACCGGCGGCTCGTACGCCACAACGTGACAGGCGTGATCGCGCGGATGCTCGAGCGGACGCGCGCGCGCCTCGAGCGGCGCGTCCCGGGTGAGCTCGACCGTGCGGTGTCCGCCTTCCTCGACGAGGTCGGCCCGCGCACGCCGCACCTCCGCGACGTCCCGTCGGAGTTCCTCGCCTGGGCCGCGCCGCGGTGGCGCGCCGACGCGCGCGTCCCCCGATGGATCGCCGACTACGCCGAGCTCGAGCTGCTCGACTTCACGATCGGCGTCGCTCCGCGTCCGCCCCCGGCGCCGCCGCTGGCGGAGGTCTCGGCGGAGCTGCCGCTCGTGTTCGCCGATCCGAGGCGGCTCATCCTGCTCGCGTGGGCGGTGAACGAGGTCCCGGCGGACGATCTCGACGCGGAGCCGGCGGAGCGCCCGGTGTCGATCCTCGTCTACCGCGACGCCGCGCACCGCTCCCGGTTCCTCGAGCTCACGCCGCTCGCGGCCGCGATCCTCGAGCGTCTGTTCGCGGGCGACGCGCTCGGTCGCGCGATGGTCGCCGCGTGCGAGGCGAGGGCGCACGCGCTCGACGACGCGGTGCTGGCGGGCGCGGCTCGGCTCCTGGCCGATCTCGGCGAGCGCGGTGTCCTGCTCGGCGCGCGCGGCGCCTGAGGCTCCGCGCGGACCTCGGGCTCCGCGTGCGAACGAGCGCGAGCGTCGCGCGCCGCGGAGGCACGTGCGTTGCAACGGCTCTTCGCATGGCGTTCGAAAACGACACCGATCCCGGCCGATGCTTCGACTGCGGTGCTCCCGCGCCGTGGATCATCCTCATCGCCGGCGAGGACGAGTCGCCGCACGAGGAGTGGGCCTGCGAGGTCCACGCGCGCGGCCATTGGCGCTGGGCCCTCGTCACGCCGCCGACGACCGAGGTCGCCGTCATCGACGAGACCGACGCGCGCTACGCGTGGTGACGCGCGGCGGGGCTCGCGCGCGAGATCAGCGGAAGTCGCCGTGACCGAAGATGAGCACCGCCGCGACGCAGGGGACGCCCGGGAGCGCGACGAGCGCGTGCTCGCTGCCGTCGCCGCGGAAGATCTCGTCGCCGCGCCACACCTCTTCGCCGCCGTCGGCGGGCTCGCGGAAGCCGCCGTCGAGGACGAGCATCGTCTCGTCTCCGCGGTGGGCGTGATCCGGGAAGGTCGCGCCCGGCTGGATGCGGACGAGCGTGGCGATGGCCCCGGCGCACGCCGGTCCGGCCACGACGGGGATCATCTCGAGGCCCTCGACGAGGAAGGGCGTCCATTCGCTCGGGCGCTCGATGCGCTTCATCAGCGCCTCGGCGTCCGGCAGCGGGAGATCGAAGAGGCGGGCGACGCGGTCCGCGAAGACGCCGTACCGTCCCGGCCGTCCGCGCGAGGCGAGCAGCCGCTCGCGCAGCGCGGGGGGAGGCGCGGCCGCGGAGGTCGTGAGGCCGATCGCCGCGACGGCGTCCTTCGTGCCCGCGAGGTCGGCGGCGGCGACGCCGGCCTGCACCAGCGACGCGTCGTCGCGCGCGAAGGCCGAGGGCAGCCGCCGCTGGAGGAGGTCTTCGAGGCCGAGGTTCGAATCGCTCACGATCCTACCTATCCGAGCTTACACCATGGGTGGAGCCGCGCTCCTGTCCATTTCAGCGTCGTTTCGAGGGGCGGGCCGCGCCGCTTCGTGCGGACGGCTCCAGTGACGCTACGCCCGAGCGTCCGCCGCGGATCGGCCGGCGGCCGCGACCGCGGCCGGGCGCGCGACCGTGGTCGGGCGCGGCGAGCTCGGCCCGATCGTGCACCGCAGCCGGGGGCTCGCGAGCGATCCCGGCCGAATCGACGAGCGCGGAGCTCGAGCGGCTTCCGCGAGCCAAGCGCGCGCCGCGTGGGGTGGGACCCCGAAAACCGCGCTCTTCGGGGCGGCGGCGCGTGCCGCCCCGTGAAAACGAGGAACCAAATGGGCCGAGCGTGATCCGAATCATGCTCGGTCATCTAGGATGGCGGCGAGATGAAGGACTCGCTGGTTCGTTTCGGGGTCGCCATGGAGGGCTCGCTGCTCGAGGAGTTCGACGCGCTCGTCGCGGAGCGCGGCGGGACGCGCTCGGAGCTGCTGCGCGACCTCGTGCGCGCGGAGGTCACCCGCGCGCGCGTCACGACGGGGGCGAACGCCGTCGCCTCGCTCACGCTCGTCTACGATCATCACGTCCGCGATCTCACGGAGCGACTCACCGATTTCCAGCACGCGCTCGGCGACAAGGTGAACTCGGCGCTGCACGTGCACCTCGACCACGATCACTGCCTCGAGGTCATCGTGATGAAGGGGCCGTCCGACGAGCTGAAGCGCGCGGGCGGAAAGCTGCTCGCCACCCGCGGGGTGAAGCACGGCGGGATGGAGCTCATCGCGATCGAGCCGCCGAACGGAGCGGCCCCGGCGAAGGCGGGGGCCTCGGCCAGAGGGAGCGCCCCTTCGAGGCGGGAGCGGCGCGGGGGAGCGGCCGTCGGGCACGTGCATGGTCACGCGCACGCGCACGCGCACGAGGCGAGCGCGGCGGGGCGGAAGGCAGGAGGGCGCAGCCGGCGGGCGTAGGGCGATCGGGGGGCGAGCCGAGCGGGCGGCGGCGCCGCGCCGGTTCGGGAGCGTGACACGCTCTGTCGGATTCATGCTACGTACGTCTCGATGCGTCGTCCGGTCCGCTCGCGCTGGGCGCTCGCGCTCGCCCTGGCGTCCTGCCCGGCGCTCCTCCGCGCCGGGCCGGCGCTCGCCCACGACGTCTCCGGGCCGCGCCCGAGGACGCAGCCGCCGCCGGCGTGGCCGGCCGGACGGGTCGAGGCCCACGACGTCGTCGTGCCGGTCGTCCTCGTCGTCGGCGAGGACGGCCGCGTGTCGAGCGTCGAGGTCGAGGCGAGCGTGGGCCCCGAGCTCGACCGCGCCGCGGTCGCGGCGGCGCGGTCGTGGACGTTCGAGCCGGCGCGGCGGGATGGCAAGGCCGTCGCGGCGAAGATCCGGAGCGTCGTGCGCTTCGCGGGCTCGGGCGCGCGGGCCGCCCCGATCGCGCCCGCGACGGCCCCCGTCACCACGCCCCCGCCGTCGGCGGCCGCCGCCGCGGGCGCGCCCGAAGCGGACGCCGAGCGGGCGCGCGACGTCCGGATCAGCGGGCCCGCGCCGCCGCGCAGCGCGTCCGAGGTCGTGCGCGGACGCGACGTGATCTCCGCGGCGCCGCACCGAACGGCGAGCGACGCGCTGGCCGTCGTCCCTGGCGTCTTCGTCACGCAGCACTCGGGCGAAGGGAAGGCGCATCAGATCTTCCTCCGCGGCTTCGACGCCGTTCACGGTCAAGACCTCGAGCTCTGGGTCGGCGGCGTGCCGATCAACGAGGTGTCGAACGTCCACGGTCAGGGGTACGCCGACCTCCACTTCGTGATGCCCGAGGTCATCCGCGAGGTGCAGGCGACGCCCGGGAGCTACGATCCGAAGCAGGGCGACTTCGCGGTCGCCGGGTCGATCCGGATGAAGCTCGGCTACGCCGAGCCCGGCGCGACGGTGAAGGGGACCGTCGGCTCGTTCGGCGCGAAGCGGCTCTTCTTCGCCTACCACCCGACGGACGCGAGCGACGAGACGTTCGCGGCCGGCGAGGTCTACTCCACCGACGGCTTCGGTCCGAACCGCGCGGCGCGCCGCGGGTCGATGATCGCGCAAGGGACACACGACTTCGACGGCGGGCTCGCGCTCCGCGTCCTCGCGTCGACCTATTCGAGCCGCTACGACTCGGCGGGCGTCGTGCCGGCCGCCGACGTCGAGTCCGGCCGCCTCGACCGCTTCGCGACGCTCGATCCGAAGCAGGGCGGATACTCGTCGCGCAACCAGCTCTTGCTCGAGCTCCACAAGGACGACGACCACGGCCGATGGGCGCTCGCGCCGTTCGTCGTGTTCCGCACGCTCCACCTCCGTCAGAACTTCACCGGATGGTTCTCGGACACGCAGCGCGGCGGCGTCGACCGGCTCGAGAGCGACAACACCGAGCAGGTGAACGAGAGCGTCACCGCGGGCGCGACCGCGTCGTACCGCAAGGGCGTCACGCTGCTCTCCTCGCGCGACGCCGTCGAGATCGGCGTCTACGGGCGGCACGACGTCGTCGAGCAGTCGCAGCGCCGCCTCTCGGACCTCAACGACGCCCCCACGCAGACGCTCGTCGACGCCGCCGTGCGCGGGACGAACGTCGCCGCCTACGCCGACACGGCGCTCCACCCCGTGCGGCGCCTCGCGATCCGCGGCGGCGTACGCGTCGACGGCCTCTCGTACGCCGCGGAGGACCGCGTGAACGCGGCGGGCGCGCCCGCGGCGGCGCAGGCCCGCGCCGCGCAAGGCGCGCACTTCGGCAAGAAGCTCACCGTGGACTACGGCCTCCTCCCGCGCACCCACGTCGTGGCGAGCTACGGCGACGGGTTCCGTTCGCCGCAGGCGCGCGGCCTCTCGAACGGCGAGCGCACCTTCCTGACCGAGGTGTCGAGCTACGAGCTGGGGCTCCGCTACGCCGACGGCGCGCGCCTCGCCGGGTCGCTCGCGGGCTTCTACACCGATCTGTCCGAGGATCTCGTGTTCGATCCGGCGACGGCGCGCAACGAGCGGGTCCCCGGGACGGCGCGGAGAGGGATCGCCGCCGAGGTGACCGCGCGCGCCGGCGAGATCGTCGTGCTCTCGAGCAGCGCCACGTACACGCACGCGTCGTTCACCGGGCAGGACGCGCAGTACGGCGAGGGCGATCTCCTCCCGTACGTCCCGAAGCTCGTGCTCCGGACCGACGCGGCCGCCAAGAAGAGGCTCGGGCGCGTGCTCGAGCGCGATCTCGAGGCGCGGCTCGGCGTCGGCCTCGAGGGCCTCGTCGGGCGCCCGCTCCCGTTCGGCGAGCTCGGCCGCAACGTCTTCCTCGTCGACGCGTCCGCCGCGCTCCGGCTGAAGGAGGTCGAGCTCGGGGTCGACGTGTTCAACCTCCTCGACGCGAGCTGGTACGACGGTCAGTTCGTCTACGCGTCGAATTTCTCGCGCGCGGCGACCCCGGCGCGCGTGCCCTTCCGCCACGTGACCGTCGGTCCGCCGCGGACCTTCTTCTTCTCGCTCACGCTCTACGTCTGATCAGGAGCCCGTCATGAAGATCCTCCTCCGACTCGCAGCGTCCTCGGTGCTCGCCGGCGCGGCCCTCGTCCTCGGCGCCGGGCCTGTCGCCTGCGGCGACGAGGGCAGCGGCACGACCGGCCGGCGCATCGCCCTCGACGTCGAGATCGCCGCGAGCCCCGAGTCGAAGGCGTTCACGAACGCCAAGGGCTGGAGCGTCACGCTCACGAAGGCCGCGGTCGCCACCGGGGCCTTCTACTTCTACGACGGCGAGACGATGTTCGCGGGCGCGTCCCCGCGCCTCCCGCCGCGGCGCGGCGCCGGCGGGCTCGTCCGGAGCGCGTTCGCGCATCCGGGACACTACGTGCCCGGCAACGCCAAGGGCGAGATGCTCACCGCGTCGTCCGCGGACCTCCTGGCCGGCGGCGCGCTCGGCCGCGGCGACGGCGTCACCGGGGCGGTGCGCTCGGCGACGTTCGGCTTCGGCGCTCCCGCGGTCGGTCCGCTGGCCGCCGAGCTCGGGTCGAGCGTCATCGTGCTCGAGGGCACCGCGAAGAAGGACGCCGCGACGCGCGTCTTCCGCGCCGAGATCGCGCCCGACGAGCTGAAGGACGCCAAGGGCGTGCCGCAGATCGAGGGGTGTCCGTTCGAGATCGCGGACATGCAGGGCGACGGGACGGTGAAGATCACCGTCAAGCTCACGACGTGGCTAGATCAGGTCGCGTTCGACGACGTCCCGGAGGGCGCCGACGGAGCGCCGGCGCCGCTCGGCGAGGGCCTCGCGCGGAACCAGCTCGTGCGCGGCGTGAAGGGCGCGCTCGGGTACACGTTCGCGTACGCGCCGCGCTGAGCGTCGCCGCCGCGGCCGTCGCGCGTGGCACGAGTGATTAAATTCGTGTCACCTTTGGTGGCACGATGGGGCACAGGCGTGTTACCTAGGGATCCGCGCGGAGCGCGCCGCGCGGTCCGTCGCGCGCTGGAGGATCCCCCATGAGAAAGCTTGCTTTTGCCGCCCTCGTCGCCGCCGCTTGCTCGAGCTCCTCGGAGCCCGACGCGGACGGGAAGGGCGCGGTCACCTTCACGACGTGGGGCGAGGAGTTCATCGAGCAGGAGATCCCGCCGAAGGACGAGGACGGGGAGGTCATCGTCGAGGACGGCTGGACGATCAAGTTCACGAAGTTCCTCGTCGTGATCTCCGAGGTCAACGTGGGCGAGGACGGCAAGGAGCCCGCGGCGAAGCTCGCCACGCCGAAGCTCTTCGACATGCACGCGCCGGGGCCGAAGCCCGTGGTCGCGTTCGCCGACCTCCCCGGCAAGGCGTACACGCACGTGAGCTACGCGATCGCGCCGGAGGCCGCCGCGGCGGAGCTCGGCGGCGGGGCGACGGACGCCGACAAGCAGCTCATGGTCCAGAACGGCTACAGCGTCTACGTCGAGGGGAGCGTGATCAAGGACGCGACCACGAAGACGTTCGCCTGGGGCTTCTCGACGAACACGCTCTACGACAGGTGCAAGGCCGAGGTCTCGGGGAAGGAGACCGACGGCGTCGTCGTCACGAACGGCGGCAACGACGCCGTCGAGCTCACGATCCACGGCGATCACTTCTTCTACGACGACCTCCAGGCCGCGGACGCCAAGGTCCGCGTGGACAACATCGCGAACGCCGACGCCGACGCGGACGGCGAGGTCACGCTCGAGGAGCTCGCCGCCGTCGAGCTCGCCGACACGACGAAGATCACGGCCGGCACGTACGGCACCG
>JAHBWF010000018.1 GCA_019637105.1 Labilithrix sp.
GCGACCGTCGAGATCGACTACGACGAGCAGAGGGGGCCGGAGCTGCTCCGCGCGGCGCGCGACCGAGCCTACGCGCTCTCGCGCCCCGCGCGCCGGCGACCGCGCCGCTTCGAGGTCGCGGTCGCGCACGCCGTCAACGGGCGCGCGCGGCTCGAGGTCGCCGGAGCGACGCCGACCGAGCTCGCGCGGCTCTCCGCCTGGATCAACGAACGACATCGCGGCGTGCTCTCGGCGGCGCCCGGCGCGTCGTCGATCGTCGTTCGATCGAGCCGCGGAGAGCGCCCGGCCGAGATCGCCGGCGAGCTCGCGGAGCTCGATCCGTCCGAGCTGCCGCGGCCGCCGCCGGCCGAGGAGAGCCCGTGGCCGGCGCTCTGCTTCGACGCCCTCGTGCTGCTGGCCGCGCGCCGTCGCATCGTGCCGCGCTCCGTCCTCGCGATCGCGATCGCGATCAGCGCCGAGCCGACCGCCCGGCGCGCCGTCCGCGCCGTCGAAGAGCGCCGCCTCAGCGTGGACGTGCTCGACCTCGCGGCGATCGTCGTGTCGGTCGCGGCCGGCGCGCCGGGCACCGCCGCGCTGATCACGCTGCTGCTCGCGGCGGGCGACTTCGTCCTCCACCTGACCAAGCGCCGCGCGCACGGCGCCCTCGCCGGGGCGATCAAGCTCGAGGTCCCAACGGCCTGGCTGCTCCGCCGCGACGGGCAGACCGAGCGCGTCTCGACCGCGAGCCTCCGCGTCGGAGACCGCATCGTCTGCGACCTCGGCGGGCGGCTCCCGGTCGACGGCGTCGTCGCGAGCGGCGCCGCGACGATCGACACCAAGGCGCTCACCGGCGAGTCCACGCCGCGGACGTGCCGCCCGGGCGATCCGGTGATGGCGTCGAGCGTCGTCGTCGAGGGGAGCGTCGTCGTCGAGGTCCGGCGGGTCGGCCGCGACACGACCGCGGGGAGGATCGTGCAGATCCTGAAGAGCGCGGGGGAGAAGCCGACCTACCTGCAGCGCGAGGCCGAGCGCGTGGCGGATCGTCTCGTCGTACCCACGCTCGGCCTCGCGGGGAGCGCGGCCCTGCTCGCCTCCGAGCTCGATCGCCTGACGAGCGTGCTGATCACCGATTTCGGCACGGGGATCCGCATCAGCGTCCCGACGAGCGCGCTCGCCGCGATGACGGTCGCGACGCGCGCCGGCGTCCTCGTGAAGGGCGGCGAGTTCCTCGAGCGGCTGGCGCGGGCCGACGCCGTCGTGTTCGACAAAACGGGCACGCTCACCAGCGGCACGCCGCGGGTGGTCGACGTCGTCGCGATCGACGGCTTCGATCCGAGCCGGGCGATCGCGCTCGCGGCGGCGGTCGAGACCCGGCAGCGCCACCCGGTCGCCGAGGCCCTGCGGGCCCACACGCGCGCGCGGTCGATCCCCGTCCCCCACGCCGAGGTGCGGGACCAGCGCTACGCGGTCGGTCAGGGCCTCGTCGCGCGATGCGGCCGGCACGAGGTCACGGTCGGGGGCGCGCGGCTGATGACGGCGAAGGGCGTCGACCTCGACGGCGTCCGCTCCGCGCTCCGGCGCCACGAGCGCTCGAGCGTCTCGTCGCTCCTGATCGCGATCGACGGACGCCTCGCCGCGCTCCTCGGCTACGCGGACACCGTACGACCGGAGAGCCGCTCGGTCATCCGCGCGCTCGCCGCGAACGGCCGCCGCCGCATCGTGTTGATGTCCGGCGACGCGAGCGGGCCGGCCGCGGAGATCGGCCGTCGCCTCGGCGTCGACGAGGTCTACTCGGAGCTCTTGCCGCACGAGAAGGCCGAGCACGTGCGCCGGCTGCAACGCGCCGGCAGGATCGTCGCGATGGTGGGCGACGGCATCAACGACGCGCCCGCGCTGGCCCTCGCCGACATCGGCATCTCGCTCACCGGAGGCACCGACGTCGCCCTCGACGCCGCCGACGTCGTCCTGCTCCACGGGGGCCTCTCGAAGCTGCCGGCGGCGTTCCGCATCGCCGACGACGCGATGCGCGCCGTCCGAACCGGCCTCGGCATCGTCATCGTCCCGAACGCGCTCGCGATCGTGCTCGGTGCGGTGGGCGTCATCGGCCCCGGCGCCGCCACGCTGCTCAACAACGGCTCGACGGTCGTGGCGGCGATCGCCGCGCTCTCGCCGACGCTCCGTCTCCGGACGCCGGAGGGCCGGAGGGATCGAGCCGACGCGGGGCGTCCGCTCGGCGCAGCCGGCGCCCGCGCGCGGGTGATCTGATCCATCGACGCCCTCCCGGATCGCTCGGCGATCCACCCGACGGCCGGGGGTGATCGCGATCCAGGCAGGCTCCTAAGTCGCGGATTTTCCTGTTTCTCACACGAGCACACAAGGTGGCATCCGTGTTGCGACAGGCCGTCCTCGTGAACGACCCGACGCCCCCCGACGCCCGCTCCCTCGTCACGCCCCTCTCGCTCGCGACGGGCCCGCGCTCGTTCTTCACGCGCGCGCTCGTCGTCCTCGGCTGCGTCGCCGGGGTGGTCGCGTGCTCGGGCGCGGAGGAGGACTTCGACGACCTCGACGCCGACGGCGACGTCCACGACGACGACGACGGCGACGACGAGTACGCCTCGACGAGCGACGAGCTCCGCACGGCGGGCCCCTGCGCGGGCAAGGCGATCGACCGCGCCGTGCGCTGCGCGCAGGCGAAGGGCGCGCGCGTCCTCAGCTACTACCGCAGCCCGAAGGAGCAGGAGCGCGTGCGCCGGGAGAACAAGTGCACGAACCGCTGCACCGGCATGGCCGGCTGCGTGAGGCCGACCGCCGGCTGCACGTCCTCTCCGCACACCCGCTGCATCGCGGTCGACCTGGTGAACGACGGCGCCCCGGCGACCCGCGCCCAGCTCCGCGCGTGCGGGCTCGCGAAGACGACGATGCCTCACCGCAACCACTACGACCTCATCGCTCGCTGACCGTCGCGCCGCACCCGCGCCGCGCAGCCGCAGGCCGAGGACCGCGCCCGCGCCTCGCGCGCGCGAGATGATCGGATCCTCGTCGTCAGGATTGTCTAGCATGGCGGACCCATGCCGACCCTGGACGAACAGATCTCCGAGATGCGCCGCTGGTTCGACTCGCCCCGCTTCGCGGGGATCAAGCGGCTCTACACGCCGCGCGAGGTCGTCGAGCAGCGCGGCACGATCCGCGACGAGCACAGCGTCGCGCGGGACACCGCCGCCGCGTTCCACGCGCGCCTCCGCGAGCTGTTCACCACGAAGAAGTGCATGACGTCGTTCGGGCCGTACTCGCCCGGCGAGGCGGTCGCGATGAAGCGCATGGGGATCGAAGGGATCTACGTCGGCGGCTGGGCCACGAGCGCCAAGGGCTCCGCCGACGAGGACCCGGGGCCCGACCTCGCGAGCTACCCGCTGAGCCGCGTGCCCGACGAGGCCCGCTCGATCGTCCGCGCCCTCCTCACCGCCGACCGGAACGAGTTCCACGCGCGCCTCCGGATGACCGACGAGCAGCGCAAGGCGACGCCGGCGGTCGACTACCGGCCGTTCATCATCGCCGACGCCGACACCGGACACGGCGGCGACGCCCACGTCCGCAACCTCATCCGGCGCTTCGTCGAGGCGGGCGTGCCCGGCTACCACATCGAGGACCAGAAGCCCGGCGTGAAGAAGTGCGGGCACCAGGGCGGCAAGGTGCTCGTCTCGGAGGACGAGCAGATCAAGCGCCTCAGCGCGGCGCGCTTCCAGCTCGACATCATGCAGGTGCCGGGGATCATCGTCGCGCGCACCGACGCCGAGTCCGCCACGCTGCTCGACGGCCGGAGCGACGAGCGCGATCAGCCGTTCATCCTCGGCGCGACCAACCTCGGCGTGCCCACCTTCAAGATCGCGTTCATCGCGATCCTGCGCGCGCTCCACGGGCGCGGCGTCCACGAGCTCACCGGCTTCCAGCTCTACGCGACGAGCGAGGAGGAGTACGCGGCGGCGGACGCGTGGCTCGAGCGCGCCGGCCTCGCGGCGCTCTACGAGGGCGCCGTCGCGCTCTACGAGAAGTCGGGCCGCACGGCCCCCGACGCGGCGCTCGACCACGTGTTCGATCGCTTCGTCGACGTCTGGCAGGCCGAGGCCAACGTGAAGACCTACGCCGAGGCCGTCGCCGAGGTCATCCGCTTCCGCGCCGGCGAGGGCGTCAAGCTGCCGATGACCGAGGAGGAGTGGCTCGCGTCCACGAAGAACGCGTCGTTCTACCAGATCGGCGTGAAGGCGAAGGCGCTCGGCCTCGCCGTCGTCTGGGACTGCGAGCACGCCAAGACGCCCGACGGCTACTACCAGGTCCGCGGCGGGATCGACTACGCGATCGCCAAGTCGCTCGCGGCGGCGCCGTACGCGGACGTGCTTTGGATGGAGACGAAGACCGCCGACCTCCACGACGCGAAGATCTTCGCCGACGCGATCCACGCCGTGTTCCCGGACCGCATGCTCGCCTACAACCTGTCGCCGTCGTTCAACTGGGACAGCACCGGCATGACGGACGAGCAGATGCGGCGCTTCCCGGAGGAGCTCGGCAAGCTCGGCTTCGTCTTCAACTTCATCACCTACGGCGGCCACCAGATCGACGGCCTCGCCGGCGAGGAGTTCGCGACCGCGCTCCGGCAGGACGGCATGCTGGCGCTCGCGCGCCTCCAGCGCAAATTCCGCCTGCTCGAGTCGCCTTACCGCACGCCGCAGACGCTCGTCGGCGGCCCGCGCGCCGACGCCGCGCTGATGTCGCTCTCCGGGCGCACGGCGACGACGAAGGCGATGGGCGTCGGCTCGACGCAGTTCCAGCACCACATCCAGATCGAGGTCCCGCCGAAGGTCCTCAAGGAGTGGCTCGATCTCTGGCGCGCTCACCACGGCGTCGCCGAGGCGCTCACGGTGTCGCTCCGGCCGATCAGCGCCGGCTCGCAGGTGCTCGAGCTCGCGATCGCGTCGGACGGCGCGAAGGTCGCGAACGTGATCTTCGAGCCGATCCAGGACCGGCAGGGCCGGAGCATCCTCTCGATCCGCGACCAGAACACGTTCGACGCGGACCTGCGGAAGAAGCGCTTGATGACGCTGGCGCAGCTCTTCTTGATCCAACGCTACAAGATCGACTCCATCCACTACCTGACGCCCACCGACGACAACAAGCGTCAGGCCGACGGCATGAAGCGGCGCGGGATCTTCAGCGCGGTCAACGACGAGGTCGGACAGATCATCGTGGCCGTCGTGAACGCCGACCGCGTCAAGGCGCTGATCGCCCCCGATCGCGCGGCGCTCGGCGCGCTCATCGCGGAGAAGTGACCCCTCGTCTCCCGCGGCGTCGCGCCGGGGCGGCCGAGCTGCGGGACGCGCGGAGCCGGCGCGGGTCCGCGGACTCGCGTCCGCGCGGCGCCTCCGCGCGCGCTCGGGCACGTCGCGTGCTCGGGCGCGCCGCGAGGAAACGCCATGACCCATCGAATCGTCCACCGTCCTCTCGGCTGCGTCGTCGTCGCGTCTCTCGTCGCGGCGTGCGGAGGCGGTCGATCGCGCTCGAACGTCCCACCGACCACGACCGAGTCGGAGCTCACCAGCGCCGTCGTCCACCCGACGGGCGGCAGCCTGGGCGTCTCGGACGAGATCGCGCGTATGTGCAATTTGCAACTACCGGATCTCACCAGCGCGCCGAAGTACGACTTCGACAAGAGCGACCTGCAGCCCGGCGACAGGGCGACGCTGACGAAGATCGCCGAGTGCCTCACGACCGGCGCGCTCAAGGGGCGATCGGTGCAGCTGATCGGACGTGCCGACGCGCGCGGCGAGTCAAATTACAACATGGTCCTCGGCGCCCAGCGCGCCGGCGGCGTGGCCGACTACCTCGCTCACCTCGGAGTGGCGCGGGCGCGTTTGGACGTGACCTCGCGCGGCGAGCTCGACGCGCGCGGCGTCGACGAGGCCGGCTGGCAGGACGATCGCCGCGTCGACATCGTCCTCGCCAAATCGTCGGCGGCCGGGAAATAGCCGCCGCTCACGCCTACGGCAGCGCTTGCGCGGTTCTTGCTCCGCAGCCGGCTCCTCGGCTCGGAAGGAGAACCGCGATGACCATGACCGCACGTTGGAGGCGCATCGGCCTCGTGGCCGCAGCGCTGTCGTTCCCGCTCGTCGCCGCATGCGAGACCGACGGCAACCCGCTGGCGGCCGTGTGCTGCACGGAGTTCAAGGTGGGGGCCGATCTCTCGACCGCGGACTTCGGTCTCCGCGGCGAGCTCCGCGGGCAGTTCTTGGCGTTCGCGCAGGCGTCCTCCGATCTCGCCGCGACCGCGGCGGCGGCCCTCGGCGACGTCCAGACGGCGTGCCGCAACATCGCCGTGGAGCTCGGCGCGAGCGCCGAGGACGTCGCGAACGCCGAGGACCGACCGGAGCGCGAGCGGACGACGGAGCTCTGCCGCCTGGCCGTCGCGCAGATCGACGCGCGCGTCACGGCGCGCGCGACGCTCGAGGTCGCGTTCCAGCCGCCGGTCTGCGAGGTCTCCGTCCAGGCGCAGGCGCGCTGCGAGGGAGCGTGCAGCGCGTCGGGGACGTGCGACGTGAGGGCGAACCCGCCCGTTTGCCGCGGCGGCAGGCTCGAGATCGTCTGCAAGGGCGAGTGCACCGCCGAGGCCGGCGCGACGCTCTACTGCGAGGGGAGCTGCAGCGGCGACTGCGAGGGCGCGTGCGTCGCTCAGGGAGGCGTGCGCTGCAACGGTCGCTGCGAGGGGACGTGCACCGCCGAGGGCAGCGCCACCAACGAAGCGTTCGACGCGCAGGGCAACTGCGTCGGGACGTGCCGGGGCACGTGCTCCGCGACGCCGCCGGGCGTTCGCTGCGAGGGCTCGTGCAAGGGCCGGTGCGACGGCGCCTGTCGCGCGGAGGCGAACGCCACGGTCACGTGCGACGGCAAATGCTCGGGCGACTACGAGCCGCTCCGCTGCGAGGGCGGCACCCTCGAGGGCGGCTGCGACGTGCAGGCGAGCTGCAAGGCGAACTGCAAGGCGAGCGCCTCCGCGCGCGCCGAGTGCCGACCGCCCGCCGTCGTGATCCGGTCGCAGGTCGCCGTCGACCCGGAGCTGGGGCGTTACATCCAGGTGCTCGAGGCGAACGTGCCTCCGCTGCTCGTCGTCCTCAAGGCGCGCGGGCAGGCCTTCGTCGACATCGCCGCGAGCGTGGCGTCGTCGGCCGGCACCACGGGCTCGGCGGCGGTGTCGGGCGATCTCGGCGTCCGCGCGACGGCGTGCCTCCTCCCGATCGCGACCACGATCGGCGAAGCCGCCGTGAACGCCCGGGTCTCGGTGCAGGCCTCGGCGGACGTCCTCGGGTCGCTCGGCGTCCGCTGATCGATCCCGAGCGGAGCGCGGCGGCGGCGCCCGATCGGGGCGCCGGCCGCGCGATTTCTCGGAGGGCCCGCCGTCCCGAGCTACACTGGACGGATGCCCGAGCCCCGAACGGTCCGCGAGGAATGCACCGCCTGGACGACCGCGAAGAACCGGAAGACCAAGGCGATCGGCTCCGACGCCAACGCGCGGCCGGTGATCCTCCAGCGCGGCACGACCGTCGCCGTGAACGGCGTCCTGCTCGGCGTCGAGCCGCGGAGCCTGCTCGTCGAGGTGAACGGTGAGCTCCTCGAGCTCCGCGAGAAGTTCCTCGCGCCGGCCGGCTGAGCGCGGCACGAAAGGGCACCGAGCCATGCAACGTCGCTTCGCGCGTTTCGTCCTCGCTCCGGCCGCGATCGCGGCGGGCGCGCTCGCGGCCGGATGCGTCGGCGAGGAGCCCGCTCCCGTCGCGACGCACGGCGACGCCGCCGACGCGGGTGGTCCGGACGCGATCGAGCGCTTCCTCGGGACGTGGTCGACCTCCAAGGCCACGCAGACGCTCTCCGACTGCGCGGCCGCCGGCAAGCAGACCGACATCTCGATCACGCTCAACGTCACCCGCGGCACGACCAGCGACATCCTCGCGACGAACACCCTCGCCCCGAGCTGCGTCCTCCAGGCCAACGTCCGCGGCGACACCGCCACGCTGGTCGCCGAGCAGACGTGCACCGCGACGTTCCCCACCGGCGTCGATACGTACACCTACGCCGGCACGAGCACGTTCAAGCTCGTCTCCGCGGACGGCACGCAGGCGGTCATGGAGCTGAACGCGACCATCACGAACGCCCCGTCCGGCGCCACGTGCACGTTCCAGGAGATCGCGCCGTACGAGAAGAAATGAGCTCGGCGCCTCCCCGCCCCGACGCGCCGGCGACGGTGACGGTCGAGAGGGCCGTCGAAGAGACGCGGGCGCTCGCGGCCGAGCTCGGGGTCGAGGCCGAGCCGGCCGTCGTCGCCGACAAGAGCAACCTCGTCCTCCGCCTCGCTCCGCACCCGATCGTCGCACGCGTCGCGATGGCCACGTCGCTCGTGCGCGTGGGGATGGCGTGGCTCCGCCGCGAGGTCGAGATCAGCCGCTTCCTCGCGGAGCGCGGCTGCGGCGTCACCCGGCCGTCGACACGGCTGCCCGCCGGGCCGTTCGAGCGCGGAGGGCTCGTGATCTCGTTCTGGGACGAAGAGGAGATCGTCGCGGATCGCCCGGACCCTCGCGCCGCGGGCGCAGCGCTCCGGGAGGCGCAGCGCGCGCTCGCGCGCTACGACGCGACGGCGCTGCCCGTGTGGGGCAGCGTCGACGAGGCTCGTCAGGTCTTCGCCCGCGCTCGCTTCTTCACGGGGCCGGAGCTCCGGCGGATGAAGCGCGCCTGGGAGGAGGTGGACGGGATCGTCGCGTCGGCGCCCTCGCGCACGGCCTCGTTCCAGGCGGTCCACGGCGACGCGCACATCGGCAACGTGCTCGCGACCGCGCGCGGGCCGGTGTGGACGGACTGGGAGGACGCGTTCGTCGGGCCCGTGGAGTGGGACATCGCCTCGCTCCGGTCGAAGGCGGAGCTGTTCGGCGAGGAGCGCTCGGACATCGAGGCGATGACCGCGGCCTACGGCGCCGACTACGACGTCGACCTCGCGCGCGACCTCGGGCTCGTCCGCAACGTGCAGGTCATCTCGTGGCTCGCGATCTTCGCGGAGCGCCAGCCGGACCTCCTGGCGCGCATGCGCATGCGGCTCGATCGGCTGCGGTGAGCCGGCGCGGTGCACCCCCGGCGCCGGCGGCTCACGGCATGATCGTCAGCCGTGGGCCGATCGTCAGCCAGTAGTGGAACGAGCGGCCGGAGATGTCTCCGTCGATCGTCCCCGCCGCCGTCTCGATGGTCCGGGACGCGTACTTCCCGATCGTGAAGTCGACGAACGGACCGAGGCCGAACGTCCTGGAGAGGCGGAGATCGAGGCCGGCCACGAAGTGACCGAAGTCGAAGCCGCGGTAGGTGACGTCCGCGCCGTCGTCGCCGACGGTGATCGAGGAGTAGCCGAGCCCGTAGCCCAGCCACGGGTTGATCCGCTCGTCGGGCGCGATCGCGTAGGTCACCTGCGCGCCGACGCGGAAGGTCAGCGAACGGCAGTCGAGGCGGAGGGCGTCGCACGAGCTCGAGAGATCTCCTGCGGCGAGGCCCGCGGCGAACGAGACGTAGCCGCCCACGAAGATCCACTTCGTCACCTTCGCCCCGACGTCGAGCGTGAGCGGGATCTGCGGCCCGACGAGGTGGCGGGCTTCGGACCTCCCTCCGACGATCCCGGGGTCGCCGCGGTCACGGAACGTCCCGACCGGGAACGCGACGCCGCTCCGGACCGCCATCTGAAAGCCGCGCCGGCCGAGCGCCGGAGGCTGCGGGAGCGGCTCGTACGTGTACGCGGGGGGCGCTCCGCGCGGACCGTCGAGCGGACCGTCATACGCCGGAGGCGCGGGGCGTGGCGCGGACGGCGACGCCTCGGGCGGCGGCGGAGCAGGCTCGTCGCCGGCGCGGGCGTCGGCTGCGGTCAGGAGGCCGAAGAACGACATGCAGGACAGCGCGAGGCGAGGACGCACGCCCGAAGTCTCCTCGGACGAGCGCCGCGGCGCAACGATCCTCGACCGCTGCACCGGCGGGACGCGCCGCGCGCGGTGCGATCGCGGAGCGCCACGCCGAGGCGGGCCGGGGCGGAGGGGAGCCGAGCGGCGAGCGCCGTCGGACGCGACGGCGCTCGCGTCACGGCCGAGCTGCATTGTTCCGCGCCCGCAACCGAGCGTCCCACGTCGCGGTCTACCGCGCCGCCGGGCTCACGACGATGATCCCGCTCCATGGTCCGCGTCGCTCGACCTCCCACGCACACGGCAGCACCTCGACGCGGGCGCGGCGACGCGGGCGCACGGCGGCGGTCCCGGAGATGGTAGGTGCGGGCGCTCGACCGCGCCGCGTCCCGCTCGCGATCGTCCTCGGAGCGCTCGTCGCGCTCGGGCCGCTCACGATCGACATGTACCTCCCGAGCCTCCCGACGATCCAGCGGGACCTCGCGACGACGCCCGCGCTCACCCAGCTGACGCTCGCCGTCTACTTCGCCGGGCTCGGCCTCGGGCAGCTCGTGTACGGCCCCCTCACCGATCGCTACGGGCGCAAGCCCCCGCTGTACGCGGGGCTCGTCGTCTACGTCCTCGCCTCGGTCGCGTGCGCGCTCGCGCCCGACGTCCGCGTGCTCGTCGGCGCGCGGTTTGTGCAGGCGCTCGGCGGCGCCGCGGGGCAGGTCGTGACGCGCGCCGTCGTGCGCGACCGCCACGTCGGCTCCGAGGCGGCGCGGCTCCTCGCGATGCTCACGCTCGTCATGGGCGTCGCGCCCATCGTCGCGCCGCTCGCGGGCGGGTGGGTCCTGGCGCTCGCGTCCTGGCGCGCGATCTTCGCGGTCCTGGCCGCCGTCGGGCTCGCCGTCCTCGCGCTGATGATCGTCACCCTCCCCGAGACGGCGACGTCGCGAGCGCCGCGGATCGATCTCGCGATGCTCGCCGGTTCGCTCCGCGGGGTGATCCGGGATCGGTCGTTCGTCGCGAACACCCTCGCGGGCGCGTTCGCGCAGGCCGGGATGTTCGCGTACATCTCGGGCTCGCCGTTCGTCTTCATCGAGCTCTTCCACGTGTCGCCGCAGCGCTACGGGTGGCTCTTCGGCGTCAACGCGTTCGGCCTGATCGCGGCCTCGCAGGTGAACCATCGTCTGCTCGCGCGGCGTACGCCGGCGCGCATCCTCGCGGTGTCGGTCAAGGCGCTCGGCGTCGCGGGGCTCGCGCTCCTCGCGGTCACGCTCACCGAGTGGGGCGGCCTCGCGCCGCTCGCCGTCCTGCTCTTCGTCTACGTCACGTCGATCGGCTTCATCGGCTCGAACGCGATCGCGCTGGCGATGGAGAGCCAGGGCGCGCGCGCCGGGGTCGCGTCGGCCGTGCTCGGCGCCGCGCAGTTCGCCGTCGCCGCGGCCGCGTCCTCGCTCGTCGGGCTGCGGAGCGACGGCTCCGCGCGCGCGATGGGCGCCGTCATGGCCGCGTGCGCCGCCGCGGGGTGGCTCGTGACCTCGATCGAGCAGCGACGCTCGCGCGTGAGCCCCCACGGCCTCGACGCGTGACGCGGAAGCGCTCGCCGCCGACGGCTCGAGGGCCGCGGCGGTCGAGCGAGCCCGGGACGCTCTAGACGCGCCCGGACAGGCGCGCGTACTCGCGCTTCGCGCTCTCGACGTTGAACATGAACGCGATCCAGAGGAACGGGGCCAGGAACATGTTCACGTACGGGATCACCTGCAGGATCGCCGCCGCGATCGCGAGGCCGCCCGAGGCCCGCTTGGGCGAGCCGTAGTTGGCGAGGGCGCGGTTCAGCGCGGCGGTCAGACCCGACGAGCAGACGAAGTACCAGTAGAGGTTGTAGAACGGGATGAAGAGGTAGCCCACGGCCTGCCCCGGGGTCACGCGCGTGCCGCTGCCGGTGACGCGCATGGAGTCGGGGAGCATCTCCCACGACTTGTAGAGCCAGACGAGCGCCGTCACGGCGTACGTGAGGATCAGGGGGATCGCGAGCGCCGAGAAGACGCCCGCGATGGCGGCGCCGATCTCGTCTCCCTCGGCGGCCGCGCCGATCGCGGCGCCGATCAGGGAGAAGACGATGCTCCCGGCGAAGCTGCCCGAGACGATCCAGCGGAGCATCGGCGCGCCGTTGGTGATCGCGCCGGGCGTGTAGCCCGTCCCCGCCTGCGCGTAGCCGAACGGCGCGGCCGGCGCGTAGGCCGGGCTCGGACCGTACGCGCCGTACGGAGACGGCGCCTGACCGTAGCCGCCGGCAGGCGGACCGTAGGACGGCGCCGGGGCGGCGGCGGGCGCCTGGCCGTACGCCGGGCTCGCCGCGGGACCGTACGCCGCCGGGCTCGCCGCGGGACCGTACGCCGCCGGGCTCGCCGCGGGACCGTACGCCGCCGGGCTCGCCGCGGGACCGTACGCCGCCGGGGCGTACGGCGCGGGGCTCGCTGCCTGGGCGTACGGCGCGGGGGGCGGGCTGGACGTCGATCCGTGGGGGCCGAAAGGAGCGGGCGGGGAGCCGTAGGAGCCGTTCATCGTGTGCGCATCTACGGCGACGATCCGCGAAATGTCCCCTCCCGCGCGACGATTCTTCCGCGCCCGGCGGCGCGCCGGCGCCCGCTCTGCGCCCGTTCACGGCGCGGTCTGCCCGGGCAGCTCGCGGGCGTCGATGAGCACGCAGCGCGTGCCCATGAGCTCCGGGTTGCAGCGGTAGTGCCCGATCCGGGCGCACCCCTCCACGATCCAGAACTCCTCGTCGCGCGACGTGCCGAGGTACCTCGACACGACGTGGTCGCAGCCGAAGTCGGCCCGCGCCTGCTCGAGGACGGCGTCCTCGGTCGCGGCGCAGGCGCCGAGGACGGCGAGCGAGATCGCGAGCACGAGGGCGCGCCTCACGCGCGCCGAGCGTCCGCCGTCCGCCATGCCACGTTGAAGAGCAAGACCCGAGCCTCGCCGCGAGCGTGGGCCCCGCGCCGAGATCGCCGCCGGTGTGAACCGTCGCGCGTCGGCCGGCGTTGCACTCCGCATCGACCCGGGCGGCCACGCCGCGCGCCGACCTCCGGCTCACGCCGTCCGCGCCTGACAGCGGGGGCAGAACGTCGTCGTGCGCCCGCCGAGCGCGACCTTCGTGAAGCGCGCGCCGCACCGGGGGCACGGCTCGCCGTCGCGGCCGTAGGCGACGAAGGGGTCGTCCGCCCCGCGATCGCCCTTGGCCAGGTCGGCGAGGGTCCGGCGGATCGTCCAGCGAACCGCGCGCGCGAGCTCGACGACGCGCGCGCGATCGAGCGACCCGGCGCGCGACCTCGGATCGACGCGGGCCTTCCAGAGCGCCTCGGTCGCCTGGATGTTCCCGATGCCCGCGAGGACGCGCTGGTCCATCAAGACCTCCTTGATGGATCGCTTCGCGCGGCGCGCGAGCGCCGCCGAGAGCGCGTCGACGTCGATCCCATCCGAGAGCGGATCCGGCCCCAACGTCGTCCACGGAGCGATGTCCGCGTCCGAGAGCACCATCCGGCCCCAACGCCGCGGATCGACGTAGACGACGACCGACGGCCGCGCCCTCCGCTCGAGCTCGAAGCGCACCCGCTCGAAGCGCATCGGGCTCGCTCGATCCCCGCGCGCCGAGAGCAGCGGGTTCCGCGGGCCGCCGACGTCCGCTCGCTCGAACCAGCCGGTCATCCCGAGGTGGACGAAGAGCCCGGCGGCGCCGTCGAGCGCGAGCCGAAGCCACTTGCCTCGCCGGTCGACCGCGCGGACCGTCCGGCCCTCCAACCGGCTCACGAAGGCGCGGGGACGCAGCGGCCGGACGATCCGCGCGTCCGTCGTCGCGACGGCGACGATCCGCGCGCCTCGCGTCCAGCGCTCGAGGTTCCTCCGTGTGTGCTCGACCTCGGGCAGCTCGGGCATGCGACGATCCCCTCACGCCGGCGGCGGCTCGGCGTCCTCCGAGCCGGCCGGCGCGCGTCAGCATCCCACGACGCGCGCGCTCCGCGTCCGGAAAATGCGCGCGTCCGGCGCGCGGGGAGGCTCGCGCCGGACGGCCGCTGCGCGCGAGCGCCGAACGTCGGTCACTCGTTCGCCTTCTTGCGCGCCTCGCCTTCGAGCTCCTTGGCCTTGCCCTCGGCCTGCATCTGCGTGTCGCCGACGACGGCGCCGACACGGTTCTTGACCGTGCCCTTGGCCTCCTCGACCGAGCCCTCGGCGCGCTCGCCCGTCTTCGCCGTCTCCTCGCGCGCCTCGCCCTTCTGCTCCTTCACCTCGCCCTCGGCCTGCATCTGTTCGTTGCCGATGACCTTCCCGATCCCTTGCTTGATCTTGCCGCCGATCTGCTCGGCGATCCCTTCTCCTCGGCTTGCTTCCGTGCCCATGGTCCAGCTCCTTCGGTTCTGCGTCCGATGCGCGGGGCGTGTCGCCGCAAGCGCCGTGCCGCGCGCCCGCGAGGGCCGCAGGCGGCACGCCGCGGGATCGCGCGCTCGCGCCGCGTCCGAACCGCGCGCGGCTGCCCCGAGCGAGGCGCCGGCGCTCGCTCGGACCCGCGCCGGAGATCGCTCGAGCCGCGACGATCGCTCGAGCCGCGACGATCGCTCGCCGGGCGTCGCTCGAGGCTCGAGCGCGACGCGCTATCGACCTCGTCGCCGCAGCTTGATCGGGTGGCAGGCGCGGCCCGCGAAGTCGAGGACCTGGTCCTGCGGGCAGATCGGCACGCAGCCGTCGAAGGCGTCCTTCCACTCCCTGCCCGGGGGACAGCTCTTCGGGTCGATCACGCAGACGCCCCGCGCGTCGAGCGTCTTGCCGGCCGGACAAATCGGGACGCAGCCGTCGCGGTCGTCGCTCCACTCCTCGCCTGCAGGGCAGCCCTCCGCGCTCTCGACGCACGCGCCGTCCGTCGTGCGCACCGTCCCGAGCGGGCACGCGGACACGCACGCGCGTCGAGCCGCGCTCCACGCGCTGCCGGGCGGGCAGACCCTCGGCTCGTCGACGCACGCCCGCCCCTTCGCGTCGGCGACCTTCCCGCGAGGGCAGCTCACGATGCACGCGTCGTGCGCCGCGCTCCACGACTTGCCCGCCGGACACGCCGTCGCGACGGCCACGCACCCGCCGACCTTCGCGTTCAAGACCGTCCCGGCGGGGCAGTCCGAGACGCAGCGGCGGGTCTGGTCGTCCCACGAAGAGCCGGGCGCGCAGAGGCATCCCCCCTTCGCCTCGCTCCAGACCTTGTCGGACGGGCACGCCTTCCGCGCGGGCGCGGCCTTCTTCGCGGGAGGAGGGGCCTCGGCCGACGCGCGCGGGGCCGCGCCGGCGAGCACCAGGAGGGCCGAGAGCGCCGGGACCGACAGACGCCGCACCATCGGCTCTCCTTGCCGCGTCTCGATCTCGGACGCAACCTCTCGGCTCACGCCCAGATCGCGCCGTGGGCGTCGGGCTCGTCGGGATGCGGCGCGGCGACGTAATAGTACGCGGCGATCGACGCGCGGTATCGCCCCGCGGGACAGGCGAGCGGCGCCGGATGCCCGTGCCAGAACGCGTCGCCGTGCGCCATCACGACGAGGCGGTCGAGGACGGGCGCGTAGCTCGCCTCGCGCCGCGTGCGCTCCGCGTCCCAGAGCTCGAGCGCGCCGCCCCACGCCTCGTCCCAGCCCCGACCGAGGTAGTAGAGCACGGTGACCGCGCGCGAGAGATGACGCGCGCGGTCGCGGTTGAAGTCGGCGTGCAACGCGAGGTGGCCGCCGGGCAGCGTGAGCGAGAGGCCCGCGCCTCGAAAATGCGGATCGGGGATGAGCCCTTCGACGCCGGTGAGGACGGAGAGGAAGTCGAGGAAGGCCATGCCCGAGAGCTCCGCGAGGACGTGGCGCAGCGACGGGTCGACGCCCTCGAACCCCTTGCGCTGGAGCTGGCCCATGCGCCCGGACTGCTCGCGGTAGTCGCGGCGGAGCCACCCCGGGTGCTCGGGTCCCGGGAAGCGCTCGGCGAGCGACGTCGCCAGCTCTTCGCCCAGGAAGCCGTCGATCGCGACGTGCGGGTACGGCCGCGCGGCGTGGTACGAAGGCCGCCGCTCCCGCGCGAGCTCGCGCAGGCGCGCGCGGTCGAAGAAGAAGCCCGGCCCCTCGCGCCCGTTCCCGGAGACGACGCTCATGCTCGCCGACTCTTAGCAGGGCACCTCCCCCGCGGACGAGGTCGGCGACGCGCGCGGACCGCTCCTCCTCGCCCGATCCCCCGATCGCGTTGCCGCCGGCGCCGCCGCGTGGCATCAGCTCTCCGGCCTCGCGCCCCGCGACGATCCCTTCACCTCATGGTCGAGCCGCCCGCCCAGGACCGAACGATCCGCCGAGCCTCCACGGACGGGTGGCGCAGCGCGCTCCTCGCCGCGGCCGCCGTCGCGGTGATCGCCTGGACGCTCTCGGGCTTCGCGGCGATCGTCCAGCCCTACCTCGCCGTCCAGTACGACCTCGGGTTCGAGCTCGGGATGGTCGTCGGGCAGGTCCTCTTCCAGTGGTGCGTGCTCTGGCGTCGCACCTGGCGCGAGCGGCTCGACTACGCGCTCGTGCTCGTCCTGGTGTCGAGCCTCGGCGCGGTGCTCCTCTGGCCGCTCCTCGCGCTGAATCGGCTCGCGCCGGTGACCGTCCCCGTCGCGCTCGGCTGGTTCACCCTCGTCGTCGCGATCATGTTCTTCGTGCACTGGAGGCTCGTCGTCCGCAAGGAGCTGCCGGCGACGCTCTGCGTGACGTGGGTGATCTACCGGCTCCTCCTGCTCGCCGTGATCGTGAAGCGACCTTGACCGCCGCCGCGACGCGGGCTCAGTACCGGTTCGTCTCGTAGTCGTGGGCGAGCGCCCAGCGCATCACGCGCTTCGACGCCAGCGCGCGCACGGCCGTCGCCGCGGCGCCGCGCTCCCGGTTCTGCTTCACGTGGTCGATGAAGACGTGCGCCATGTTCGGCAGCGCGGAGGCGGGGACGTGACGCGACGCGTCCCACAGCTTCGCCTCCGCGAGGGCGCGCGACGTGGTCACCCGCGCCTCCTCGGGATCGAGCAGGAGCGCGATCTTCGGCGTCTTGCCCATGACCGCCGAGCCCGCGAGGAGCGCCGGCTCGGACGTCAGGGACGCCGCCCCCGAGACCTCGAGCTCGCGATCGTCGCCCGGCACCAGCGCGAGGAGGGCGACGCGGGGCTGCTCGACGACGTTGTGGAAGGTGTCCGTCCGACGGTTGCCGGGCCGATCGGGGATCAGCAAGCGCCCGCCTTCCACGCGAACGAAGCCGGGGGGATCGCCCTTGGGGCTCGCGTCGGCGCGGCCGCGCGCGTCCCACGACGTGAGGACGACCAGCGGCGCGCGCGCGAGCCACTCCCGGATCCCGCTCTCCGTCTGCGGCCCCGTCGCCGTCGCGTCGAGCGACGGCGGCGTGACGACCGGCGGCGCGGTCCACAGCGACGAGCGCAGGAGCGCCTTGGCGCAGTGCGCGAAGGCCTCCTCGACGGTGACGACGAGCGTCGCGCCGTCGGCGACGCCGCGGCCGTTCACGCGCAGCGTCTCCCCCAGGCCCGGGACGAAGAAGAGCAGACCGCAGCCGACGTCCGGGGCGAGCTCGACGCGAGCGTGGAGCTCGACGCGGAGGTGCGTGGCGTCCTCGACCGTCACGAACCCCGGCGCCCCGCCCGCCGTCGTCGCCCGAGCGCGGCCCCCCGCGTCCGCGAAACCGATCACGGCGAACGGCGAGTGCGCGAGGAGCCGCACGCAGTGCTCGTCGAGCGCGGGGATCGACTTCATCATCGAGGCGAGCGGGCGCGTGCCCACGACCGCCTCGAGCGCTTCGAGCGAGGACACGATCGTCATGGGCGACACCCTGACATAATGAAAACGACTTTCAACTTCAGTCGCATCTCTCCTGTGCGTCGCGCCTGCCCCCCCTGCGCGTTCGCGCGAGCCCTGCGCGCCTCGGTACGCGTGGCTCGGTCTCCGCGCGGCGCCCGCCGTGGGGAGCGAACGCACCCGCGCGCTCGGCCGCCGCCCGTCCGCGAAGTCGCGCGTTGACGATCCTGCGAATAAATCTCACAATTGCGCCGTGCGCCGCCTCCCCACCTCGCCCGGCCTCGACGAGCGCGGCCTGCAACGCGCGCTCGAGCGCCTGCGCGAGGTCGTCCGGGCGCGAGGGCTCAAGAACTCCTCGGTCCGAGAGATCATCGCGCGCGCGGCGCTGACCTACGAGGGGCACTTCTCGATCGACGATCTCGTGAGGGGCCTCCGCGGCGACGCGCTGGTCGACGCCCACCCCGCCACGGTCTACCGCGTCCTCCCGCTCCTCGTCGAAGCAGGGCTCATCGAGGCCACGCTCGTCTCGAGCAAGGCGGGGAGCCGCTACGAGCGGTGCTTCGAACGTGAGCACCACGATCACCTCGTGTGCACGAAGTGCGGGACGGTCGTCGAGTTCTGCTTCGAGGCGATCGAGGTGCTCCAGCGCGACCTCGCGGAGCGCTTTGGCTTCGAGCTGACCGGCCACGTCCACGAGCTCTTCGGGACGTGCAGACCGTGCAAGCAGAGCGACAAGGCCTCGGGCGGCGCGACGCACGGACGCGCGCCGTCACGCTGACGTAGGCCCTCCGTCGCGCGATCCGAGGAGCGGGCGCGCGCAGGGGAGCTCACGCTCCGACGGCCCGCGATCGCCCATCTCGGAGGCGCGCGCGGTTGACAACGGAGGGCTCCTTCGGACAAAGTCGCTAACGATTCGCATTTTCAATAACAGGACGCCACTCATGAGCTACGCTCTCGCCTGCCTGGGGACGGTCTTCGCCATCGTCGATCCCATCGCGGCAGTTCCCACGTTCTTGGTCCTGACGAGCGCGCGATCCGGCGCCGATCAGGTGCGCATCGCGCGACGGGCCGCGCTCACGTGCCTCACGGTCCTGTCGGTCTTCGCCGCGGCCGGCCAGATCATCCTGCACTTCTTCTCGATCACGCTGCCGGCCTTCAAGCTCGCCGGCGGGATCATCCTCTTCAGCGTCGGCGTCGACATGGTGCGCGGGTCGGCGAAGCGCCCCGTGTCGGACGAGCCCGCCGACGCCCACGTCGACCTCGGGCTGGTGCCGCTCGGCGTCCCTCTCCTCTCGGGCCCGGGCGCCATCGCGACCGTCATGCTGCTCGGCAGCAACGCGAGCACCTGGGGGCAGCGCGGTGTCGTCTTCGGCTCGCTGATCCTCGTCTCGATCTCGGTCTTCCTGATCCTGGGCTCGGCGCCGCTGTTCGGTCGCATGCTCGGGCGCACGGGGCTGAACGTCATCGGACGCACGATGGGATTGGTCCTCACCTCGATCGCGATTCAGTTCCTCCTCGACGGCGCGCGCGACGCGTTCCCGACGTTGACGAGGTGATCGCGCGGCGGCGCCTCGCGCGAGCGCTCAGGGGAGGGCGACCGAGGTCGCGGTCGTCCGCGTGACGGTCGACCCGTCGCCGATCTGGCCGAACGAGTTCTCCCCCCAACAACGCGCTTGTCCGTTCGCCGAGGACGCGCACGTGTGGCCGTTGCCCGCGGCCACGCCCGTCGCGTCCGTCACGCCGCTCGCGGTCAGCGGGACCTTCGACGTCGTCCCCGAGTTGCCGTCGCCGAGCTGGCCGTAGCTGTTGTCGCCCCAGCACGCGACCTCGCCCGTCGCGCGGAGCGCGCAGGTGTGGCTGTCGCGAGCCGAGATCGCGACGGCGTCCACGAGGCCGGAGACGGCGACGGGCGATCTGCGCTCGGTCGTGCTGTCGTCGCCGAGCTGACCGGCGTTGTTGCGACCCCAGCACATCACGGCGCCGGTGGCGCGGCGCGCGCACGTGTGGAGGTAGCCGGCGGAGACCTCGACGGCGTCGGTGATCCCGACAACCTGCGTCGGCGACGGTCGATCGACGACGGTCCCGTCGCCGAGCTGTCCGGACGAATTGCCGCCCCAGCAGGCGACCTCGCCGGTCGCTCGGAGCGCGCACGTGTGACGTACGCCGACGGCGAGCTCGACGACGTCGGCGGGCGCGGCGGCGACCACCGGAGTCCGACGCTCGACGCCGGTGGCTCCGTCGCCGAGCTGGCCGTAGTAGTCGTCTCCCCAACATTCCACCGCGCCGCCCGCGCGGATGGCGCAGGCGTGGCCGCCTCCGATCGCGATCTTGGTCGCGTCGACCAGGCCCGAGACGGGCGTCGGGACGTCGCGGTCGACGTTGGTTCCATCGCCGATCTGACCGAAGAAGTTGTCGCCCCAGCAGACGACGGCGCCGGTCTTCCGCAGCGCGCACGTGAAGATGTTCCCGGCTCCGATCACGACCGCGTCCGAGAGGCCGGAGACGTGCACGGGCGTCGGCTGGGCGACGGTCGGCTTCCCGTCGCCGAGCTGCCCGAACTGGTTGCCGCCCCAGCAGAAGACGGCGCTCGCCGCGTCGAGCACGCACGAGTGGTACAAGCCGGTGACGATCGTCACGACCGCCGCGGCGGTCGCCGGTCCGCTGTCCGGCTCCGCGGGCGCGTCCGCCGCGCCGCCGGCGTCGAGCCCGTCGCCGCTCGCGTCGTCGGCGCCGTCCTCCGCCGGGCTCGGCAGCGCCGTGCCCGCGTCGGGCGCCGGCGTGTCGGGGAGGGACGGGCTCGACGCCGTCGCGCAGGCGACGAGGAGACCCCCGCCCGAGACGACGGCCGCGAAGTGTCCGAGAGGAACGCGCGACGCGCGCTGAAGAGCCACGGCGACGACATTATCGAATATGAAAGTCAAATTCAACAAGACCGTCGCGCCCCACAAGTTGAATTTGACTTTCAAATTCATTTTGGTCCAAGCTCGACCCGAGCGCGGACGGGGGCCGGCGGAGGAGGCGAGCAGTGGCGATGCGTCGGGAGAAGGACAACGTGGGCACCTGGCGGCGGAGGACGGGGCTCGGGGCGCTCGTCCCCGCCGTCCTCCTCGCGGTCGCCGGCGCGTGCGGCAGCGAGCGTCGTGAGGCGCTCCCCGTCGACGCCGGCGCGCCGTTCGAGCCTCCGGACGCCGATCCGCCGCGCGACGGCGGCGCGGACGCGGGCCGGGGGGCCGACGCGACCGACGCCGGCGACGACGCCGCGCTCGGGGAGCACCAGGACTGCGTCTCCGCGGAGAGCGGCTGCGCGCTCGTGATCGATCCCTCCGTCGGCGCCAGCACGGCGGCGATCTTCGCGCAAGGCACCGAGATCCTCGATCGGCCGCGCCAGCCCTCGCCGGGGGTCGACTACGACACGTGCTACACCGGCGGTCCGTTCCCGGTCCGTACGTACTTCGCGTACGTCGAGGTGAAGAACCCGGGCCCCAAGGACGTGGTCGCCGAGATCCGCCTCGACACGCCGCCGGGCGGCCAGTGGTCCTACGCCTTCGCGGCGGCGTACGCGTCGTTCCCGACGACGACGGCCGAGCGCGATGCGTGTCTGACCGGTCTGAACGGGCGCTGCCCCGACCCGACCGGGCTCACCGAGCCGCGGTGGCCTTGCCTCGTGGGCGCGGCGGCGCCGGAGATCCCGAGCGGCGGCTCCGTCTGGATCTACGTGCCGCTCAACGCCACGCCGAACCTGGACGCCGGGGCGACGCCCCTGCGCTTCGTGCTGAGCGCCACCGTCACGGCCGAGGGATCCTGACGTCGGCGGAGCTCGTTTCCGGCCGGCCGATCGCCGACCTTCCTCGCGTCGGCGCCTCAGGGCGCCCAGAAGGTCGGCGCCCCGCGCGGCCGCTCGAGCTCGAAGCGGACGAGCTCGATCCACGCCGTCCCCGCGACGCTCGGCCGCGTGTCGAAGACGAACGGGATCTCCACGGTCGACGTCGGCACCGAGCCGTCCGCGGCGCGGAGCGGCTCGAGCGCGTCGAGGATCTCGCGCGCGCGCCCGTCGCGCCCGGCTCTCCACGCCGCGAGCGCCACCCCCGCCGAGCCCTCGGGCCAGACGGCGTCGAGCGCGGACCAGTCACGCGCCGGGAGCGTCGGCCCCAGGACCTGCAGCATCAGCTCGCCCTCCACGAGCGGACCTCGGCCCTGCGCGCGATGCCCGCGCGCGCCGGTGCGCGGATCGCGCGAGGCGTACCCGGCGTCCGCGACCGACGCCGCGGTCTCCGCGCGATCGCGGTCGCCCGTCGCGCTCAAGAAGATCGAGCCCCACGAGGCGCAGTCGAGCGCGGGCACGTCGTCGGCGCCGGACGCGCTCACGCCGCGCGCGAGCTGTCCGCGCGCCGCGCTCCAGGCGCGCGCGAGGCCCCGCGCGACGCGCTCCGCCGCCGACGCGTACGCCTCCTCGCCGGTGACGCGCGCGAGCGCCCGGAAGAAGAAGTAGGCGTCGACGTTGTGCTCGATCGACGTCCAGGCGATGTCCTCCGGGTGGAGGCGCTCGCGGAGGCGACGCCGGCCGTCGAGCTCGTAGCGGTACGTCCCCTCCCCGCCGCGGACGAGCCCGTCGCGCGGATCTCCCTCGGCGCCGACCTGCCTCGCGAGGAGGTAGCGCGCGGCGCCGCGCGCGAGCGCGAGGGCCTCCGCCCGCGCCGCGCCGCCGCGCTCCGCGTCGAGGTACTCGATCGCCGCGTAGCCCACCCACGCGACGGCGCCCGAGCGCACGTACGCGATGCGCGTGTCCGGCCGCGGGAGCACGAAGGAGAACGGCAGCGAGCCGTCCGGCTGCTGGAGCGCGCGGAGCCCCTCGATGACCGCGCCGGCCTCCTCGCGCGCCCCGCGGCGGATCAAGACGAGGACGACGAGGGCGCTGTCGTAGACGGCGACGCGCCGCGACTCGGGATCGGTGAGCGCGAGCCGTCCGCGCGCGCCGGCGTCCGGCCAGGGGACCAGCGCGCCGCGCAAGAAGGGCATCGGGTCGACCTTCGCCGGCGGGGCGGGCGCCGAGACCTCCGACCGCGGCGGCGACGCGCACGCGAGGAGGAGGCCGACGCCGGCGATCGACGCGCGCCGGATCATCCCACCGTCCGCACGACCGAGCGGCGCGCCGCCTCGCGGACGGAGCCGTCGGGGTCGGAGGCCATCTGCGCGATCCGCGCGCGCGCCGACGGGAGGTCGAGCGCCGCGAGCGCCTGAATCGCGGCGACGCGCACGTCGGGCGACGGGTCCTGGAGCGCGGGCGCGAGGCGCTCCTCGACCGACGGGACGCCGAGCGCGCCCATCGCCGTGACCGCCGCCCGGCGCGAGGGCGCCTCGGTGCTCGTCGTGAGGCGCGCCGCCAGGCTCTCGGTGATCGCGACCGCGCGCGGCTCGGCGCGCAGCTCGAACCGGACGTCGAGGGCGGTCGCCGGCCAGAGGTGCACGAACTCGTGGAGGCCCGCCGGATCGCGGCTCTCGAGCAGCGTCGCCAGCGCCGCCGCGCGGACGACCGGCGACGCGTCGTCGAGCAGCGCGCGGACGACCTTGAGCGCGGACTTCGTCGCCGCTCCCTCGAAGCGCGCGAGCGACACGGCGAGCGCGGTGCGGACGCGCACCGACGGATCGTTCCGGAGGAGGCCGCCGCGGAGGAGCGACTCACCGCTCCAGGTCATCGTCTCGAGCACGGCGAGGCGCACGTCCTCGCTCGGGTCCTCGGCCAGCGTCGCCAGGAGCGTCGTGTCGGGAGACGGGAGCGCGCCGAGCGCGCGCACGGCGGCGGCGCGGAGCGACGAAGAGCGGGAGCGGACGAGCTCGGCGAGGAGCGGCGCCGTGGCCGGGCTCGCCATCTGCTCGAGCACGCGCACCGCGGGGACGAGCAGATCGGGGACGTCGACGCCCATCATCCAGTCGAGGAACGGCCAGGGATCGTCGCGGTGGATGTCGGCGAGCGTCGACTCGGTGAGGCGCTGCACCCGGGGCGGCCCCGCTCCGAGCCGTCGCGCGAGCGCGAGCGCGACCTCGGGGTCGCGCCTGCCGGCGAGCGCCTGGAGCGCGCCGATCGCGACGTCGGCGCTAGGATCGCCGACGGCGCGCACGAGCGCTCTCCGCGCGACGGCGTCGTCGCGCCGAGGGGCGAGCGCGCGCGCGGCTTGCAGGCGGACGTCCTCGGCCGGATCCGACGTGAGCGCGTCGGCGAGGACGTCGGCGCTGCGGCCGCCGGAGGCGCCGCGGCCGCCGGAGATGCGGCCGAGCGCGCGCACGGCGAAGCGTCGCGCGGCGACGTCGAGGCTCGTCCGCAAGAGCGACTCGTACTGCGCGACGAGCGCGGGGACGTCCGCGCGCTCCGGACCGACCGCGGTGGGATCGTCGAGGTGCACGGCCGCGAAGAACGCGGCGCGCACGGCGGGGTCCTCGTGCGCGAGGAACTTCATCACGCCCTCGAGCGCGCCGGGCGCCGCGATCCCGTCGAGGACGGTCGCGAGCGAGGACTCGGTCCCGACGACGGCGGCGGCGACGAGGCGGGCCGCTCCGTCGGCCTCGCGTCCGAGCTCGTCGAGCCGCGGCTCGACGGACTCGCCCGCGACGCAGGCGAGCGAGACGAGCGCCCGGTTACGCACGAAGGCGTCCGGATCGCGGGTGCACCTCTCGAGCGTCGCGACGACGCGCGGCTCGCCGGACGGCGCGCGCCCGAGCGCGTTGACGACGGCGGCGCGGACGCGCCCGTTCGGGTCCTCGGCGGCCGTGAGCAACGCCTCGCGCGCCTCGGGGCCGGCGATCTTGGCGAGCGCGCCGGCCGCGCTCGCGCGGAGGACCGGGCTCGCGTCGCGGAGGAAGCGCGCGAGCACCGGGACCCCGGCGGCGACGCCGCACTTCCCGAGCGTCCAGGCGACGCCCAGCCGGACGTCGAGCGACGACGCCTTCTCGAGCTCGTCGAGCCGGAGGAAGAGCTGCTGGCGAGCGCCGCGCGAGAGCGAGTCGGCGATGCGGTCGCGCAGCGCCGGGGCGGCGCCGGCGAGGGCGCCGAGGAGCCCCTCGAACGCCTCGGTGCTGGCGGCGCTCCCGAGCGCGGCGACCGCCGCCATGCGGACGTCGAGCGAGGCGTCGGTGAGGCGCGCGACGAGCGCCTGGACGCAGAGCTCGCCCGACCGGTCTCCGAGCGCCGTGACCGCGCGGAGGCGCACGGCGTCGCTCGCGTCGACGCTCGCGCGGACGAGCAGCGGCTCGGCGGCGCGCGCGATCGCCGCGTCCTGCTCGAAGCGCGCGACGAGGATGACCATCTGCGTACGAACGACCACGCTCCCGGCGTCGTAGGCCGCCGTCAGTCGATCGACGTGCTCGGCGAGCTCGCCCGGGGAGAAGCTCGTCAGCGCGTCGGCGGCGGCCTCGCGCACGGGCTCCTCGGGATCGACCAAGAGCTCGACGATCGCGCTCGCCGTGCCCGGCGCCTTGAGGCGCCCGAGCGCCTCGACGAGCGCGGCGCGGACCGGCCACGCGTCGTCGTTGAGGCGGCCTCGGAGCAGCGGCGCGACGCGCGACGCGCCGAGCTCGCCGGAGACGCGCGCGACGATCGCGCGGACCTCGAACGACTCGTGATGGATGTACGCGACGACCGAGTCGAGCAGCCCGACGCTCCCGAGCTCGGAGAGCGCCGCGTACGCGCGCTCTCGCGTCGCGCGGTCCGGGCTCGTGAGCCGGCCGATCACGCGGTCGAGGTAGCCGACGCGCTCGAGCGCGAGCGCGGCGCGGCGGCGGACGTCGACGTTCGGATCGCGCAGCGCCGACTCGAGGTGGGACGTGTCCTCGACGCGGATGGCCTCGAAGGCCTCGAGCGCGCGGAGCCTCGTCGCGTAGTCGGGGTCGGCGAGCGCGGCGACGAGGACGTCGATCGCCCGCTCGCCCTCGATCCGCGCCACCGCCGCCGCCGCGTGCGCGCGCACCTGCGGGGCCGGGTCCCGGAGGGTGGCGCGGATCAGGGGCTGGGTCGCGCGCGCGTCGGCGATCGCCCCGAGCGCCTCGGCGGCCGCCATGCGGAGGAGGTCGTCGCGGTCGTGGAGCCGCGTGACCAGGTCCTCGGTCGCGCGCGGATCGCCGATGCGACCGAGGACGCGCGCCGCCCACACGCGCGCCGCCGCCCGGCTCGGATCGGCGAGCAGCTCGAGGAGCGGCGTGACCGCGAGCGACTCGAACGCGACGAGCGCCTCGGCGACGCTCCGCGCCGAGCCTTCGTCCAGCGCGACGAGCTCTCCGACGAGCAGCGGGATGGCCGTCGGATCGCGCAGCTTGGCGAGCGCCGTCGTCGCGGCGGATTTCACCGACATCGCGTCTTCGTATCGGTCGTTCATCGCGGCGACGAGCGCCGGCACGGCCGACGACGCCCCCGCCAGGCCGAGGAGCTCGGCCGCGTGCGCGCGCTCGCTCCACTTGCGCGCGGACCGGAGCGTCTCCGCGTAGCGCGTCACCAGCTCGAGCTCCGCGAAGAGGCGCGCGCCGAGATCGCGCGAGGCCTGCTCCCCCGAGCGCAAGAGCTCCTCGACCGCCCGCTCCACCGTCGCCGGGTCGAAGCGCTCGCGGAGGTTCCGCGCGATGACGCCGGCGTCGCCCGGCGTCACGCTCGCCCGCGTCGCCTCGGCGACGCGCGCCAGAGCGGCGCGCGTCCGCCGACGCCGGACGCCCTCGCGCGCGAGGACGACGACCGTCGGGACGATGGCGAACGCCACCAGCGCCCCGGTCATCCACGCGGCGAGCGACGTCGCGGTCACGACGACTTGCCGAGCAACGCCTCGATTTTCTGCACGAGCAGCGCAGGATCGATCGGTTTGTTGAGGAACTCGTCGGCGCCCGACTGCGACGCCCAGAAGCGGTCGGCGGCCTCGGTCTTGGCGGTCAGGATGATGACCGCGATCGCGGGGTCGATCCGCTTGATCGCGCGACAGGCCTGGTAGCCGTTCATCTCCGGCATCGTGACGTCCAGCACGACGAGGTCCGGCCGGTCCCGCTCGACGACGCCGATCGCGACCTCGCCGTTGTTCGCGATCGTCACGCGATGGCCGAGGCCCTTCAGCCGGAGCTCGAAGACCTCGAGCGCCTTGGGGTGATCGTCGACGAGCAGGACGTGAGCGGCGGCGCGGGTCATTCGAAGTCTCGGAGCTCCCTCCGCCGCGGCGAGGACGGCGGAGACGAGCGCTGGCTGGAGGCGTCGTCCGAGCCCTCGCCGGACGGCGACGGGGACGCGGACGCCGCGGCGGCGACGGCCCGTGACTCGCCGCTCCGCGTTCGGAGGTTCACCGGGAAGACGAGCGCGATCGACGCGCCGCCGCCGGGCGCCTCGTCGATCCGTACGCGACCGTGGTGCATCTCCGCGACGTCGCGGACGATCGTGAGCCCGACGCCGGAGCCGGGGGTGTCGCGATCGCGATCGAGGCGGACGCCGCGCTCGAAGACGCGCGCGCGGTGCTCCGCCGGGATCCCCGGCCCGGTGTCGACGACGACGAGCTCGACCTCCCGCCGCGCGGTCGAGCCCGCGGGCGCCGGCTCCGTGAGCCGCTCCACGACGTCGACGGCGCCGCCGGCGGGGGTGAGCTTCAGCGCGTTGGCGATCAGGTTCACGAGCGCCTGCTTGATCTGCATCGCGTCGCACCACGCCCGGACCCCGGTGGTGTCGGCGCGGAGCCGGATGCCCTTCGCCGCCGCGACGCCGCCGAAGAGCGCGACCGTCCCGCGGGCGAGCTCGCCCAGGTCGTGCTCGCGTCGCACGTCGACGCGCGGGACGAGCGAGCGCGGCGGCTCGCTCATCGCGGGGATCACCCGGCGCAGCGCCGCGACGTAGCGGTCGAGCAGCGCCGCGGCGTCGTTCGACGCCTCGACGATGCTGAGGACGTGGCGCCGCTGCTCGTCGGTGATCGGGCCCGCGAACCCGTCGCGCAGGTTGCTCGCGTAGCCGAGGATCACGCCGAACAAGACGCGCGCGTCGTGCGAGAGCGAGGCGCCCTCGCCCTGGATGTCGGCGAGCGTCCGCTCGAGCTCGCCGAGCTCGGCGCTCTCGGCTCGCGCCCTCCGCGCGGCGTCGACGCGCGCGCGGAGCTGCTCGGTCACGCGGGAGAAGGCCTCCATGAAGGCCTCGCGCCGCGCGCCCGCGAGCACGAGCGCCCCGGCGCCGAGCGGGGCGATCTCCGCGGCGGTCGTGGCCGCGTCGACGACGAGGACACGAGGGACGCCGCGCGTGCGCGGATCGCGGTCGAGCGCCGACGCGATCGGCTGGAGCCGCCGCGGGGCGCTCCCGACGAGGAAGACGACGGCGTCGACGGACGCGCGCCGCGCGAGCGCGTTCGCCTCCGTCCAGATCTCGGCGCTCGCCCCCGACGCGACGACGGCCGCGAGCACGTGCTCGTACACGCCGGGCGCCGCCTCGCCGACGATGCCGACCGTGAAGGGAGCGTCGTCGACGCGCTCCGCGGTCACGTGGGCCTCGGCGCGAAGCCCTTGCGAGCGAACTTGTCCCACCCCTGCTTGCCCTTCAAGAAGTCCCACAGTCCCTTGAGCTGCCAGGCGACGAGGTACTGGCGATAGCCGAAGTTCGAGACGAAGCCGGCGAGGAGCAAGACGACGACGTCGCGGAGCCGCGAGTAGCGGAAGAGCGCGAGCCCCGAGCCGCTCGGCCCAGCCTCGGAGTAGACGCAGAGCAGCACCGAGAGCGCGCTCAGGCAGAGGTGGATCGCCGCGGCGAGCGCGAGGAACGTCAGGAGCGACTGGACCGACAAGACGCCGAGGGCCAGCGTGACGACGAGGACGACGTACCCGAGGCACTCGATGACCGGGGCGAGCGCCTCGAACAGGAGCTGGTACGGGAGCGAGAACAGCCCGATCTGACGGAACCGCGGGTTGCCGATCATCGCTCGGTGGTAGCTCAACACCTCGAGCAGACCGCGGTACCAGCGCGAGCGCTGCTTGCCGATGTCCTTGTAGTTCTCGGGCGCCTCCGTCCACGCCGTGGGGAACGGGAGGATCTCGATCTTGCCGGGCAGACCCTTGTCGAGGAGGTAGCGGTGGAGCCGGACGACGATCTCCATGTCCTCGCAGACTGTGTGGACGCCCGCGCCGCAATACTCGACGCCGACCTTCGCCTGCATGGTCTTCGTGAGGAAGCCGCCGATCGCCACGACCATGTCGCGGCGCATCAAGGCGAAGACGCCGGAGAGGACGAGCAGCGACCGCAGGGCCGCGAAGGCGACGCGCCCCTGCGCGAACGAGCGCATGTACTCGACGATCTGGAAGCGGGCGATCCACGCCTTCGGGAGGCGCATCTCGACGACGCGGCCGTCCTCGACGACCGAGCCGTTGGAGATCCCGACCTGGACGCCGACGGCGACGATCCCCTCGCGGTCGTCGACGATGGGCCGCGCCGCGAGGAGCAGCGCGTCGGGGGTGAGGAGGCTGTCGGCGTCCATGCTGGTGACGAACTCGCCCTGCGCGACGTTGATCGCGGCGTTGAGGGCGTCGGCCTTGCCGCCGTTCTCCTTGTCGATCAGCACGAGCCGTCGGAGCCCGGGCGGGAGCGGGCCGCGGACCTCGTAGAAGCCGCGGATGGCGGCGCACGTGAGCTGCGGGTCGTAGTCGAGCTCCGTCCGCACGAAGTGGAACTGGCGGAGGAGCACGTCGACGGTCTTGTCCTTGGAGCCGTCGTTGCAGATCACGATCTCGAAGCTCGGGTACTGGAGGCGCAAGAGGGAGTTGATGCTCTCGCAGATCGTGACCTCCTCGTTGTAGGCGGGGACGAGGAGCGTCACCTGCGGGAGGAAGCGGTCGCGGAGCCGCCCGAGCGCCGGCCGGACGTCCTCCACCGCGAGGTCCCGACGGATCGCGCGCAGGCTCAGGACCACGAAGCCGAGGTTGACGAAAAAGAAGACGAGGATGTACGCGACGACGAACGCATCGAGGATGGTAAGCAACGGAGAGACGAAGGACATTCGGGTGCCGCCCCCCGACTCGCCAGCTTATACGCGCGCGCGCGAGGCGACCAACTCCCGCCCGGCCTTAATTCCACCGCGAGCACGCCGTTCGAGCGGGTGTGGAAGTCGCCGACATCGCCGAAACGAGCGCGGACGCCGAGAGCACCTATCACGATGCGAATACTTCCTCGTCCGCGGCCCGCTTCGCGCACCTCGTCCGCGTCCTCGAGGACGCCGCCGCGACCTTCCGCTCGGGCGCGCCGCGCGAGCGCGAGGCGGCGTTCGCCGAAGGCCTCGCGGCGGTGACGGCGCTCTACCGAGGCCTCGACGGCGGGCGGCCCGACGTGACCGCCGCGCACCTCGACCGTATCTATGACGCGACGCTCCGCGCGCTGGGCGAGGCGTACGCCGGTGACCTCACCCCGCTCGTGGCCGCGACGGCGATGGCGCGCTGCATTCATTCGGCGCTCGCGCCCCCGACGGCGGCCGCGAGGCCGTCCCGGCCGGACGACCTCGAGCGACGCGCCGCCTGACGCCGCCGCCGGCGCGGGCCGATCAGAGATCGAAGAAGAAGCCCAGGCCGGCCGAGACGCCGAGGTGGAAGATCGACAGCGCGTCGGATCGCTCCTCGGCGTCCGGCCCCTGGACGAAGGCCGTCTCGTGGGAGCCCGTCAGCGGCAGGTTCGCCACGGGCCCGGCGTGGAGCAGCACGTGGGGCAGCGGCGTCCAGACGAGCTGCGGATCGAGATCGAGCGAGAACACCGTGTCGGTCTCCGCCGCCGCCGACGTCACGCCGACGTTGTTCGTCTGCTCGCGCTCGGAGCGGACCGAGTAGAAGGCGAGCCCGGCGCGCGGCCAGAACGCGAGCGTGTCGGTGAGGCGCAGCACGTAGCCGACGCGCGGCGCGAACCCGAGGACCGTCGAGCCGGGGAGCACGTTCTCCCGCGCGGTCGCTCGACCGACGCTCGGCCGGCGCTCTTCGGCGCGCGTGCCGCCGATCCCGAACGCGACGACGAAGGATCCGCCGATCGTCAGGCGCGGCCACACGGTGACGTCGGCGGCGACGCGCGGGACGGAGTGCATCGCCCCGAGGCTCGGCTCGCGCCCGACGAAGAGCGCGAGCGAGGCGCCGCTCTCGGTCACCTTCGTCGTCGTGTCCCCCTGGACCGCCGTGATCGACTGCGTCGTGTACCCGACGAGCGGGACCAGACGATCGGCCGTGACGACGAGCTGCCCGCGCTCGCCGAAGCGGCCGTCGCCCTCCGCCCGCGCGCTCCACGTGGCGAAGAGCAGCGTGGTGAGCGCGAGCGCGCCCGGAGCCGTCCGACGGATCATGGGAGGGTGCGCCCCACGTTACGTCCGTTCGACCACGCGCCTCAACTCGGATGTGCGCGGCGCCCGCGTCGCGCGCGCCTCGTCCTCCGCCGTCACTTCGCGAAGAGGAAGTCGTCGACGAGCGCCTCGCCCGGATCGGCCTCGGCGCGGTACGTGCCGGCCTCGATCTCGGCGCGGAGGGCCGCGAGCGGGAAGGGCCGCGGGATGCGGCGGCGCTCCACCCACGAGACGCCGTCCGGGCTCGTCTCCCAGACGATCTGATCGACGGGGGCGTCGTGCCGGAGCCGCAGGTGCGCGTGGGCCGCCGGGTCGTAGGTGAGCGACTCCGTCGTCGTGGCGCCCATCAGCTCGGACTGGAAGAAGATCTTGCCGGCGGACACGGCGAACCGCGCCCACCCCGGCGCCTGCGAGACGACCGCGAACGAGACGCTCGCCTCGGTCGACGCGTGCGGCGCCTGATGGATGACCACGCCGGCGACGCCGCCGGTCCAGTCGAGCTCGCGCGTGGTCGCGAAGCCCATGTGGCGCGCGCCCGCGACGCCCGCGCGCGGACGCAGGTGGAGTCGGCCGCCTCCGTGGAAGACCTCGAGCTCGGGATCGTAGCCGCCCTCGTGGAGCGACGCGGGCGTGAACACCTCGGGGTCCCGCTGGCGCTCGAACGACTCGCGCACCCCGGTCATCTCGACGCGCACGTCGTCGAACACGGCCCTCCCCGGGGCGGCCTCGGCCTGGAACGTGCCCGCCTCGAGCTCGACGTACGCGGCGTGGAGATCGACCGTCCGCGGCGTCGTCCGGCGCGTGGTCCAGATCGCGCCGTCGGCGCTGGTCTCGAAGAGGATCGCGTCGGTGACGCACGCGTGCCGGATCCGGAGGTGGCGGTGCTGGACGGCGTCGTACGGGAGGCTCGTGGTCGTGACCGCGCCGTCGTTCGCGCCGAGCGTGAGGACGCCCTGCTCGACGGTCATGCGGTACCAGCGGCTGGGATCCACCACGACGGCGAAGGTCGTGTCCGCGCTCGAAGCCGCGCTCGTGGCCTCGACGAGCTCGACCCTCGTCGAGCTGCACGTCATGGGGAAGGTGCGCGCCGAGACGACGCCGCCGTGCCGGAGCCCCGCGACGCCGGCGCGCGGCGCGATGGTGAGGCGGCCGCCGGCGGCCGCGACGGTCACGGCGGGATCGAACGCGCCGTAGCCCTCGTTGATCGTCCGCCGCGCCCAGCGCGCAGGATCGATCGCGGCGCTGAACGCCTCCTCCAGCAAGAGCGGCGAACGGATCCGCGGCGCGCGCGGCGCGGCGAAGCGCTCGAGCACGTTCCGCGCGATCCGCTCGGCCGCCGGGCTCGCCACGCTGGGCTGCGTGACGCCCTTCGGGCGGTGCGCGTCGAGCCCCCACGCGAACTGGATCGAGCCGGCGGCGAAGGTCTCCGCGCCGCTCGGCAGCGCGCGCACCGTCGCGTCGGACGCCCCGCTCGTCGCGTGCGGCGTGGTCCACGGTGAGCGCATGACCCGGCGGACGCCGGGCAAGGGCGGCTCCTCCGCGCCGTCGACCTCGTAGCCGAGGAGCCCGGGCAGCGCCGCGCCGCGAGCGAGCCCCGTGCCGGCGAAGACCCAGCTCGAAGGATCGTCGACCACGAGGGGGGCGTTGATCGCGTAGTCCTGGAAGCGCACGCCGGCGAGCCCCTCCTCGCCGCGCGCGAGCAGCGGATCGCGGAAGCGCACCGTCGCGCGGTGCGCGTCGGGGCCCGCGCTCGTCGGATCGGTCGCGGCGTCCTTCGTGCAGGCCATCGTCGCGTCGGCGACGCCGCTCTTCGACGGCTGGAGGCGGACCTGCCAGTAGGCGACGTTGCCGGAGAAGAACGCGAGGCTCGTCGAGCCGTGATCGCGCGCGGCCTCGACGTGATCGCGCATCCGCGTCGACCAGTACTCGTCGTGGCCCACGGAGACGAAGACGCGGTGCTTCTCGACGAGCCACGGGTCGCGGTGGACGTCGAGGTTGGTGACGTAGCTGACGTCGAAGCCCTCCCGCTCCAAAAAGCGGACCATCGGGTACTCCCAGCCCATCGGACCGGTCTGCGCGGCGCCCTGGAAGTTCGTGATGAGCTCGCCGGCGCCGACGCCGGCCGCCGACTCGGGGTTGAGGCCGAGCGCGTACGGGCGGAGGAAGGAGACCCGCGACGCGCGCGCCTCGCCGGTGCTGTTGAAGTCGTAGAGCGATTTCCCTCCCCAGTTGTTGTAGGCCTGGAAGGTGGTGACGCTCGACTGGACGAGGTACGTGGAGGCGCGAGCCTCGTCGCGCACGACGAAGGGGACGTAGCTCTGTTTGCCCGTGTCCTTCGTGGTGAGCTTCACGAGGTAGATCCCCGTCACCCAGGTCGGCGGGATCGTGAGCTCGTAGGGACTCGCCCAGCCGCACTCGACGAGCCCGTCGGCGTCGGGCGCCGGCGTGACCTGGAGCTGGCCGTCGCGCTCCACCGCCCCCGCGAGGAGGCGTCCGCCCTTGCCGCCGTACCAACCGAGCCGGTAGACCTCGAGCGCGTAACGCGGCGAGGCCGTGCTGACGAAGACGCGGAGCGTCTCGCCGGCGGCCACGCTCGTCGCCGACGCGTAGCCCTCGATCTCGCGCTTGGTCGCCGGGCTCCCGAGCATCCACTCCTCGGTGCCGGGGAGCCGGTTCTCGCCCGAGACCGGGTTCGGCGCGCGCCCGCCCTCGGCGCCGGCGTCGTCGCCTCCTCCGCCGGCGTCGCCGTCGAGCGCGCCCGCGTCGTCCGCCGGCGGCGGGTTCGGCCCGCCGCCTCCCGCGTCGCGACCGCATGATGCTGAGCACAAGCAGGTCAAGAACCATGCGACGATCGCCGGCCTCCGCCACGCGGCAACGGGGTGCATGAGGGCCAACGTATCCGGGCGTCGTCGACGAAGCGAGGGTTGGCGGACGTGCGCCGCCGGGCTCGCCGCGCTCTCGATCCTCGTCGCTCCCCCGCTCGCGGGCCGGGCGGCGGCCCAGCGCGGCCTGTGCGCGGCGACGCCTCCCGCCGAGGTCGACGGCAGCACGGACGCGATGCTCACCGCCGCCGACGCGCTCGCCTCGCCGCTCGATCGCGCCCGCGCGCGCGGCCTCTACCTGGCGGTGCTCGCGCGCGACCCGGACGACGAGGAGGCCGCCGTCGGCCTCGCGCGCGCCGACGCCCAGGACGGGTGCTTCGCGCTCGCCGAGCGAGGCTATCGCGACGTGCTCGCGCGCTCCCCCGGCAAGGTCGACGCGCGCGCCGGCCTCGCCGACCTCCTCGTCTGGCGCGGGCGCTGGGCCGAGGCGGAGGCCACGCTGGACGAGGGCCTCGTGCACGCGCCGCTCGCCCCCGATCTCCTCTCGCGCCGCGCGCGCGTCGCCCATTTCCGCGGCGAGCCCGCCGTCGCGCGGCGCTTCCTCGCCGAGGCCGCGCGCGTCACGCCGCTCGATGCGGAGGTGCGCGAGGCGGGAGACCGCGTCTTCCTGGGCCAGGCCCGCCTGGGGCAGCGCGTGCAGCTCTTCCCGCGCGCGTACGACGACCTCTACACGACCGACGTGACGGCGGCGCTCCGCTGGCGGCGGCTCCGCTTCGAGCTCGGCGGGCAGGTCGTCTCGCGCCACGGCGCGTCGCGCCCGAGCCGGAGCGGTGAGGTCCGGTCGACGGTGATCGACGGCCGGCCGAGCTTCGGCGCGTACTACCACTTCGGCAACGGCGGCTGGGCCGGCGGCTCGGTCGGCGCGAGCGCGCCCGCGCTCGCGTTGCCCCGCTGGGCGCTCGCGCTGTCGGGCTTCACGCCGCTCGGCCGGGTGCTCTCCGCGCACCTGACGACGGCGCTCTGGCGGTACCGCGACGATCGCGACGTCTTCTTCGTCACCCCCGCGCTGACGGTCGCCGTCACCGACGCGGTCGACGTGACCGCGCGCTACTGGCTCACGTCGGTGATCGCGCGCAGCGCGGACGGCTCGACCGACGTGGAGCACGTGCACTCCGCGGGGGGGCGCGTCGGCTGGCGCGCCACCGCGCGGCTCACCCTCGGCCTCGACTACACCTACGGCGTCCAGCTCGAGCGGAACCCGACGGCGACGGAGCTCCGCGACCTCCGGAGCCACATCGTGAGCGCGCTCGCGTTCGTGCTCCTCACGCCGTCGTTCGGCGTGGACGGCGCGCTCTCGGTCGAGCGACGCGCGAGCGTCGCCGGCGGCCCCGCCGTCCTCGGTCCCGCCGCCGAGGCGGGGGTCTTCGCGCGCTGGTGAGCTACTCGACGATCTCGAGGTAGTGGCCCGTGAAGCTCTTGATCCGATCGCCCGAGCTCCCGAAGACCGCCGTCGACACGAGCCACACGCCCGCGCCGACGGCCTTTTCGCGGCGACGCGCGGGATCGACCACGGCCTCGAACGTGAACGGGCCGGGCGCGACGTCGCGGACGAAGGAGAGCTCCGCGCTCGTCGTCGTCCCCGGCTTCGTGAACACGACGACCGCGGTGACCTTCTCCGTCGTGTCGCCGCGGTTGTCGAGCTTGAAGGTCGCGCGGAGCGGCTCCGACGCCTTCACGCGCGTCGGGAGCTCGGGCCGCGTCGCGCGGACGTCGACGTTGCCGATCGTCAGCGGCAGCCCGGCGAACGAGCCCAGCCTGTCGCCGGCGGCGTCGAACATCGTCACCGTGACGAGCCACGCGCCGGGGAGGATCCCCTCGGCCGCGCGCGCCTCCGGCGTCAGGCGGAGCGTGTAGGTCGACGCGCCGGGGACGACGAGCGCCGCCGGATCGTAGTGCTCGATGCCGGCCGTCCCGCCCGGGCGCGTGAACACGATGAGCGGCGTCACGCGGTTGGCCGTGTCGCCTGCGTTGTGGATCGACAGCGGGACGACCAGGTCGTCGCCGCGCCCGATCCGCCGCGGGACGGGCGCGGCGACGATCTCGACGTCGTCGCGCCCGCGCCGGAAGGCGTTGCCGGACAGGGCCTTGCCCACCGGCGCGCCGTCCTCGTCGAAGACGGCGAACGTGATCGCGTACCGGCCCGGCGTCACGTCGCTCTCCGTCAGCTCCGCCGCGTCGAGCCGGAGCTCGATGAAGCTTCCCCGCGGCGGGACGTACGCCGCGAGCTCGATGGTGCGCGTCGCCGTGCTCTTCGGCGGCGTGAAGCTGAGAGGGAGCGTGACCTTCCGGGTGCACGCCGCCGCGTTCTCGACGAACAAGCGCGCCGAGAACGCCGCGTCGCGCTCGATCTTCTCGGTGTACGTGGGGGTGTGCTCGAACGAGAGGGCGCGTCGCTCCTCCTTCGCGCAAGCGGGCGCGCCCGGCGGCGCCGGCTCGCGCGCGAGCAGGGCCGCGCGCACGCCGTGGGTGATCACCTCCGGGGGCGCGGGCCTGGGCGCCGTCGGCGTCGCGGTCGACTCGGCGAAGGCGGCGGATCCCGCGCCGGCGTCGCCCGCCGCGCGCGCGGGCTCGCTCGGGTAGACGCGCGGCGCGCGGGCGCCACATCCCCACGCCGCCGTCGCGGCGAGCAGGAGGAGCGCGCACGTTCGCGGATCGCGCATGAGCCTCGAGAGCGTCGCACGCGTTCGGCCGCGAAGCCAAGCGCCGCTCGGCTATGCTGGAGCGATCGTCCCCTCCCGCGTCACGTCGTCGATGAAGCTCGTCCCTCTCGCTGCGCTCACGCTCTCGGTCCTGGGGACGACGGCGCTCGGCTGCGGGACGAGCGGCGCCGTCGAGGTCCCGCTGTACGCGATGCCGTTCAAGGCCGCCGACGGCCGCCTCCACGTCTGGGACGGGGCGGCCTTCGAGCCCCTCTTCATCAAAGGCATGAACCTCGGCGTCGCGTTGCCCGGCACCCAGCCGGGCGATCTCGCGCCGACGGCGGACGACTACGATCGCTGGTTTTCGATGCTCTCGGAGATGGGGATCAACACCGTCCGCGTCTACACGCTGCACTATCCGCGCTTCTACCAGCGGCTCCACGCGTTCAACGTCGCCCACCCCGAGAAGCCGCTCTACGTCTTCCACGGCATCTGGCTCGACGAGGAGAACGAGTCGAAGGACCTGCACGACATGCAATCGCATTACGACGACAACATCGTCGAGTCGATCGACTGCGTGCACGGCCGAAACTTCGTCTTCGAGCGCCTCGGCCGGGCGCACGGCGAGTACGACGCGGACGTCTCTCCCTGGGTGATCGGCTGGCTCGTCGGCCGCGAGGTCTTCCCCGACGAGGTCGAGACGACGAACGCGCGCCCCGAGCGGCGCTCGAGCTACCGCGGGGCGTACGTCTCGCTCCCGGAGGGCAGCGAGACGGCCGTGTGGTGGGCCGAGCGCATCGACCGGATCGCGGCGTACGAGGCCTCTCGCTACGGCGTCTACCGGCCGATCAGCGTCTCGAGCTGGCCGACGCTCGATCCGATCCACCACCCGACCGAGGGGAGCGGCGCCTCCGAGGACCAGGAGGAGCTCGACCTCGCCAACCTCGACACGAGCCGCTTCCCGCCGGGCTACTTCGCGAGCTACCACGCGTACCCCTACTACCCGGACTGGATGAACGAGGACCCGCGCTACGTCGACGAGCGCGACGCCTGGGGCCCGAACAGCTACTTCGCGTACCTGAAGGCGCTCCGCGCGCACTACTTCCCGAAGCCGCTCGTCGTCGCGGAGGTCGGCGTCCCGTCGAGCTGGGGCAACGCGCATTTCTCGCACAGCGGGATGAGCCACGGCGGCGCGGACGAGGTCCAGCAAGGGCTCGACGACGTCCGCCTGTTCCACAACGCGTACGACTCCGGCACCGCCGGGGCGATCTTGTTCGCCTGGATCGACGAGTGGTGGAAGCGCACGTGGATCGTCGACGAGCTGGCGCTGCCGCGCGAGCGCTACCGCCTCTGGCACAACGTGACGAGCCCGGAGCAGAACTTCGGGCTCCTCGCGTTCCAGCTCGCTCCGCCCGACTTCGGCGTGCTGCCGTCCACGAGCGGCGCGGGCCGCGTCCGCCGCGTGCGCGCCGCCGCCGACGCCGAGTTCTTCCACCTCGAGATCGCGCTCGCCTCGCCGCTCGGCGACGACGAGCCGCTCACCGTCGGGTACGACACCTACGCGGACGATCGCGGCGAGAGCGTCCTGCCGAACGGGAAGCGAACGACCCAGCGCTCGGAGCTGGCGCTCACCGCCACGCGCGCGGGCGCGGAGCTCGTCGTCACCGAGGCGTACGATCAGTTCCGCGTCTGGCACGACACGCAGGCCGCCTGGCACGACGACCCCGACGGCTCGCTCCCCGCCGGACGCCCGTACCGCTCCGTCCCGAGCGACGGCGGCAAGTGGAACCTCGTCCGCTGGCTGAACAACAGCGAGCACGGCAGCGACGACGGCGTCTACTCGTTCCCGGAGACCGTCCAGGACATCGGCAAGCTCCGCGTGCGCGACGCGTCCGAGCCGGAGACGGGCCAGTCGGCGGTCGTGATCGACGGCGCGTCGATCACGGTCCGCGTCCCGTGGACGCTGCTCAACGTGACCGATCCGTCCGCGCTGCGCGTCCTCGACGACGATCCGACGACGCGCCCGCGCGAGACGACGATCACCGAGGGCTTCCGCGTCGCCGTCTCGATCGGCGACGACCTCGTCGAGACCGAGCGCCTCCGCTGGGCGGGCTGGGAGAGCGCGCCGCGCTACGAGGAGCGTCGGAAGCTCGGCTTCGCGATCTTCGCCGACGGGCTACGGCAGATCCCCGACCGGTGAGGGCCCGGCGCGCGCCGCCGTCTCGACGCGCGGTGAGCCGCGCGCCGTTCGGGCTCGACGCGTCACTTCGTCGCCGGCTGGAAGAACGGCGGGAGGTTCGGCGGCATCGGCCAGGGCCACGCCGGCTGGCTCGGCGTGTTGGGCTGGTTCGGCGGGTTCGGCGCGGGCTGCGGCGGCCAGCCCGGGATCGTGGGGAGGCCGGGGATCTGCGGCCAGCCGGGCAGGCCGTTCGAGTCGCTCTTCGCGCACTGGCCGTTCGAGGGGCGCGAGCCGTCCGCGCACACCGCCGCGCAGACCTTGGTGACCGCGTCGATGACCTGATCGGCGCGGCAGTCCTCGTCCGTCTTCGGCAGGCTGGGCGTGTTGCCGCCCGGATCGGCGTCCGTCTTGATCTTGTACGCGAGATGCAAGAACCGCTCGACCATCGCCTGGCTCACCCAGGCGTAGCCCTGGTCGCCCCAGCTCACGCCCCAGCTGTTGTGGAGGAGGAACTGGTAGCGTCCGTTGACCTTGCGGTAGCCGGACATCGTCATCGCGTGCCCGCCGTCGGGGATGACCCAGTCGGGGACGACGAAGCTCTGCATGCGCCGGTTCGTGAAGGCGGTCGAGTCGATGTGGAACGCCGTCCAGAGATCGGCGCCGCTCGCGAGCACCGCCAGGATCTCCTCGATGTTCGGCGGACGGGCCTGGAGCTCCTCGAAGGCGGTGATCTTGTGACCGCCGCTCGCGTCGGCCCGCTGGACCTTCGCCATCAACGCCGGGTCGGACGACGCCGTGTTCGGCCGGACGTTGTACACGGGCCCGCACTCGTCGGTGGAGTCCTTCATCATCATGCACGCCTCCCGCCCGCTGTACGGGAGGATCTCGTGCGTCGTGACGGAGCGGTTCACGTTGGACGAGGCCGCGTCCTCCATCGTCGGGATGGCGTAGCGCGACCACATGTGGTGAGGCGAGCTCGTGATGTTCTTCGTCGCGCGACGGAGCGAGTTGTCGAACGTCGACGAGAGCGCGAACGCGGTGCACGCGCCGACGCTGCCCTGGTCCTTCACCGGCCCCTCGGTGCCGTTGAGCCGATGGTCGACCATGTCCGGGAGCGCCGAGTCGCCGACCACCTGGCTCGGAGCCGCGCCCGGCACCTGGACGCCGAGCGCCGCGAGCGGGTTCCACTTGAAGACGCCGGAGCGGATCGACAGGAGCTTCGCCGGCGTCATGTGCGCGGAGGCGATCGCGATGCGCTGGTACGGGACGCAGTCGAGGTGGACGAAGTTCCCCGGCGAGACCTCGATCGGGTGATCGCAGCGCCGCGGCTGCGCGGCCGCCGACTGCAGGTACTGGACGTTCACCCAATCGCGCGCGCTGAGCGCGGGCGGCATCGGCGGGACCGGGGTCGGTGGGGGCTGACTGGCGCCGTTGTAGTACACGTAGGCGGGCTGCGAGTACGCCGCCGGCGGCGGGATCGGCGCCTGCGCTTGCGGCTGCTGCGCGGCGGGCCCGCTCCGAACGACGCAACCGCCGACGACGAGGAGAGCCAGCGAACCGAAGCGAAGCGCAGGGTGCATGGCTCAAGCGTCGCGTCTGGGGCGCCTCCGCGCAAGAGGACACCGACGAGCCGGATCACGCGGAGCGTGTCGGGCATCGCCGACACGCCCGCACCCGGGCTCGCCCCGCGATCGCTCGGATCGGCGCAACGGAGCTGCGCCGTCAACGGTGACGCGGAGAGCGCTCGGCGCTCGCCTCCGACTCGAGCTCGCGCCGCGCCGCGTCCAGGGCCGCGAGCTCCTCCCCGCTCGGCCGCGGGACCCTCAGATCGAGCGCGTCCAGCGCTTCGACGATCGTCGCGACGACGACCAGGCGCGAGAACCACTTGTTGTCGGCCGGCACGACGAACCACGGCGCGTGCGGCGCCGCGGTGGCGCCGATGGCCTCCTCGTAAGCCTGCTGGTACGGATCCCAGAAGGCGCGCTCGCGGAGGTCGGCGGCGCTGAACTTCCAGTGCTTGTCTCTCTCCTCGAGCCGCGCGAGGAAGCGACGCCGCTGCTCCTCCCGCGAGAGGTGCAGGAAGAACTTCAGGACCACGATCCCCTGCCGTGAGAGGTGGCGCTCGAAGTCGACGATCGACTCGAAGCGATGCCGCCAGAGCCGCTCGCCGATCAGCTCGGGCGGGAGCCGCTGCGTCTGCAAGATCTCCGGGTGGACCCGGACCACGAGCACCTCTTCGTAGTGGCTGCGGTTGAAGATGGCGATCCGCCCGCGCGCGGGCAGCGCGACGGCGGAGCGCCACAGGAAGTCGTGCGCCAGCGCCTCCGGTCCGGGCGCCTTGAAGCTCGTGACCTGGACGCCCTGCGGGTTCACCCCGGACATGACGTGCTTGATCGTGCCGTCCTTGCCCGCGGCGTCCATCGCCTGGAACACGCAGAGCAGCGCCCAGCGATCCTGCGCATAGAGCTTCTCCTGGAGCCGGGTCAGCCGTTCGACGCCCTCCGCGAGCAGAGCGTTCGCCCGATCGCGGGCGACGAGGTGACCCGCGAGGTCCGCCGGATCGCGATGCTTCAACCGGAAGCCTCTGCCGTCGGTCACCCGATAGCGATCGACGAGCTCGCGCCTCCGCTTCTCCGACAGGCGCGGCGCGCCGGCGTCGTCTCTCGCGTTCATGGCCTGCTCCTGAGGTCGTCGGCGCTCGGCGTGGGCCCGTCTCACCGCTCCGCGCGCTCGTCCCCCGCGGCAACAACGGTGCCCGTCGGGAGGGCTCGTCCGTCGCCGGCGTCGATCGACGGCGAGCCGCCGAAGGCGCCCCGCCCCGCGCCCGGGTCGAGCGCGGGCGCGCGGAGGTCGCCGACCACGGCGGGGCCGCCGCGACGCCCTCGCCACATCCTCCTCGCGCGCCACGGACGCACGCGGGCGGAGCGTCCGCGACGGCTGGGATCGCTCGCCTTCGAGCCTCCGTCTCGGGCGGCCGTTCGCGCGAGCGCTCGAACCGGAGGCTCATCGCGCCGATCTCCGATCGCGCCCTCCCCTCCCGGGAACGACGCAACCGAGTTGCGCCTTAGCTCTCCGTCTCCGAGCGTCTCTCCTGGCACACGCGCTGCACGAGTCGAACGGCGGCTCGGAGAGCGCACGGACCACGAGTCGAAGGGATCAGGGACCATGTCCAGCACGGCTCGTCCGCCGGAGATGACAGACGGCTTCCACCTGATCGTCGACGCGCTCAGGCTGAACGACCTCTCCACGATCTACGGGCTCGTCGGTATTCCGATCACCGACGTAGCGCGAGCGGCCCAGGCACGCGGGATGCGGTTCATCGGCTTCCGGCAGGAGCAGGCCGCCGGCCACGCCGCCGCGGCCGCCGGGTTCCTCACGCGACGCCCGGGGGTCTGCTTGACCGTCTCCGCCCCCGGGTTCTTGAACGGCCTGGTCGCGCTGGCGAACGCGACGACCAACTGCTTTCCGATGATCCAGATCAGCGGGTCGAGTGAGCGCGAGATCGTCGACCTCCAGCAGGGGGACTACGAGGAGCTCGACCAGCTCGCGGCGGCGCGACCGTTCGCGAAGGCGGCGTTCCGCGTCGATCGCCCCGAAGACATCGGCGCGGGCGTCGCGCGGGCGATCCGCGGCGCCGTCTCCGGCAGACCCGGAGGCGTGTACCTGGACCTGCCCGCGAAGGTCCTCGGCGCGACGATCGACGCGGAGGTGGGGCGAGCGTCGCTCTTCAAGGCCGTCGATCCGGCCCCCTCGCAGCTCGCGACGCCCGAGTCGATCGACCGCGCCCTCCGCTTGCTCGCCGGGGCGGAGCGCCCGCTGATCGTCCTCGGGAAGGGCGCCGCGTACGCCCAGGCCGACGAGGAGCTCCGGGAGCTCGTCGAGTCGACGGGCATCCCGTTCTTGCCGATGTCGATGGCCAAGGGCCTCTTGCCCGACGACCACCCGCAGTCCGCCGCCGCGGCGAGATCCCTCGTGCTCAAGGACGCCGACGTCGTCATACTCGTCGGCGCGCGGTTGAACTGGTTGCTCGCGCACGGGCGCGCGCCGCGCTGGTCCGCGGAGTGTCGGTTCATCCAGGTGGACATCTCACCGGAGGAGATCGACAGCAACCGCCCGATCGCCGCGCCCGTCGTCGCCGACGTCAAGGCGGCGACGAGGCAGCTCCTCGCCGCGCTTCGCCCCGGGCAGATCACGCCGCGACGCGCCTGGCTGGACGCCATCGACGCGAAGAAGACCGAGAACGTCCAGAGGATGCAGGCGCGCCTCGCCGCGGACGCCGCGCCCATGAACTTCTACGGCGCCCTGCGCGCGATCCGCGACGTCCTCGCCGAGCAGGACGGGACGTTCGTCGTGAACGAGGGCGCCAACACGCTCGACTTCGGCCGCGACATCCTCCCGATGCACGAGCCGCGCAAGCGCCTCGACTGCGGGACGTGGGGCGTGATGGGAGTCGGCATGGGCTACGCCATCGCGGCGGCGGTCGAGTCCGGCCGCTCCGTGGTCGCCGTCGAGGGCGACAGCGCCTTCGGCTTCAGCGGCATGGAGCTCGAGACGATCTGCAGGTACGAGCTCCCGATCGTCGTCGTCGTCTTCAACAACGGCGGAGTCTACAAAGGCGACGAGGTCAATCGCTTCTCGAGCGATCCCGCCCCCACCGCGCTCCTCCGCACGAGCCGCTACGACAAGCTGATCGAGGCCTTCGGCGGCGCGGGCTACTACGCCGCCGATCCCGAGACCGTCGCGTCGTCGCTGCGCGAAGCCCTCGCGTCGCGCAAGCCGGCGCTCGTCGACTGCGTCATCGATCCGACGGCGGGGACGGAGAGCGGTCACCTGACGGACCTCAACCCCCAGAGCCCGCTTCGCCCCGCCTGACGGCGTCGCCCGTCGATTCGGCCGCGCCGACGTCACGAACGCGCCGCCCACCGAGGAGTCATGACAACCCAGCCCCACCCCGAACAAGGACACCTCGACCCGAGCAAGCCTCACGCGCTCGAGGGCATCACCGTCGTCGACTTCACGCGCGTGCTCGCGGGGCCGACGTGCACGCGGATGCTCGCCGACGCCGGAGCGCGCGTCATCAAGATCGAGCGCCCGGAGACCGGCGACGACACACGCTCGATGGGTCCGTTCGCCGCCGACGGGACGTCCGAGTATTTCCGGTTCGCCAACCTGGGCAAGGAGAGCATCGCGCTCGATCTGAAGGACCCCGACGACCTCGCGCTCGTCCGATCGATGATCGCGCGGGCGGACGTCGTGGTGGAGAACTTCCGCCCGGGCGTGATGGCCAAGCTGGGCCTCTCGCCGGCCGCGCTGGTCGAGGAGTACCCGAGGCTCGTCGTCTGCTCGATCTCCGGCTTCGGACAGTACGGCCCGCTGCACCGCGAGGCCGCGTACGACACGGTCATCCAGGCCATCTCGGGGATCATGGACGCCACCGGTTGGCCGGACGGTCCCCCCACCCGGGTCGGCACCTCCATCTCGGACATCGCGGCCGGCGTCTTCGGCTACTGCGGGGTCGTGACCGCGCTCGTCGCGCGGGAGCGCACGGGCAAGGGCACGACGGTCGACGTGGCCATGCTCGACAGCACGTTCGCCCTCCTCGAGCACGGCTTGATGGACGCGCTCGGCCCGCGGATCCGGCCGACCCGCCTCGGCAACCGCCACCCCTTCATGTACCCCTTCGACACGTTCCAGTGCAAAGACCGCCCCCTCGCGATCTGCGTGGGCAACGACCACCTCTTCGACGCGCTGACCGCCGCGCTCGGGCTCGTCGATCTCCCGAAGGACCCTCGGTTCGCGACCAACGTCGATCGCAGCGACCATCACCGGCCGCTCAAGGCCGCGCTGGAGGCCGTGCTCGGGACGGACACCGCCTCGAGCTGGCGCGGCCGCCTCGAGGCCGCCGGCGTGCCGGTGAGCGCCGTCCTCAACGTCGACGACACGCGAAAGCTCGAGCAGATCAGGGTGCGCGGGATGGTCAAGGACGTCGGCGGGTACGACGTGCCGGGGACGCCGCTCAAGTTCGGCGCGTACAACTCCGTCGGCACCGAGATCCCCTCCCCGGCCCTCGACGACCGCGGCGCCGCGCTGCGCGCCGAGTTCGCTCCTCGGACGTAGCCACGAGCGCCGACCATGGGCATCCGGACGCTCCCCGATCTGCTCCGCGGCTCGGCCCGCGACTGGCCCCGGAGGGTCGCGCTCGGGGGCGCCGACGGCGAGCCGGTGCTGACCTACGCGGACGTCGACGCCCTCGTCGATCGGCTCGCCGGCGAGCTGCGACGCGGAGGCGTCGACGCGCACGACACGGTCGCCGTCGTGTCGGACAACTGCGTCGAGCTCGTGCTCGCGCTCTTCGCGATCAGCGCCGCCGGCGCGGCGGCAGCGCCGATCGATCCCGCGCTGACGCCGCCGGAGATCGCCTTGCGGCTCGTCGCCGTCGGAGCGAAGACGACGATCGTCCCCGAGCGCCTCTACGACCGCTTCGCGACCGCGCGCGTGCCGTCGACGATCTGGAGGCTCTCGCTCGAGCGGGCGGGCGGCCGGCTCCGGCCGGCGCTCGCCGGGACCGCCGCGCCGCGCGAACGCGCCGCGCCGCGGGCGCCGCGCGAAGGAGACGTCGCGCTCATGCTCTTCACGACGGGGACCACGTCGGCGCCGAAGGTCGTTCCCCTGACTCACGCGAACGTCGGCGCGTCCGTCGACGACTTTTGCGCGACGTATCGGCTCTCGCCGGACGACGCGACGCTGCTCGTCATGCCCCTCTTCCACGGACACGGGCTCATCGGCGCCCTCCTGACGACGTTGGCGAGCGGCGGCGCCGCCCACATGCCGCCTCGAGGACGGTTCTCCGCGAGCCGCTTCTGGCCGCAGATGGTCGGCGCGCGCGCCACCTGGTACACGGCGGTGCCGACGGTCCACCGGATCCTCCTCGCCCGCGCCGCGGCCGAATTCCCGAAGGACCGTCCGCCGCCGCTCCGCTTCATCCGAAGCTGCAGCGCGCCGATCACGCCGACCACGGTCGGCGCCGTGGAGTCGGCGTTCCGCGCGCCCGTCGTCCCCGCGTACGGGATGACGGAGACCGCGCACCAGGCGACCACGAACCCGCTCCCGAGCGTGGGGCGATGCGACGCGTCGTCGGTGGGTCTGCCCGCGGGGCTCGAGCTCCGGATCGTCGGGCTCGACGGGCGCGTCGCCGAGCGCGGCGCCGTCGGTGAGGTCCGCGTTCGCGGGCCCGCCGTCACGAGCGGCTACCTCCACGCGCCGGACGCGAACGCGGCGAGCTTCGAGGACGGCTGGTTCCGTACGGGCGACCTCGGCTACCTGGACGACGACGGCTACTTGTTCCTCCAGGGTCGCATCAAGGAGCTCATCGACCGGGGCGGCGAGAAGATCTCGCCGCTGCGCGTCGACGCCGTGCTCGCCGCCAACCCGAAGGTCGAGGACGCGATGTCGTTCGGCGTGCCCGACGAGAAATACGGCGAGGAGATCGCCGCCGCGATCGTCCTGAAGCCGGGCGTGGACGCCAGCGAGCAGGAGCTCGAGCGGTACGCCCTCACCGAGCTCAGCGCCTTCGAGGCGCCCAAGCGGATCTACTTCGTCCGGGACCTCCCGCGCACCGCGAAGGGCGCCGGCGATCGCCGCGAGCTCGCCGCGATGTTCGCCGGCGCTCCGGCGCGCGCGGCGGGAAAGACGACATGACGCCGTGACCGCGAGGCTCCGGATCGTCCCCGCGTCCGCGATCGGGGCTCGGCGCGGCGCGCGGGGGGGATCCGGCGCTCACGGGCGCCGACGAGCTCGCGCGCGGCGCGGGGGGACTCCGAATGCTAGCTTTACTCATGGGCGCGACACCGGGGTCGAAGGCCATCCTAGCGTCGTCGAACGTCGAGAAGGTCGACGCGATCGTCCCCGACACGAGCGTGTGGCTCACTGGACCGCGCGCATCGAAGAGCGAGGTCGGCGTACGCGGCTATCGCTATCCGTCGTTCGCTGGCGGCCAGCCCGCAGCGCTCGACGCGTACGTGTTCATCCTCTACGTCGGCGGCACGACGCGCATCGAGCGGCTGATCGACGCCGGCGTCGAGCGCTGCGAGGTCGGGCCGGGCGACATCTCCCTTCAGCCTCCGCTCGTTCAGGCGACGTGGCGCTGGCAGCGCCCGATCGACGTGCTCCACGTCTACATCGATCCGGCCTACATCCAGGCCCTCGCGAGCGAGGAGCTCGGCACGCAGCCGGCGCTGGAGATGCGACACGGCCTTCGGATCAACGACGAGGCGCTCGTACAGATGGGCGTCGATCTGATCCACGAGATCGCCGAACCGGCTCGTTTCGCGGCGCGTCGAAGCGCTCGGGCGATCGGCGATCGGATGACGATTCACCTCCTCCGTAACTACTTCGACTACATCGACGTCGGCGCGAGCTCGAGCCACCGGCATCACGTCTTCACGCCGAGCCAGGTCAGCGCCCTGCGCGAGTTCGTGGAGGCTCACCTCGACCAGCGGCTCCACGTGGACGATCTCGCGTCGCTCGTCGGGCTCGGCGTGCACCATTTTTCGCGCGTCTTCCGCGAGACGTTCGCGCAGGCCCCGCACGAGTACGTGCGCGATCGGCGACTCGAACGCGCTCGGTCGCTGATCCTCGGGACGGCGCGCTCCATCGGCGACATCGCGGCGAGCACGGGCTTCGCCGACCAGAGTCACCTGACCCGCTGCTTCAAGCAACGCTTCGGCACGCCCCCGGCGGAGCTCCGCCGGCGCGAGCGCACCGAGTCGTGAGCTCGACAGACGACGCGATGCGCTAGCGGGCAGCGTCAGCAAGAACGTCCAAACCGCGCCGCCGGAGGCGTTCAAGACGTCCGCCGCGCTTCCCGTCATCGTCCTCCGAGAGGAGGTTCCAATGGCACTCGACAACGCGACCGCGACGTTCCTCGCGAAGATGGCCGAGGGTGGCGGCAAGGCACTGCACGAGATGACCGTCGGCGAGGCACGCGGCCTCACCGCTCACTTGCGCACCCTCTACGGGAAGGGCCCCGAGGTCGATCGCATCGAGGAGGTGCGCGTCGAGACGGCGACCGGGCCGTTCCCCTCACGCGTCGTCGTCCCACGCGGCGAGGTCCGTGGCGTGCTCGTCTGGTACCACGGCGGCGGCTGGGTCATCGGCGCGATGGACGACTTCGACACGCTGGTGCGCAAGCTCGCGGTGCGGACGAAGTGCGCGGTCCTCCAGGTCGACTACCGGATGGCGCCGGAGCATCGCTTCCCGACCGCGGCGGACGACGCTTACGCGGCGCTCGAGTGGGCGGCGGCGAACGTCGGGCGCGTCACCGGCGGTCCGACGAACGTGCCGATCGTCGTCGGCGGCGACAGCGCCGGGGGGAACCTCTCCGCCGTCGTCGCGCGGCGCGCGCGCGACCGTGGAGGTCCGCGGATCGCGATGCAGCTGCTCGTCTACCCCGTCACGGACGCCGACTTCGAGCGCCCGACCTACGTCGCGAAGGAGAACCAGCTGATGTTGTCGCGCGACTCGATGGTCTGGTTCTGGGACCACTACGCGCCGCGGAAGCAAGACCGGCTCTCGCCCGACGCCTCTCCGCTCCGGGCGACCGATCTGTCGCGCCTGCCGCCGGCGGTCGTCGTCACCGCCGAGCACGACGTCCTCCGCGACGAAGGCGAGGACTACGCCAAGGCGCTCGAGGCCGCGGGGGTCGACGTGACCTTCAAGCGCTTCGAAGGCCAGATGCACGGGTTCTTCACGATGGTGAACGTGCTCCCAGGAGCGGACGCCGGGCTCGAATACGTCGCGAGCGCCCTCGACCGCCAGCTCGCCAAGCCGAACGGCTCCGCGAGGAGCGGCTCATGACCGCGCGCTCGACCCGTCCCGTGGAGCTCGACGCCGTCATCGTCGGCGCCGGCTTCTCCGGTCTCTACATGCTCCACCGCCTCCGCGCGCTCGGCATGCGCGCGCGCGTCGTCGAGGCCGGAGCCGGCGTCGGCGGGACCTGGTACTGGAACCGCTATCCCGGCGCCCGCTGCGACTCCGACAGCGTCGAATACTCCTATTCCTTCTCGAAGGAGCTCGAGCAAGAGTGGCGCTGGACCGAGCGCTTCGCGACGCAGCCCGAGATCCTTCGCTACCTCGAGCACGTCGCCGACCGCTTCGACCTCCGATCCGACATCCAGCTCGCGACGCCGATCGTCTCGGCGAGCTTCGACGACGAGGAGAATCGCTGGGTCCTCGAGAGCGAGCTCGGCGAGCGCTTCACCGCGACCTTCTGCATCATGGCGACCGGCTGCCTCTCCACGTGGCGCATCCCCGAGATCGCCGGCCAGTCGACGTTCCAGGGGGCCTCGTATCACACCGGCTCGTGGCCGCACGAGGGCGTCGACTTCACGGGCAAACGCGTCGGCGTCATCGGCACCGGCTCGTCCGGCATCCAGTCGATCCCGATCATCGCCGAGCAGGCGAAGGAGCTCTACGTCTTCCAGAGGACGCCGAACTTCAGCGTCCCGGCGCGCAACGCGCCGCTGACCGAGGAGTACCAGGCGCACGTTCGCTCGACCTACGGCGAGCTCCGCGCGAAGGCCCGGGCCTCCTCCGGCGGCCTCGGCGCCTTCGAGCTCATGGGGGCGGGCAGCGCGCTCGAGCGGACCGCGGCCGAGCGCGACGAGATCTACGAGCGCGCGTGGGCGAAGGGCGGCGCGCTCTTCCTCGGCTCCTTCGGCGATCTCGTCGTCAACGAGGAGTCGAACAAGACCGCGCGCGACTTCATCCACCGGAAGATCCGGCAGATCGTGCGCGATCCGAAGACGGCCGAGGCGCTCTTGCCCGACGACCATCCGCTCGGGACGAAGCGCATCTGCGTCGACACCGACTACTACGCGACGTTCAATCGGCCGAACGTCACGCTCGTCGACCTCCGAAGGTCACCGATCTCGGAGATCACGCCGAGCGGGATCAAGACCGGCGGCGCGGACGGCGAGGAGTACCCGGTCGACTGCATCGTCTACGCCACGGGCTTCGACGCCATGACCGGCGCTCTGCTCCGCATCGACATCCGTGGACGCGAGGACCGCGCGCTGCGCGACGAATGGGAGGGCGGTCCGCGGACCTACCTCGGCCTGATGTGCGCGGGCTTCCCCAACCTCTTCACCGTGACCGGGCCGGGCAGCCCGTCGGTCCTCTCGAACATGACCACCTCGATCGAGCAGCACGTCGAGTGGATCTCCGACTGCATCGCTCACATGCGCGCGGGCGGCTTCGACCGCATCGAGCCCACGGTCGAGGCGCAGGACGACTGGGTCGAGCACGTCAACGACGTCGCTCACATGACGCTCTACCCGAAGGCGAAGTCCTGGTACGTCGGCGCGAACGTCCCGGGGAAGCCCCAGGTGTTCATGCCGTACGTCGGCGGCGTAGGGGCGTACCGCGCCAAGTGCACCGAGATCGCCGAGCGGGGCTACACCGGCTTCGTGCTCCGCGGCGAGGAGCGACGCTCCAAGGGGCGGCCGCGGCGCGATGCTCGTTCGGAGCGCGCGTCGCGGTCGTCGGGATGATCCTCGGCGTGCCGGGCTGAGCCTGCTCAACGCGCCGTCGGGGCGTCTCCGGCCCCGACGGCGCGTCCCGTTAGGCGTCGTCCGCGTTCGGACGACGCGGCTCGACCACGCCGCGCCGCGCTCTTCGGAGCGACCGCTCCCCGCCCCCGTGGCACGGAAGCGCAACGGCGACGCTCGAAGCGCGCCGCCTCCGGCTCACGCCCGTCAGCGCAGCCTGACCTTGCCGGACGCAACGGCGAGCGCCTCGTGCTCGTCGACTACGACGAGCGGGCGAAGGCGAGGACGTGGCCGTCGGCGTCGGCGCTGTACGCCGCGACGTGACCCCAGTCGCGGGCCGAGAGCGCGCTGAGCTCGCGGGCTCCGGCGGCGAGCGCGCGCGCGTGGTACGAGGCAGGATCGTCGACCACGAGGTAGAGCTCCGCGCGCGGCACGCCTCCGGCTCGCGCGGGATCGGGGATGGCGTCGCCCAGGAGCCGCCGGATCCCCGCCTCCGGCATGAGGCCGAGGACGCAGCCCGCGCCGAGCGGGAGCTCGGTCATCCCCGGGACGTCCAGCGTCGGCGCCGTCGCGAGCACCTCCGCGTAGAACCGGGCGCTCGCGGCTTGATCGCGCACGTACAGGATCACGTGGGTGCGCTCGATGGCGGTCACGGCCGGCGGTCTCCTCGGTCGGCACCGCTGCGGCGCGAAGAGCTCCGAGCCCGAGGACGCGCAGCTCGAGATCGCGGGAGACGCTTCATGCGCGCCACGCTACCACGGCTCCACGCTCCGGCGCCGCGTGCGGGACGACGTTCGAGCACGTCTCGCGATCCGCTCGCGGAGACGACGACGCGCGGGGGGTTCAGGACGCCGCGGGGAGATCCCGCAGCCCCTGCCGCCGAAGGTACGGGACGCCCGACGCGACGGCGGCGCGGACGAGCGTGACCGGCGGCGTCGCGCGGAGGAGGCCACGTCGGCGCGCGGTCTCTCGTGAGGTCGGCTCGGCGGAGCCGTACGGTCCTCGAGGAGGAGCTGCGCGACCTCCGGGGCGGCGGAGCTCCCGAGGAGGACGCCGGCCGGCCCGCAGCGGCTCGCGCGAGACCCGAGCGCCACGGCTGGAGCATGGCCAGCGCCGCGAAGAGCCCCCACCCTGGACCGCGCTCGCCGAGGCCGAGCTCGCCGCGGAGATCATGAGCTACTCTCTCTTCGGGCGGCCGCCTCTCGTCGTCCACGTGAGGTCGAAGATGACAGCCGGCGGCGGCGTGGGCGACGTTCTCGGTAGGCACGACGGCATGCGCTGGTTCCTCGTCCCGACGATGGCGCTGGCGGTCGGTTCGCTCGCGCTGGGAGGCTGTCGTCACCGCGCCGCCGCCCCGTCGGGTCCGCCGGCCGCCGTCACGGCGCCCCCGAGCGGGGCTCCGGCCGGCGGCGGGGCGCCGGAGCCCGCCGCCGACGGCGGGGCGCCGGCCTCCAGCGCGGCGTTCTCGCTGGCCGAGATCCCGCGGCCCGAACCTGCCCGCGGCCCGCTGCGCATGGAAGGTTACCCGCGCGCCTTGAACCACAGCATGAGCGATCCGGCCGACGCCTTCGGCTTCGTCCGCGACGGCTCGGAGCTCGCGTACTGCGTCTTCGACGTGTGCTGCAGGGAGGGCGCGGCGCTCTGCTCGTTCCTCGCGCGCGACGGTTCGCGGCGAGATCGGGAGACGCCGGACGCCGACGAAGATCCGCGGGCCCTCGCCCGCGTCATGGCCGAGCTGGAGAAGATCGCGCGCGACGAGGGGCTCGCGAGGCTGAAGGAAGGAGCCCCCGGGCGGTACGAGTCGTTCCCGCCCGCGCCGACCGGCGAGTGGGCGTACGGCGCGGACATCACCGTCACGTCGCTCGAGGTCGCGGCGACCTCCGACGCGAAGGGGACGACCCTCGCTCCCGCGTCGCTCAAGATCGGCGGCCGCGTGCGCGGCGAGCCGGCGGTGTGGACCGTGTTCCCGCCCTTGCCCGATCTGTGTCGCCAGTACGTCGACGCGTGCGTGAACGGCGCGCAGCTCAACGGCTTCACGCTCTCGCCCGACGCGAGCGAGGTCGGCTGGCTCATGTACGTGATGCACCCGAGCCACGGCTCGTCGTGGGTGCCCGGTCGCCAGAGCGTGCACGCGTTCGCGGGGCAGATCTACAACGACACCGGCATGCGACATCACGGGAAGAAGGCGTACGAAGCCGCTCGGGACCTGTTCGTGAAGGCCACGTACGCCGATCCCGAGCGCGAGGTGTTCGCCTACAACCTCGCGTGCGCGCTCGCGCGGCTCGGCGATCCGCGCGCGGCCCACGCGCTCCGGCACGCGATCGCGAAGGGCGGCGACCGGGTGAAGGCCCGCGCCCGCGCCGACGCCGATTTCGCCGGCATGAAGGCGGAGGCGTGGTTCGCCGACGCCGTGCGGTGAGCGCGGTCGTGAGCGTGACGATCGCCGCGCGCTCTACGGAGGTTTCCCCTCGAGGGCGATCGCGACGTCCGTCGAGCGCTGTCGGCGAGCTCTCCGAAGACGTGCGCGAAGAGCGGGAGGAACGGACGCGTCTTCGGGACCGCGCTCGCCTGCCCGCACGAAGGTGCCCCCACGCGGAGAAGCCCGTCGGATGCGCAGGGCTCCCGACGGGAGGTCTTCACGAGGGAGGAGGACATGCTCATGCCTCGACGGCGTGACCTCCCCCCGCGCGGATCACCGCGACGCTCGTGCGACCGCCGTCGACGTCGAGTATCGTGCCGTGTACGAATGCGGCCTCCTCGCTCGCCAGGAACACCGCGGCGTCGGCGACGGCGGAGGCGGGCCCGGGCCGTCCGGCGGGAGTGCCACGCATCATCGAGGCGGCGGGATGATCGTCGGGCAGGTTCTCGTGCATGACGCCGGGGGAGATGCCGACCACGCGCACGCCCGCGGGGCCGAACTCCGCTGACCACACCCGGATCAGCGTCTCCAGCGCGCCCTTGCTGGCGCTGTACACGGTGCCGATGGGCAGGCCGAGGCGGACGATCCACGAGCCGAGGTTGATGATCACGCCGCGTCCGCGCGCGACCATGCCCGGGGCGATAGCGGCGGTGAGGAAGTACGGCGCCTTCACGTTGACCGCCATCACCCGATCGAACGTGGCCTCGTCGGTGGTGGGCGTGGTCGTCGGGGGAAAGATACCGGCGTTGTTCACGAGGACGTCGATGCAGCCACCGAGCAGCGTGGCGGCGCGTTCGGCAAGCTGCTTCGCCCCGGTGGCGCTGCCGTCGAGCTCGCCCAGCACGAGGTCGGCGTTGCCGCCGTCGACGCGGATGCGCTCGACGACCTCGACAGCGCGTGCCTCGTCGCGACCGTGCACCACCACGTGGGCACCTTCGCGACCGTAGGCGAGCGCGATCGCCCTGCCGAGGTTGCTGGTCGCGCCGGTGACCAGCGCGGTCTTGTTGCGAAGTCGCTTGCTCATACCCGACAGCGTGACGCATCTGGACTATACTGTCCAAATAATTTGGACATAACAGTCCAAATACGTCGACCGAGGGGGCCTGCTACACTGGACCGGTGGCACGAGTGAAGGAGTTCGACCGGGAGGCGGCGCTGCAGGCTGCGATCGTCACCTTCGCGGCGCACGGTTTCGAGGGCACGTCGACCGACGAGCTTCTGGGGGCGATGAAGATCGGCCGACAGAGCATGTACGACACCTTCGGCGACAAGCGTCAGCTCTACCTGGCGGCGCTGCGCAAGTACGGCGCGGACAGCCTCGCAGCGACGCTGGCGCTGCTCGAGCGAGCCGCGTCGCCGCTCGCCGGCATCGAGGCGGTGCTGCTGGACTTCGCGCGCCGCCCGCGACGGCTGGGCACGTCGTCGTGTCTGGGCGTGAGCTCGATCTGCGAGTTCGGGCGCTCGGATGCAGACGTGGCGGCGATCAACGACGAGTTCGGCAAGCTGCTCGAGAAGGCCTTCGAGCGTCGGGTGCGGGCGGCCATCGAAGCGGGGGAGATCGACGAGACCCTCAACGCGCGCGAGGTGGCGCGCTACCTCGCCATCACGCTTTGCGGGATGAAGGTGGGGGCAGAGGCTGGAGGCTCGCCCGTGCACCTCACGAGCGTGGCGCGCCTGGCGCTGCGGACGCTGACGGCGGGGCGATGATCGATCCCCCTGCGTGGGCGAAGCCAGCGCAGCCGGATCAGACTATCTCGACGAGCGCCCGGAGGGGTCACCCCTGAGGGCGATGAACGGACGGTCCGGTTGAACTTCAGCGCGACACGTCGTCTCCTGCGGGCATTCACGCGTTGACGCGCGAAATGCTCAGGGGTGGAACATGCTGATCGGAAGCGACCTTGTTCGCGGGTCGATTGCCCGCTGGAAGAAGACGAAGACGGACGCGACCGTGCTCGCCTCGAGGCTCGGCGAGGGCGACCGTTCGCGGCATGTCTCGGGCAGGCAACGGCAGACTCGCCTCGTCGCACTGCTCGACCAAGCTCCTGACCCCATCGTCGCGCGTACGCTGCTCGAGCGCATCATCGAGGGCAACGATCTCCTCGGCGTGAACTACCTCGCCATCGGCGCGCGGCGCGCCCGTTCGGTTTGCCGCATCCACCTGCGGAACGGCGCAGGCCGGACGATCGGCTTTGGGACGGGGTTCCTCGTCGGTCCCGGCGTGGTGATGACCAACCACCACGTCATCTCGGGGGCCGAGGACGCCCGCTACGCGCTCGCGGAGTTCGACTACGAGTACGACGCGGACGGCGTGGACCAAACGGTCGTCGCGTTCCCGATCCTGATCACGCCCCCGCCCATCGCGAACCAGGCGCTCGACTTCTGCCTCGTCGCGGTAGCCCCGACGTCTCTGGACGGCAAACGCAGCATCGAGGAGTTCGGGTGGCTTCCGCTCAACGCCGCGCCGGGCAAGGCCATCGTCGGCGAGTACCTCACGATCATTCAGCACCCCGGCGGTGAGCGAAAGCAGGTCTGCGTTCGCGAGAACAAGCTGCTCAAGTACGATGAGTCGGGGAGCACGCTCTGGTACAAGACCGACACCGTCGGTGGCTCTTCGGGCTCCCCCGTCTTCAACGAGACCTGGCAGGTCGTAGCGATCCATCACTCCGGCGTTCCGGCCACCGACGCCCAGGGTCGCTGGCTGACCATTGACGGCAAAGTCTGGGACTCGTCGATGGACGAGACCCGCGTGAAGTGGATCGCGAACGAGGGCATAAGGATCAGCTCCATCGTCCAGTTCCTAGCGGCGAACCACGCCTCCGATACGCTTGCGCACTCGGTCGTGCTCCCAGATCGCCCGCCGCCCGACCCGAGAGCGCGCCATGACGAACGGACGGCGAACGCCGGAGCTTCGTCCGAAGTCGTCGGCGACGAGCTCCGGCTCACGATCCCCGTTCGCGTCTCCGTGCGCCTGGACGCCGGGCGGACAAATGGCGCGAACGGGAACGGAGCACGGAGCGTAGTGCAGACGAACGGAGCCGCGCCCGCCGTTGCGAGGCCGACGCCACCACTTCTTCTTCCCCCGGCCGACGGCCTCGAGAAGATCGTGGTCGACCAGTCGAACTACGACAAACGCCCCGGCTACGATCCGAACTTCCTCGGGAAGGGGAAGCTCTCGATCCCGCTGCCGATGGTCGCGAGGGCGGCGCTCAAGAAGAAGGTCCTCACGTTCGGGCCGAAGAGGACGAGCGAGCTGAAGTACTGGAACTACAGCGTGGTGATGCACCGCGAGCGGCGACTCGCGATCGTCTCGGCCATCAACGTGGACGGGAGCCTGCGCAAAGGGACCCGGGACAAGGACGGTGACCGCTGGTACTCCGACACGCGGATCGAGGGCTTCCAGCTCGAGGGCGACTTCTATGGCCAGCAGCGAGAGTTCGAAGCCGACCGCTCCAAGAATCCGTTTGACCGCGGGCACCTCAGCGCGCGGAGCGACGCCCAGTGGGGCGCCACGACGCGTGAGGCGAAGCGAAACGGCGACGACTCGTACCACTGGAGCAACTGCGCACCACAACACCACCTCTTCAACCAGGGCAAGAAGCTCTGGCAGGGCCTCGAGGAGTACGTCATCGACAACTTCGCGGCCGACAGCGATCGGCGCGCGAGCGTCTTCAACGGGCCGGTCTTCGACGCGCCGCTCGGCACCATAGGAGAGGACGGCCGGCCGATCCCGAGCATCGACGGCAAGCTACACAAGGATCCCACGTTCGGCGACGTGGCCATTCCGAAGCTGTTCTTCAAAGTCGTCGCGTGCGTGCGACGGAAGAAGCTGGCCACCGCAGCGTTCCTCATGAGCCAAGAAGATCTCCTCGCCACCATCGATCGATTGCAAGGCCTACCGCCGCTTCCACAAGAGAAGCTGACGCAGGCCGAGGCGAAGGTCTTCCAAGTCTCGCTCGCTCACGTCGCCAAGCTCACCGGCCTCGACTTCGGCCCCCTCGCCGAGGCCGACACGATCGGAGACGAGCTCCTCACCGCGCGGGCGCGCCCGATCGAGCGGCTTCAGCACGTCGCCTTGTAGTCCGTTCGAACGAGGGCTGCGCGTCCCGCGGGCGACGGCAACGGCTTTCCTCACGTGTGTCCGTCACCGACACCGCGGACCTCGGCAACGATAGGCCCGCAGACCGCTACGAGTCTCGAACCGCCATCATCGAGCTCGTAGCGGCGTGCTCCGCGGCGTCCGGCTCGTCGTTCACGAGAACGGCTGCAGGGCGGGAGTCGTCCGCTAGAATGTGCGCATGCAACGCCGCGACGAAGAGCTCGGCGGCTCGTCGACTCACGCATGAACGAGTCGGAGCTTCTTCCGCGCGCGCGCGTGCTCCGCGACCGCCTCGTGGCGATGGGGCGCCTCGACCGGCGGCGCCAGGTGCGCGGCGCGAGCGCTCACGGCTATCGCCTGCAGCCGCCGCTGACGCCTACGGAGGCGACGGCCATCGAGGCGGAGGCGCGGCTCCGGCTCCCGGACGAGTATCGGGCATGGGTCACGACGATCGCCGACGGCGGCGCCGGCCCGGGCCAAGGGATCCGTCCGCTCCGCGAAGCGCGGGACGGCGCGCGCGGCGAGCTGGGCGAGGTTCGGGCGCGCAAGCCCGTCGTGCTCCCGCTCGGCAGGGGGGACGACGCCGCGCACGTCCTCGTGGCCTCCGGCGCGAGCGCAGGCCGAGTCCGTTCACTCGACGACGACCGCGACCTCGGCACCTTCTTCGATTGGCTCGAACGCTGGCTCGACGGGGAGTGGAGCGACGTGACGTCGCGCCACGAGGCACGTCAATCGGAGCTCGCGGAGCACCGCCGCTCGTTGGAGGACGGCACCTTCAGCATCCGTGCGCTCGACGAGCTGGCCGTCGAGGCAGGGCTCGACGGCGATCTCGAGGAGTCGGCGCGCCTCTACGCGCTCGCCGGAGAGCGCGTGGCGACCAGCCGCGACACGCGCGCGCTCTGCAGGCTCTTCGAGCAGTGGACGCATTGCCTCCACTCGCTCGAGCGCTTCGACGAAGCGCTCGTCGTCGCAGGACGCGGCGCGCGGTGGGCGCGAGACGTCGGACAGCACGGGCTGGCCCGGCGGATGCGAGAGGTCGAGACGCGCCTGCTCGCGGACGTCGGGCGCTGCGACGAGGCGCTCGCGCGAATGCTCGCCGACGGATGGGCGCTCCCGCACCAAACGGTCGGCTGGCACTGCGTGATGCGCGGTCGGGGCGCGGAGGCGCTCGTGTACCTCGCGAAGGAGCCCGCGCGGACGGCGGCGCTCTTGAACACGATCGGCGTGGCGCGAAAGCTGATGGGAGACTACGAGGGCGCGCGCGCGGCGTACGAAGAGGCGCTCGAGCTCGAGCCGAGCGCCGCCGTGCTCGACAACCTGGGGATGCTGCTCGCCCATCGCGAGAAGCTCGGCAAGGCGCTCACTCTCCTCGCGCGCGCGAGGAGCCTCGCGCCGAGCGACCCCCACGTGCTCGCGTGCTACGGCGGTCTGCTCTGGTGCAAGGGCGAGCCGGACGCCGCAGTCATCGAGGTACGGCGGGCGTTGGCCTACGCTCACGACGAGGCCGCCGTGCGCGAAGCGCTCGACGAGGTCCCGACGGGCGACGGCGAGGCGCTCCTCCGCGAGGCGCGCAAGGCCGGACCGCAGTGAGCTCTCGGCGCACGACCGTGCACCCGCAGGTCGACGTCACGCGTCGGAGTGAAGAAGGAGGTGCGCGATCTCGCGTACGCGATCGACGGTGACCCCTTCGCGCTGCTCGGCGTAGAGCGGATGCTCGCACTCCTGCAGCTCGATCGAGGGCACGCGGCCGACGGCGCGAGATCGGACGATCGTCTTCAAGTGGACGGTGCTCGGGTAGACCGAGATCGAGGAGCAGAGCCAGCCGAAATACGCGTCGCCGACGCGCTCGGGATCGTGCCACCGGTCCATCGCGTCGCCGAAGGACGCTTCGCTGAGAGAGCACCAGACCGACCACGAGAAGACCTCGTCGGTCCCGAGGATCGGCAGGTCGACGTGTCCGCGGACGAAGAAGACGGACGCGTCGACGACGCAGAGGTCCGCGTTCAGCTCGACGCGCGAATCGAACTCCTCGGCCGGCACGAGGGCGGGCCAGGGCGGGGCGGCTCCGAAGCAGAGCGGCAAGGCGTCGTACCGGCCCCCGCAGCGCGCGCATGTCCAGGCCAGGGCCCAGTCGGCGCTCGCTCTTCCTGCTCGCCTCACGAGTCCATTCTACTCGCGATGGACACCGGGCGGTGACGACCGCGCGAAGCCCTCCCGTCGTAAACTGCGACGATCGCGCGCCGCGCCGTCGAAACCAAGGGCGCTCCATGCGATTGTGGATACGATCGGAGTCATGCCGCTCCGTATGCGCTTGGTGTCGTCGCTCGCGCTGCTCGTCTCGGCCGCCAGCTGCTTGCCGTCCGCCTCGGGCACGAATCCAGGCATGGCGCAGCGACCTCGCCGTCCCTACGCGGCCGACGCGACGCTCGACGAGCTCGCGCGCCTCGAGGTCGCGAACGGGCAGCGCCCGCTCCTCGTCGTCTATCCGCGGACCGCGTGCTCCGGGTCCGCGAAGGCCGTCTTCGTCGACAGGTCGGGTCGCTTCCTCGGCGCGGTAGGCCCCGGACAAGCCGCGCTCTTCGGCGTGCCTTCGGGCGGCGGCCTCCTCGCGTTCTCGAGCGTGGAGCTGACCTCGCCGCTGGGTCGATGGTTCGCGATCGACGAGATCGAACCTCCGGCGCCGGGCAGCGGGCTCCTCCTCGAGGCGCCCCGAGTGAGCGCGCGTCAGTGCGGCAGCGGCCAGTACGCGAACCCGAACGTCGCGACCAAGCGCGAGCTCGAAGCCGCGCTCGCGGAGAGCGACGTCGAATGGCTCGAGCCGCGGCTCGCGGAAGGACAGGCCTGGCTCGACGAACACCACGAACGCGTCGACGAGCTCGTGGGGCGCCAGGAGGCGAAGCCGCAGCCGATCGTCCGCCGCGTGATCGTCCCCTGACGGCCGTCGACGCGCTCACGCCCACGCCCGACCTGGCCGCACGAGGTCGCCAGGTCGTCGACGACCCGCCGCGAGGCGACGGCGCAGGAGGCACCCTACGCCGAGATCTGCAGGGCCGAGCTCCGTACGCTCGAGGAGGAAGGAAGACCGCCACGGGAGCTTCACGAGGCGAGCCCCGTCGTCCGAACGGGTGACGGCGATCGGGCAATGAGCCGGGTGATCTGCGTATGGCCGAAAGGAAGCGCCGGCTCGAAAATGCTTGGACCGGACACGAGCCACGGCGCTCTCGCGCCGCGGACGTGGGCACCTCCCGAGAGGCACATCCATGACGCCGAGACGCTCCTTGTGGTCGTTCGTTCTCCTTGTCTGCGCCGCCGGCCTCGGCGCCTGCGAAAGCGACGGGCCCGCGAGCCCCGAACCGGACGCCGGGCCGGGGCCCGACCCCTTGCCCGAAGCCGGCGACGCGCCGGTGACGTCGAGGTGCGTCGTCCCGACGGGCGAAGGGACGGTCCACGCCTCGGGCGCCCTCGACTCGGACGAGGACGTGTGGACCGCCGCGGGCAGCCCGCACGTCGTCACGTTTCCGGTCACGATCCGCGCCGGCCAGAAGCTCACGCTCGAGCCGTGCGCCGTGGTCCGCCTCGACGCCGGGACGAGCGTGCTCGTCGCCGGCGAGCTGATCGCCGAAGGCGCGGCAGACCAGCGGATCTCGTTCGAGCGCGCGGGAGCCGAGCCGTGGGAGTACGTCCGCGTCTCCGAGACGGGTCACGCACGCTTCGCCTACGCGACGCTCGCGGGCGGCGGCTACGTGCGCAACAACCGCCCGGACACGACGGCGACGCTCTACGTCGACGGAGACCCGCGTTCGCCGGCCGGCGTCCTGCCGCTCGTCCGCGTCGACCACGTCACCATCGAGGGGTCGCAGACGCTCGGCGTGCTCTTGACCGAGAACGGCGCGTTCACCGACGACTCGCGCGACCTCACCGTCACCGGCAGCGGCTCGGCGCCGATCCGCGTCTGGTTGCGCGCCGCCTCGAGCCTGCCTACGGGCACGTACACCGGCAATCAGGACGATCAGTTCCTGCTCGAGGCGGGCGGCTACGGGAACGCCGCGGTCGTGGGCGAGGTCACGCTGCGCGATCGCGGCCTTTCGTACCACGTGATCAGCGCGCCGCTCCGCGTCGGCGGCGAAGGCGACGACCGGACGCCCGGCACGCTCGTCGTCGAGCCCGGCGTCACCCTCCGCTTCCAGCCGGGTTCGGGGGTGAACGTCCAAGCGTACACGTCGAGCGAGGGCGCGACCGGGACGCTGCGCGCGATCGGCACGCCCGACAAGCCGATCGTGTTCACGTCCGACTCCGCGACGCCGGCGCCGGGGGACTGGGTCGGCATCACGTTCAAGGGCACGCCCTCGCCGAACAACCGCATCGAGCACGCGACGATCGCCTACGCCGGCGGCGACTCCGGCATCTCGAGCTACGACTGCTTCGTCACCCCCGACGAGCGCGGCTTCTCGAACCGCGGCGCGGTGATCGTCTTCGGCAATCAGCCCGCGGCGCCGTTCATCGCCCACACACGCATCGAGAACAGCGCGCAGGACGGCATCGTGCGCGGCTGGACGGGCGAGCCGATCGACTTCCTGGGGACGAACGAGTTCGTCGGGATCTCGCGCTGCAGGCAGACGTTCCCGAAGCCCGCGGCGGCGACGTGCCCCACGCCGCCCCCGTGCCCGAAGTAGCGACGACGACGAACCGCTGCCACGAGGAGGAGCCTCGGACCAAGACGACGTGTCGCTTCCGTCGCGTTCTCCCGCCCGTCGCCGCCCGGCCTCGCGCTCTTGGGTTGCTCCCCGAGCGGCGGCTCGAGCAGCTCGGCGGGTCCTCCGTCGAACGCCGCCGGCGCGCCGGCGCGTCCGACGGAGACGGCGAGCTCCCGAGCGGCCCGGGCGCGGCGGCCGCGCTCCCCGAGGCACCCACCTCTGCGTTCGCGCCGAGCCGCCGGCAGACCCCTGCTCGTCGCGCGCGATCTCGCGAGCGACGCCGAGCGCATCGTCACGGACCTCCGCGGCGACGGCGGCGACGGCTGGGAGATCCGGGGCTACGCCGTCTCCCTCGACCGGACGCGCATCGCCATCGCGTCCTCTACGGCCCGACCGAGGCCGACCGGGACACGATGCTCCCGACCCGGCGCATCTGGACCCTCGCCGCCGACGGCTCCGACATGCGACGTCTCACTCCGACCTTCCCGAACACGAGCGGGGGGCCGCACGTCGGGTGGCGCCGCTCCGAAGAAGCTCGTCGGCCACTCGACCGAGGTGGGCGGCGTCGCGGCGGCCATCGAGACCCCGAGCTGGATCGGCGACGGGAGCGGCCTCGTGTTCGCCGGCCGCGCCTCCGTCGATCGCGGAGGGATCAACGTGGTCGCGTCATGCCTCTTCCTCTACGACATGGCGAAGGGCGATGTCTCGGCGCTCGCGTGCCGCCGCAGGGCTCGGTCGTGCGCAACGCCGCCATCGCCCCGGACGCCATGTCGATCGTCGACTGCCTCCGCGAGGGAGACGCGAACGACAACCTGCACCTCATCGATCTCACCAAGTCGACGCCGACCGACACGGCGATCACGACCGACGGCAAGAGCTGCAACCCCGGCTTCTGACGCCGCGCGCGCTCGAGCGAATCGGCTCTCGGCCTCCTCGCCGCCGGCCCGCGTCGCCCGCTCGCCCCGTCGGACGCCGTTCCGCGTCGCTCGCTGTCCCGTCGGACGCGTTCCCGGCGGTCCTCCGCAGGGCTCGGCGCGACACGCCGGGCCGTCTACGCCCTCGAGCGTCGTGCTGGCATGCATGGTGCGTCTCCGCGAACCTCGGAATGCCGCGATCGTACCGCGCGAACACACGTCACTCGTACGATCGGCGGACGCTCAAGGCGAGCCCTTGTGTCCGAAAAGGAGCCCCGCGACGAGGAGGTACGATGCAATCGCGACGAGCGTCACGCCCACCATCACGGGAACGCGAAGCCACCAGGGCCTCGCCGAAAAGGCCACCATCCTGTTCACGGTGACGCCGATGCCGCCGAAGAGCCCGCCGATGAGACCACCGACGGGGACCAGTGCGAAGGGGAGGAACATCAAGACCAGATAGCCCCATCCAATCTTCGACCCCACCTCGTAGGTTCGGCCGTTCACGATGACGCTCGGTGCTGGCCGCGTCCAACTCGTCCGCAACTGAGCCATCGCCGTCGTCCCATCACGGAGCGGCAAGCGGTAGCCCTGCCGCCCCACCTTCTCTGGTGGTTGCCCGTCGAGGAGCAGAGCGCCCGCGGAGAAGAGCCCGGACGCCGACGTGACGCTGACTCGACCGCTCACACCATCGATCGGAACGACGTATTCACGGGGTCGCCTCGCTGGTGACTCGGACGCTTTGGGAGACGCGTACGGATTTTCCATGGTGCCAAGGCCTCCCCGTCAGCATAGCTCACGCGATGAGTGCCGCGCGCCCGGCTCACGCGACTCTCGATGCTGCCCCCTCGCCGGACCAGACGAGGCTCGGGACGTAGCGTCCCCGAGGCGAAACGGAAGGAGCGCTGCGGGTTGCGGATGGTGTCGCTTGGCGCCGATGTCCAGGCGGAGGATAGCTGCGCGTCCGCGCGTGGAGCCTTGTACAGGGCGAGGCTCGGAGATCGACCCACGCCGGCCGGAGCGACCCTCTCCTCAGGAGAGGGGCCAGGGTTGTCGAGCAGCCGATCCCCCTCGGGCGCACCGTCGACCCCGTACTTCGGACGAGACTTCGGTCCGCGCGAGGAGCTTCCGGGGTGATGGTCCGGGCCGAATTCGCAGACGACCGCGTCGGGCGTGGGTCGCCGCGAACCGCCAGGTTCACGGTGCCCGCCGGTCTGCCGATGCGCGACCACACGCTCCACCAGCGCGTCGCGCTCCGCGTCATCCCTACGGGCGAGCACGAAAAGCAACCGGTCTGCAGTGAAGACCACCCGTCGTCGTAGTTGACGGAACACGCATCTCCTCGTCAGTCACGGGAGGCTGCGGGCGCGGGTGCTTCGCGAGCCATGGACCGTAAGACGCACCCCTTCGTTCGCCGTCGTGACGACCAGCGGCTCCGAGGAAGTCGCGTTCCGAGTCGTCGAAGAGAGCCTGCCGCCTCCAAGCGAGAGGTGCGCTCTCGCGAGGCGTTGCCCTGGAGGCTCACCGTTCCGCGATCCGTGGGCGCTACTCGGCGCGCGTCGCGATGAACACGTCCGTCAGGCTTTCGCCTGTGAGCCGTCCCGAGAGGAGCATCGTGCATCCGTCGACCGAGAGCCACGTCGGCGTCATCTCGTCCGCGCCCTCGTTGAGCTCCGCGACGAAATCGATCGGCCCGAAGTCCCCGTCGACGTCCAAACGCGTAGCCGTGTAGACGAGCGTCCCGGTCGCGCCGCCCGGATGCGCACGCGCCGACCCAAAGAAGATCTGCCGCTCGTCGCGCGAGAGCACCGGCGAACGCTCGTTCGCGTCGAACCCGAGCAAGCGCGCAGGGCCATAAGCGCCCGCCGCGAGCGCGGCTTGGTAGACGAGCTGCTTGCCCCCGCTGCTCGCAGAATAGTAGAGGCGCGATCCGTCGGCGCTCACGAACATCGAGGACGGCTGCGCGACCTGACCCGCCGGATCCTTCAGCGTCACGGGCATCGGAATCGACCACGGTTGATTCGGCCCGAGACGCGTGACTTTGCGGATGCCGGCGGAGAAGTTGGAACCATCGCGCCCGATGAGGAAGCCGTTCTTGCTGTCCTCCGTCATGCTGAACGACGTCGCGTTCATCTTGCCGCCGTCACCGATGTCGTTGAACGCCAACGTCCTCGGTGCTCCCCACGCCCCGCCGTCGGCGCGCGCGTAGCGAACGACCCCCGACGCGAGACCGACCGACGCGTCGAAGTTGCCGATGCCCTGCACCTCGCGGCCGAGGAAGAGCTCGTCGCGCGCGGGCGTGAGGCGCGGGAAGTCGTCCGCGCCGAGCGTGCTCACTTCGGTGATCTTCACCGGCTTCCTGAAGGGTCGGGTGGGATCGCAGCCCGCAGATGCATCGGAGGACGAGTCGCTCTCGGGTGCGTCGGCGGAGCGCGAGTCTCCCGCGGCGTCGGGCGGGTCGTTGACGTCGGCATCGGCCTCGCCGCCCTCGTTCGGCGACAAGGCCGGATCGTCGCCCATGCACGCAGCCATGCCGAGAGCCACGGATGGAATCGCCGCCACGAGAAAGAAACGACGCATGCATCGAGAAGGGCAGCATCGGTCAGAGAGCATGTCAACGCGACGCAGCGGGGAAGCGAATTGCGCCTCGCCGCCCCTGCACCTACGTGTCCAACGATGTGACACTCGCGAAAGGACGAGCGCCGCGGATCCTCATGGTCGTCACCGTCCGGCTGTCGGGCACCTCCTGCCGGGCGATCCATACGTCAGCGTGACGTGCGCTCTTCGGCGACGGCGGCGATGCCTCACGGAGGAGGCGTGGCGCGGATGCACGGTGGGCGAGCTCGATCGTAGTCAGCGACGAGCGGCTGGAATTGCACTATGTTCGAGCGTTCTTGAAGTGGATGTCTCGCTCCCTGACACGCGTGGCGCTCGCCCTCCTCCTCGCCGTCGGCGCGGCCGCGGCGTGCTGGGCGCCGACGCAGATCACCGTGCGCGTCGAGACCGATCTTCCGTGTGAGACGGTGACCAGCAGGGCGGTGGCCATCGTCGTCGGCGGCACGCCGGAGGCGCTCAACGGAGCGAGCCCGGCGGCGGTCACCAGCGCCTGCGAGCCATCGGGGGATCGCTCGGACGTCGGCTCGCTCGTGCTCGTCCCATCGGGCGACCGTTCGGCGATCGTTACGATCAAGGTCGCGATCGGGATCGAACGCCCGACTGCCGAGTGTCTCGGCCGCGACGGCGCGGGGTGCATCGTCGCGCTTCGCCGAGCGAGCTTCATCGAGCATCGCGCGCTGAACGTCCCGATCCGGCTCGAGCGTGCGTGCCTCGGGGTCACGTGCGACCCCGACTCGACATGCTCGCGCGGATCGTGCGTCGCGCTCGATAGCTGCACCGATGGCGCTTGTGACCCGTCGGCGACCGGCGACGGCGGGAGCGTCGTGGACGCCGCCCCGATCGCGTGCCCGCCGGGGCGGGCCGACTGCGACGGTGATCCGGACAACGGCTGCGAGGCAACCCTCGGCACCACGGAGCACTGTGGTGCGTGCGGCCACGACTGCGGCGGGGCCTCCTGCAAGTCGGGCTCGTGCGAGGCCGCCGTGCTCGTCACCGGGCTCGACACGCCGCGGGGCATCGCGATCGCCGGCGGGGAAGTGTACGTGGGCCTGGACCTGCCCGCCCCCGCCGGCAGCGTCGTCCGGTGTCCGCTCGGCGGGTGCACGTCGGCGGCGACCGTCTCGACCGGACACTCGCACCCGTACGCGTTCGCCGCGACGAACAACGCGCTCTTCTTCGGCGACGAGCAGAGGGGCGTGTTCCGCTGCGCCCTCCCCGGCTGCAACGCTCCGCAGCAAGCCTGCATCGAAGGAGCGCAATCGCTCGCGCTCAACGGAGCGGACGTCATCGTCGCCTCGTACGCGAACGCCTACGTCGGGCGGTGCACGCAGACCTCGATCTCGCCCGTGTACTTCGCGATCACGCCCGGCGAGCCGCTGTTCGTCGCGCACGGCGGGGACGCCGTCTTCATCGCCCAGGGAACGGCGGGCGGGGGGCGGGCCGGCGGGATCGATCGCTGTCCTCTGCCGGGCGGCTGCGGGACGACGATCACGCCGGCTCCACCGCCGGTCGTCCTCGACGACGTCGCGATGGGGTACAACCAACCGACCTCGCTCGCGGTCGACGACGCGTTCGTCTACTGGACGGAGTCGGCGACGGGCAACGTCGTGCGTGCACCGAAGAGCCTCGACAAGCCACGGACCCTCATCGCGACCGGAACGCGCACCCGCTCGATCGTGCTCGACGGCAGCCACGTGTTCTGGATCGATCAGGGCGCGAGCGAGACCGACGGCTCGATCCACCGGGCGAACAAGGACGGCTCAGGGCACGTCGTGCTCGCGAGCGGGGAGAGAACGCCCGCGCAGATCGCCCTCGGCCCTACGAGCGAGCCGAGCAAGCGGATCTTCTGGACGACGCGCGTGTCTCCCCGCGGCGAGGTCCGCTGGGCACCAAGGTGACGTCCTGATCGGGAGGACGTTCGCCGACACGATTCGGCGCGGCTCGTCGACGAGGCGTACGAGGTCGAACGGCGCGGCCGTTCGCGCGACCGGGAGAAGACGACCAAGTCCCACCGAGACGATCCGAGCTGCCGCCCCCTCCGCGTCGCTTCGCACTCGTCGTCGGCCGGGGCGAGGCTGCGATCGGCGGAGGACGGAGCCTACGAAGTCGGTGGAGCAGGCAAAACTTCCAGCACCGACATAGCGACCATCCTCGAACGGGTGACGGCGATCTCCCAATGAGCCAGGTAAAATGAGTATGGCGAGCACCGGACGCAATCGCGAAGATCGTCGTCATGAGACGGCTTTTGTTCGTTCTGGAGGCGGTGTGCTCACGGCTCGGAGGCCGCGTGGACAGCCGCATGATCTTCACTGGGCTCCTCCTTGGAGTCGTCGCTTGCACGGTTGGAGGTTCCGCGTCGGAGGGCTCGGTGACGCCGGGAGTCGACTCCCAGGCCGACGCTGGCAGCGGCGGTGAGACGACGGCGTCGACGCTCAGTTGTGTGGACATCCTCACATGCGCTTCGGAGTGTCCCGACGCCGACTTGGACGCGTGTGCCGACGACTGCCTCGAGCGCGGCTCGAGGCCTGCCCAAGATGCGGTGCTGACGCTGGTGAGCTGCCTGCAGAGCGAGGCCTGCGAGGACGAAGCGTGCATCCGGGAGAAGTGCGGGACCGAGCTCGGAGCGTGCCTCGAACAGGCCACGAGCACCGTCGACTCGGGTGAATCGCCGCCGACCACAGCGGAGCCGTCCGAGCTGCCGGGCGCCCTGCTCGGCATCTGGGACAAGTCGACGATCCGCTACGAGTTCGAGGCGAACGGCGCGACCACTCTGATCGCGATCTTCTCGAACAGCTACTCCGGCTGCCAGTCGAGAACCGAGGTCTACAGCACCGGCGTCACGACGGTGACCGGGGATCAGCTCGTCTACCACCGCTTGGAGGGCACGGTAACGTCGGTGCTATGCGGCGGCTCTCCGAAAGTCTCGCCCCTCACGGCTGCGGACTTCACGTACACGTACGAGCTCGGCACGAACGAGAACGGAACCGCGACGCTGACGCTGACGTCGCCGGAGACCGGCTCCAACACGTACGTGAAATATTGATGCGCGTCGCCGACGAGCGATCAGGAAGCTGCCCCCTCGCCGGACCAGACGAGGGGGCTACGTGTCGCGGAGCATCCGCGTGCCCCGAGGCGAAACGGAAAAAGCGCTGCGGGTTGCGGATCGTGGGCGTCCCTACGTAGGACGAATTTCGAACCGCGGTAGTCGAGCTGGCTCGGGCAGCGACGCGACGGAACGTCGAGCCTTCCGCGCTTTTCGGCGCTTCTGCCTCGGGGGCTCCGCCACGCGCGCACGGCGCCCAAGCCGTTGCCAATGTACGTGTTCTGTCGCGACTCGTAGCCATCGTCCGCTCACGTGACGCCGTGTTGCAGCGGACGCCTCGGCGCTCCATCATGCTCTTCGTGGAGGCCCATCGAGCGGGATGAGTGACGCAGCGTGCCTTCTCGACTGCCTCGCGGCCGGCTACCGACTCGACCTCGACGGCGCGGAGTACGTGACCCAGCTCGCCGAAGCGTCCGCGCCGTTGCTCGACCGCGGGTTCGGCGTCATCGCCTACACGTACGATGCGCGCGGTCGCGCGCCCCACGATCGATCACTTCGCGGCCTCGAAACGCTTCGATGGCGTCCGCTCGTCCTCTCGCGCTGGTCGCTCTTGGACGACTTCGACTCGGACGGACGACGTGTCGTCGTGGCCGTCGCCAACCCGTGCTGCGAGACGAGGTCCTGGTCGATCGCCTTCGCGTTGCGTCCACGGGCGAGGCTGTCCTCGACGAACCCGCGGAACGGCTCGCATGCGCTCACCGCCGGCGACCGTCCTCGTCGATCGCGATCAGCATGGACGGCAAGGGGCCGTGGCCCGACAACGTGTTCGTCGAGCGGCTCTCGCGGTCGCTCAAGTACGACGAAGTCTACCTGCACGCATACGACATGGCTGCGGCGCGAGCCGGGATCACGCGGTACTTGGCATTCTACAACGACGAGCGCGCGCACCAGGCGCTCGGTTACCAGACACCGGCGGCGTTCTACGCCCGCACGATGAACAAGGCGGCAGCGTGATCCCCAACGGCGTCCACAGCCTCGTCCCCAAGTTGCGAGTCTCCCTCTCGCGCTCTCCCTCGTCTGCCTCCGCTTCGAGGCCGTGCTCTCTATGGCCGGCTGCGAGGTGATCGTGGCGGAGGAAGAGACTACGGTCGATTCATTTGTAGGATACAGAAGAAGAGAACGACGCAGGCTCCACCTTAAGGCGCAACTCGGTTGCGCCGATCCTAGAACGTCAGGAGCCGTGAGCAGAGATCAGGCTCCTGACCGGAGATTCGCGCCGCTCGCCCATCGGGCGGCGCGAATCGGCGGCTCAGATCAACCGATCACGGCTATAGCCACCGACCCTCGTGGTCCGAACGATGGGGTCCACTTCTTTTTTTCACGATTCGACCATGCACCGTGCGAGCATCATCGGCGCGCCCTGCAGAGCGAAATCGAGGTTCACGGGTCGTGCTGGATCGTCCTGCATAAAGTCGTGCAAATGAGACGCAATCATCGGAGATGGGACCCATGACATTCAAGATGAACAATGGCCTGGTAGGAGTTGCGACCTTGGGAATGGCAGCACTCTCTGGCTGCGGAGGTGGCGGAGCGGCGTTGTCCTCCGTGCCGAAAGATCAGTGCCAGCAGGTCATCGACACCGTGAAGACCAAGGCGGATCTTCCTCCGACCGCGGTCACTCAGTACGCCGGTCAGTGGACCATCGTGCTCGACAACAAGGTGGGGCAAGGGGCGATCCATCGGATCATCGAGCGAGACGGGAAGGTTGTCCTGCAGGCGCTCGCGAACGCCGAGCAGGGGATGACGTCCATGGATCAGCAAAGCGTCCTCATGGAGTGGATCGGCTCAAGCGACGAGCAAGGGCTCTACCTCTACACACGTGGAGACCGACGCGTCCCGCTCTGGCTTCGGTATTCCACCGGCACCCTCGAAGGGACCATGACCACCGAGAGTTGCGAGGGAAAGCAGTATCAGTTCTTGCGCTAACTTCGGACGCTGTGATGGATCGGGGATGTTGGCCCCGGTGGCTCAGGAGGTGGCCTTGGCGGGTGATTCTCACCCGCTTCGGTGGACAGGTTGACTATGCCGCAATCGCAGCGATGTGCATCTTCAATTCGAACTCGATCGGGCTGACGTAGTCGAGGTGAGAGTGCAGTCGCTCGACGTTGTAGAAGCTCTCGATGTAGTCGCCGATGGCTCGCTCCGCCGCCCACGCGGTGTCGTAGGTCTCGTGGTCGACGAGTTCGACGCGGAGGGTCGCGAAGAAGCTCTCGGCCACAGCATTGTCCCAGCAGTCGCCGGTGCGGCTCATGCTCTGGAGCATGCCGTACTCGTCGAGTGCGCCGCGGTAGTGAGTGCGCCGCGGTAGTCGTCACTCGCGTAAGGGCCCCGTGCGCGGTGTGGTGCACGAGTCCGGTGGGCACGGCGTGCCGAGTTCCCACCGCGGCGTGCAGCGCGGCGAGAGCGAGCGCCGTGTCGTTCGTCGTGCCATGGCCCAGCCGACAACGCGACGCGAGAAGAGGTCCAGGAGCACGGCCAGGTAGGTCCAGCCCTCGCTGCTCGCGATGTACGTCCGCGGTCGGCTCGAAGCCATCGCAGCGATCCCGTCCGTGCTGAGCCTCGAGACCCGGCGCATGGAGAGGGGAGGCGAAAAGGCGACTAGAGAATTTTCGCGGCCTGTTCGAGCGCAACCCCGAGGACGCCCGGAAAGCGCTGGAAGCCCTCCTGGACGGCCCCCTCTCCCTGCAGCCGATCGAGACGGAGGACGGGAGGCGGTGGGAGATCCGAGGCGTGGTGAAGACGGGACCAATCTTCACCACTGATGGCGTCCCCAACGAGGTCCGCTCGGAGGGAAAGAGCGTGGTGAAGGCAGGACCAACCTTCACCACTGGGGGCGTCCCTACGCGGACGAGTTTAGAACTTCGGTCATCGCTCTTGCGTCTGCGGCGTGACCGTCGCGCTCGCGGATGCGAGATCGTCGACTACGTCCACGTCGGCATGAAGTCCGCCGGATAGCGCGCCCCGAACGAGCCGTTCGGGAGGATCTCCTTCACTCGAGCGAGGGTGACCGCGGAGAGCGACGTGGTCGCTGCGCCGACATTCTCTTCGAGCCGTGAACGCGTCTTCGTCCCGAAGATCGGCACTATGTCGTCGCCCTGAGCGAGGAGCCAACCGAGCGCGAGCTGGGCAACCGTCAGTCCCTCCGAGGCCGCGAGCTGGTGGAGCTGCTCCACAGCCGCCAGGTTCTTCGTGTAGTTCTCGCCCTGCCATCGCTCGTCCCACCGCCGCATGTCCGATTCCTCGTACTCCGCAGCGGGCTTCACCGTCGACGTCAGGAACCCGCGGCCGAGCGGCGAGTATGGAACGAACCCGATCCCGAGCTCGCGTACCGCGGGAAGGATCTCACGCTCGACGTCGCGCTCGAAGAGCGAGTACTCGGTCTGCAGCACCGAGACTGGCTGCACCGCGTGGGCCCGCCGCAGGGTCGATGCTCCTGCCTCGCTCATCCCGGAGAACCGGACCTTTCCCGCGCCGATCAGATCCTTCACCGTTCCCGCGACGTCCTCGATCGGGACCGCAGGATCGACGCGATGCTGGTAGAGGACGTCGATGTAGTCCGTCTGCAAGTAGCGGAGGCTGTTCTCGACGACGACGCGGATGCGCTCCGGCCGACTGTCGAGTGGGGACTTCCCCGGCCCCATGTTTGGGAGGTCGAAGCCGAACTTCGTCGCGATGACGATCTTGTCACGAAAGCCTTTGACCGCCTGGCCCAGGAGGATCTCGTTCGCCCCCGTGCCCATGCCGTAGAGCTCTGCAGTATCGAAATGCGTGATGCCGAGCTCGTACGCCCGGCGGATCGTCGCGATGCTCTCTTCGTCATTGCCCGAGCCGTACGCCATGCTCATGCCCATGGTCCCTAGCCCCAAGCTCGATGTCTCGAGTCCCTGCGTTCCGAGTCGTCGTTTCTGCATGTCGAACCTCTCTTGCGATCCCACGACCAGCCTAGGCATCGGCGCTAGGCTGCCCGTAGAACGATCCTCGAAGAGTCTTGGATGATCCTCCAGCAAACGGCCACGACCACCGCGATGGCCGACGCGAGCCGCGATCTCGCGTCGGCCATCGCCCGCCACGTCCCGCACGACGGAGAGCGTTCACCCTTCCCCTTCGTCCATTTGAGCCGCACATCCAGACCGACGCGCCCGATGCTCATCCTCTACGAGCCGGCGTTTGTCGTCCTCGCGCAAGGGAAGAAGCTCGTGACGCTTGGCGAGGACGAGCTCTCTTACGATCGCTCGTCGTACTTTCTGAGCTCGGTCGCGCTCCCGATCACGGGTCGCGTCGTGAAGGCATCGGCAGCGACTCCCTACCTTGGTGTTCGGCTCGCGCTTCCGCCGAGTCTCGTCGGCTCCGTCCTCGCGAGCAAGCTGCTGCGGGAAGAGCGCACGAAGCCGACGAAGGGGCTCGACGTCCACCCGCTCGACCTGCCTCTGCTCGACGCCGTCCTCCGGCTCGTACGCCTCGTCGACACGCCCGAACATGCACCGATGCTCGCGCCTCTGGTGCTTCAAGAGATCGTGTATCGCCTCGTCGTGGACGGTCACGCCCCGCGACTCCAGCACATCGCGACCGTGGGGGGTCGGACTCACGGTGTCACCACGGCGATCGCGTGGATCCGCACGAACTTCGATCAGGCGATGCGCATCGAGCATCTGGCGAAGATCGTGGGCATGAGCCCATCGGGACTCCATCTTCATTTTCGTGCGGTGACGGGGATGAGCCCGCTGCAGTACCAGAAGACGCTTCGTCTGAACGAGGCACGGCGTCTGATGCTCTCCGAGCGGATCGACTCGGCGACCGCAGGGTATCGGGTCGGCTACAACGATCCGTCGCAGTTCACCCGCGAGTACCGGCGACAGTTCGGCGCCCCTCCGCTGCGTGACGTCTCCCGGCTCCGCGCGTAGGCCATCGCAGGCCCCGTCGCCAAGCATCGAAAGAAGTCGAACGCGAGCTCGCTCGGCTGGAGGACGAGCTCGACTGTCGACGCGCGCGAAGGAAATCGTTCTTCACCCGTCCCGCGGCTACGCCATCACCGGCTCCTCGTCCTCGGCGATGCGCTCGCTCTCGACGCTGCCCCCTCGCCGGACCAGACGAGGGGGCTTGGGGTTGCGGATTATTCGCGTCCCCGAGGGGAGCACGATGGCGGTACACACGCCGGCCCACCGCTCGTACCATCTCCAGCTGCGGTCGTCGATCTTGTCGCTTGAACGCAGCGTCGTCGCCCGGCTACCCATCATGTAGCTCTCAACCTCGCCGAGCGCGCGGGAGCCCGCGCAGCCCAAACGGCGCCATACTTGACGTGTGAACCTCCCGTTCCCGCAGCCACGCCCAACCCCCGACGTTTCACGCGAGCTGAGCGTGTTCGATCCAACGGAGCTCGCGTGTCTCGCGGGAGCGCTGATCCTCCGGCACTCGAACCTGCACCATGCTCATCGCTTGGAAGTTCTTGCTTCTGCAGTTGCTAACGGTCAGGCGCGCGGCGACAGACGAGTGACCAGGTCGAACGCCAGACGCTTGATGAATGAGGTCTTTGAGGCTTGGATTGGTCGGCTTGACGATCCCTGGCCGACCGTCGCCACTGAGGCTTTTGTGTTCTTCGGAGGGACCCAAGTCTTCATCCCAGGCGGTATCGACACGATGTTCATCCTCCGTGCCTTGGCGGCCATCTGGACCTACCCCCAAGAACTGAATGGACGCCTTCGCGACGAAGGGAGGTTGCTCATTCGAGGAGTGTCACGCCTATCAACGGCCATCCTCGAGCGAGCTGGACTACGCCGAAGCACTCCAGTCGATCGCTATCAGCGCGAAGTCGCGGTTCCTCCCGAGGCAGACCTGCGTCGTCTAATGGCGGCCGTCCACTTCACTTCGTCGCAGCTCGATGAGATCTGCCAAGGAGTGGCTGTGCCCGCCTCTCTGCTGACTGAAGCTATAGGCACGGCGATCGAACGTCGCGACTTCGATTTCAGCCTTGCAAACACACTCACTGAACATCCTGCACTGCGGATGGTTGATGGGAGCTTGGTCGTGGCGGCGCCGCACCTTCTGGCAGAGTCATTGGTTAGGGCTCTCCTGCGTCTCGCGATGGCGGATGGTCAGAGTCGTCGCCTCGCCGAACTCTTCCACGGTGCGTCCCTTTCGAGCTTTCTCGCGAGTCTTGAGCGCATAGGGCTCCGCCAGGTGCGAATGTTTTCACCCCCGTCGAGGGACGACTCGGCGTTTGCAACACACGTTGTGTACCAGTGCGATCACGACAAGTTGCATCACTTCGTCTTCGCATCGGACTCGCTTGATAGCGCGGGATCCTGGTCGCCAAACGCGGTGGCAGCCGAAGCGATAGAAGCGCGTGCTGCGATCATAGCTGCACTTGCGGGCGCGAACGCCGTGGTTCCGACTGTTAGGACGACCTTGCTGCTTTCGGGGATCGGGAGAGACTTCTCGGTGTCCTTCGAAAGAGCTTCCGGCGTCGACATCTTCTCGGCCGGTGCGCTCGAAGCAATTCTCTTGGGCGACGACGAGCCAGACCCCCTCCTGCTCTGGAAATTCCAGGATGCTCGTGGATGGCTCTCTTCTCGAACACGAATTCAAACGTTCGATGCAATCGATTTGTGGGGACTATGGCATGAGCGAGGCCGCACATTCCTGGAGCCCAACGAGCCGATGCCCTCTGCCCTCTTCATAGGCGTCGACTTCGGCGAACCATTGCGCCGAAACGCCGTTTGCCGGTGGGACATTCACGGCATTCGCGATCCACGCGGAGCGATTGTTGAGGTCGCGAAGAGCGGAGAGATCGAACGAAGCATCTACACGCGAAGGTATCAGAACGACGAGCGCGTCGAGTATACCGTCCTCTTTGCAACAACGTCTGTTTGGATTCGTTGCGAAGCTGGGAGCGCAGCCCCGATGGACGATGCGGTTGGAATGGCACGAATGGCCGCGTTCTGGATAAGCGAGTTCGAGATGGCGCTAAACGCGCGACTGGCGAGCCCGCTCGCGGAGGGGCACAGACCGATCGAGGTATCTCTCGACTTCTCCTCCAACGAGGATGCGAATGTGGTTATTGATGGCATTCTTCAGCCAAGAATTGATCTCGTCGCAAATGACATTGCGATCCGATTCACGCCAGCGTTCCAGTCGTCGTATGACGCGACGAATCGCTCTGAGCGCCTCTTCGCATCACGCCTCTTCGTAGCCGTTCTCGAGCAGCTCGGCCTGCCAAACGCACGCGCGATGGTTGACTCGGTGATTGACGCTGTCGCCCCTACCGGCGTCAAACGAATGCGTCACGCATTCAACACCGCTCACACCCCCGCATTGATTGGCACTGCTCGCCTGCGGTCGCCTAGATACATTCAAGACCACGACATAGCGGTGGCTCGTCGCGTAGCCAGGGCCGACGAGCCAGCGACCGGACCGCATGAGGGAGCGGCGAGCAAAACGTGGCTCAACAGCGCCGTCACAAGACTCTTCGAGGAACTTAAACGACGGATGGCAGAGCTATCCACGGAGCCGCTCCTTCGCGAACTTCTTTTGCGAAACGAGTCGCTGGTTCACGAAGACGCGTTCAATGACCTAACTATGGCGTCGCAACTGGCTTGCGCAGCCAACGCTCCGTCTCTCGAAAGGAAACTCCGAGACAACAGCAGTCGCCATGCACGGTCCTCGATCGCCACGCGATTTCTGATTGAGCTGTCACAAGGAAGTTCAGACAACACTGGAACTGGTCGGCTCTCGGATGCAACGTTTGATGCAGTCCTGGCCCTTGCTGGTGAAATATTCGAGCTCGGCATACTCAGTGACATCGAGAATCACGGCCTGGCCAGTGTGCAGCTAAATGTTCTTCCATCAGGATATCTAGCCCACGCGCCGAGTTACTCAACGGCCTCCGACCGAGTGCGGACCGCGCATGCGGAACGGCTGTTCCTGACACAACGGGCTCGCAGGGACGTTCGTGGAGCGCGCGAGCCGGAACAGCGCAGTCGACCGGACGCCGTTAGCGCTCTGGAGGAAGCATTCCGGGCAGAATTTGCCGTGAGCCTCGAGCAACTCGCGCTTTTCACTGGCGAATCGCTTGCAGTCGCTCAGCCGGAGGGCTTGGCACTGGTAGACCTTCCCGAGAGCGAGTTCATAGCGCGCATTTCGAGCGGTCTCTCATGGTCTATCGAAACGGTTACGGACTGCATCAGCAACCTTGCCTTGGAGTCACGACCGGCATTCCTTCAGCCACCAGCCGGGTTCACGCGAAACGATATCTGGCCATGGCGGTTCAACCGCGGCCTTTCTTACTTAAGGCGACCGCTGCTTCGCACCTGCTCGAATCGAATCCTCTACACCCCCGCTCACCTTCATCAGGCCCTAGGCAATTTATGGATGCTCTGCCTGACCGAACGCCTGAGCGCGCGTACGCCAGCCCTACGCATGGCGATGGGAGACTGGAAGGCAATAAGTTCGCGACAACTCGTTCAGGACGTCCGCGACACCCTCATCGGCAACGGATGGCTGGCAGTGGCAAACGTGCAAACGCGACGATATCGAAACGCTGATGAAGACCCGAGAGATCTTGGCGACGCTGACGTTCTAGCTATCGACCCATCCCGCCGACAAGTTCTCGTCGTTGAATGCAAGGACATCGAGCTTGATCGAACTCCGCACGAAATTGCCAATGATCTCAGCACGCTGTTTCGCGATAGGGGGTCACATCGATCCGCACAGACCAAACATCTTCTCCGTGTGGAGCGCGTTCGGTCACATGTTCATGAGATTCTCGATCGCGTCTTCAATCTTCGTGGAGCTTCTGTCCCGCCAGGCGACTGGAACGTTCTTGGCTTCATGGTTACGACCCGACCGCTCGTCTCTGCCTTGCTCGGCTCGGCACGTCTACCCGTCATGAGTCTGGATGCACTGCAGGCGGGGGAGCTGCCGCTGCCGAACTAATAGAGACGCATCGTCACGTCTGCATCCTCGGTCCTGTCGGCGTCGGCAAGACCTTCGTCGCGAACGCTCTCGGACATCTGTATCCCCTGCGTGAACCCGGTTCTTTCGCGACATGTCGGGCGAGGCCAAGCTCGCGCGCATGACGGGC
>JAHBWF010000180.1 GCA_019637105.1 Labilithrix sp.
ACGGTACGGTAAGGCGCCGCGGATCAGGGCTTCTTCGCCTGGCTCGGCAGCGGAGGCGGAGGCCGCCGGCTCGGCCGCGGCTCGGCGTCGGAGACGCTCGGCGCCGGCGCGCGCGGCGCCGACTCGGGGGAGAGCGGGAGCCGGGCGCTCGACGGCGCAGGCCGTCCGCCCGGCGTCAGCGGCGCGACCGGGGTGCGCGGCGCGGAGGGCGCCGCCGGAGCGACCGGCAAGCGATTCGCGCTCGGAGGCAGCGCCGCGGGGCGGTAAGGCGCGGGCTGCGGCGAGCTCGTCGGGCCGCGCCCCTGCGAGCTCGGCGCGGGGCGAGGCGTCATCGGAGAGAGCGGCGTCTCGATGTTCCCGTTCGACCGCGCGGCCGCGGGCAGACGCCCGGTCGAGGAGGCGGGAGCCGCCGCCGGGATCCGCCGCGCGGACGGGGGCGCGCCGTCGCTCGAGGGCGGCGGCGCCGCGAGCCCGGCCGCGGGACGGTAAGGACGGCTCACCTCGCTCGACGCGGGCGGCGCGCGCATCGCGGAGGTGGAGCTCGGCGGGAGATCGGGGCTCGAGGCCGCCGGCGGTCGAACGTCGGGGCGCGATCCCGCCGGTGCCCGGACCTCGCGCGGCGCGCCGGCGGCCACCCGGGGCGTCGACGGCGGACCGCTCCGCGCGACGTTGGGCGCGGACGCAGGCCCGCCGCTCCGCGGGTTGGCGCCGGACGCAGGCCCTCCGCCCCGCGCGACGTTGGGCGCGGACGCAGGCCCGCCGCTCCGCGGGTTGGCGCCGGACGCAGGCCCGCCGCTCCGCGCGACGTTGGATGCGGAGGCGGGCCCGTCCTCCGGGCGCCGGCGCACGACGACCGGCTGTCTTCCTCCGGGCGGCAACGGCGCGGGGCGGGCGACGCGCGGCTCGTCGTGGAGCGGCGGCTCGGATCCCAGCGGCAGGTGGTCGATGGTCTCGCGCCCGCCGCCCATCGCGAAGGAGGTGCCCGGCGTCGGAGCCGTGACCGGGTTCCTCTTCGGCGCCGCCGGCGGTTCGGTGCGCGCGCCCGGGGGCGGCTCGGTGCGCGCGCCCGGCGGGATGGTGTCCGCGGCGAGCTCGTCGCGGCCGTAGGCCTCCGCCGCGGCGTTGGCCTCGGCGAGCACGGCCTCGAGGTCGTCGACGTCGTCGAAGTCGCCGAGCTCGACGTCGATCGACCAGTCCTGCTCGCGCTTGTTCGCGGCCTTCGGCCCGAAGCGACGCGCGGCCTTCGCCACGTGGCGCTTGTACGTGCCCTCCTCGATCTGGCGGCAGATGCGCGTCCAGTACATCGAGTACGTGTTGAACTTCTGCGTGATGACGTTGAAGCGGAAGCGCAGCGCCGTGTTCCGGATCTGCTGCTTGCGCAGGACCGTGAAGCGGCGGTCGACGTCCTTTCGCTGGACCGCGGGCTCGATCTTCTCGTAGCCCATGAAATACTGCTCGTACGACGCGCGCAGGCGGTCGACGCGCTCCTCGAGCTCCGAGAGCGCGATCTCGAGCTCCTTCTGGGGATCCTTCGACTTGGGTGCTTCCACGAGGAGTCAGACCGTAGTTTCGAGCCGGGCCGGCGCGGAGTAAAGCCGCGCGTTGAGAAACGCCTCGGGCGAAACGCAACGCCCCGAGGAAGTCGAGGACCGGCCGGCAGTTGCCGACGGATCCTGCGCCGCGGCGCGGGTGTCCGGTCGCGCTGCCCGCGTCAGAGCGGGGTGACCTTGACGTTGTCGAAGCAGACCTTCGCCTCCCACTCGTTGAAGCCGAAATGGTCGTGCTGCTGGCCGGCGAGCGGCGACGGATCGGCCCAGGAGAAGTACTCGACGCCGTCGACCGACCAGCGGATCGTCTTGCCGTCGGTCCGCTCGATCTTGAACTGGTAGACCTGACCGCGGACCACGGCGCGCTGGCGCGGATCGTCCGAGTCCTTGTCGACGGCGATCACCTTGCGGTCGTTGCCGTGCTCGTTCAGGCGGGCGAGCACGTGGAGCGTGTTCTTCCAGCCGCCGAGGACGGTGAGGTAGCTCGTCGCGTTCGTGTACGAGGTGCCCGTCGCGTAGGAGCGGCCGTCGCCCCAGACCTCGGCCTTCAGGTCGCCGTCCTCGGTCATCGCGATCGCGTCGAACTCGATCCGCGCGTTGACGGGCAGCGTCCGGTTCAACCAGACGCCGTGGTTGCGCGCGTTCTCTCCGCAGAGGCGCCCGTCCTCGACGCGCCACGCGCTGGTCCGCATCTGCATCCAGTCCGGCCCGAGGTTGCTCGCGAACCGCGCGCGATCCCCGGTCTCGGAGCCCGCGTCGAACGGCGACAGAAGGAGGAAGGCGTCCGCGCCGCCGTCGTTCAACGCGACGACCCGGGACGCGTCGATCGCCGCGTCGATCGTGGGCGAGGTCGACGACGCGTCGCCGGGCAGCGCGAGCGCCTCGCCGCCGTCGGGTCGGTCGAAGTCGTCCTCGAACGGGACCGTCATGACGCCGATCGACGGTTTGAAGCTCGACGTCTGCGCGGGCGCCGGTCCGGCGTCGAACGGCGGGGCGCTCCCCGTGGGGACGCACGCGGCGAGCGCGGCGAGGACGCCGACGACGGTGGACGCAGCGACGGGGGAGGCGACGAGGATGGCGCGCGAGCTCACGCGGCCGTTCTTACCACAGCCGGCCTGTCGTGCCCTGGCGCGGCTCCGGCCGAGCCTGCGGCTCGCGGTCGAGGCCTCGTCGCCGCGCGTCCGGCGGCGCCGCGCGCGGCCGAGATCGGCGATCTCGGCGCAGCCAAATTGAGTCGACCTGGGGTCGAAGCACCCTCGTTGTGGTAAAACGGCCCGCGCGCTCGGGGCCCGCGCCCGGCGAAACCCAAGATCCGACCATGCATCCGATCCTCTTTCGTATTCCGCTTCCGTCGATGCCCCTCAAGCTGTGGTGGGCGCTCGCGGCCGTCGCGGCGATCGCCGCGGTCTACGCGATCCTCGGACTCCGCAGGCGCGACCAAGGGACCGCGGGCATCGCGCTCGTGATCGGCGTCGGCGCCGGCGTCGCGGGGTACGTGTTCCGCGAGACGAAATACGAGGCGGCGAACCTGCCGATCTACTCGTACGGCGTCATGCTCGGCCTCTCGCTCGTCGTCGGGTGGTACCTGACGCTCACGCTGGCGGAGCGCGACGGGCTGCCGAAGGAGACGATGGCGAACTGCTACGTCATCACGGCGGTCGCGGCGATCCTGGGCTCGCGCATCCTCTACGTCGTCACGAACCCCGACGAGTTCAAGCAAGCGAGCGACTTCTTCGCGCTCCGCCGCGGCGGCCTCGTCGCGTACGGCGGCTTCCTCGGCGGCTACCTCGGGAGCTGGCTCTACCTGCGGGCGCACAAGATCCGCCTCATGCCCTGGGCGGACGTCGCCGTCCCCAGCCTCGCGTCGGGCCTCTTGATCACGCGCATCGGCTGCTACCTGTTCGGCTGCGACTTCGGGAAGCGCCTGCCCGAGTCGGCCCCCAGCGCGCTCAAGAAGCTCGGCACGTTCCCCCACTGGGAGCAGGGGACGCTCGACGGCAGCGAGGGCGCCCCCGCGTTCGCGCGTCACCTCGACATCGTCGGCAAGCACACGCCCGCCGGCGACGAGCTCATGAAGATGGGCCACTCGTACCCGGTGCACCCCACGCAGATCTACGAGTCGCTCGTCGGTCTGGCGCTGCTCGCGCTGCTCTTGTGGCAGCGGAAGCACCAGCGGTTCCGCGGGCAGATCTTCTTCCTGTTCGCGTTCGGCTACGGCTACCTCCGCTTCCTCATCGAGACGCTGCGCGACGACTCCGAGCGCGGCGAGTTCGGACCGATGATGGGCGAGCACTGGCTCATCTCCGGCGCGCTGCTCGTGATGAGCATCGCGTTCGTGTTCGGCGTCTCGCTCGGCATCACGAACCCGAAGGTCCGCACCGCGTCGCGCGTGCTCGCGTTCCTCCCGCCGATCGCCGCCTTCGTGCTCCTTCGCCCGGCCTCGTTCGGCAAGCAGCAGGCCGTGCAGCTTTCGACGAGCCAGTGGATCGGGCTCCTCTCGGCCGTCGTCTGCGCCTACTTCTACGCGAAGTTCTGGGAGACGGCGCGCAAGAGCCCGAAGCTCGCGATGGGGCTCGAGTCGCTCGGCGACATCAAGGCCACGCAGGACGATCTCGCGCCGCGTCGCAAGAAGCGCGACGACGACGACGATGACGACGGCGACGACGAGGCCGCCGGCGCGGACGCGAGCGAGGCGCCGAAGGCGAAGAAGCCCGCGAAGAAGAAGGGCCTCGTCGGGAAGAAGAAGAAGGCCGACGAGGCCGGCGAGGCCTCGAGCGCGACGGCCGACGACGACGCGTCCGACGGCGACGAGCCCACGAGCGCGACGAAGTCGTCTTCGGGCGACGCCGACGAGGAAACGAAGAAGGACGAGCCCGCCGAGACGGGCTGAGGTCACGCGCGCCTGACCGCGTCGAGCGCGCGATCGACGTCGTCCCAGCCCGCGACGACGCGAACGCGGTCGCCGTCCTCGGCGACGTTCGACGCTCCCGCGCCGCCGATCCAGAGCTCGGCGTCCGCGCCGGCGAGCGCCCGGCGCAGCGCGTCGACGGCGCGCCGCGTCGCCGCCGGCTCGCCCGCGGCGGACACGGAGATCCCGACGACGCCGGCGCCGAGCGCGCGGGCGGCGCGGGCGATCTCGTCCGGCGGGGTGTCGCCGCCGAGCTGACGCGGGGTCGCTCCGCGCGCGGCGAGGTAGACGCCGACCATCTCGAGCCCGAGGACGTGCGCCTCGCCGGGGAGCGACGCGAGCAGCACGACGGGCGGGGCCTGGCTGTCCTCGAACGCGACCGACAGGACGTGCAGCCGCGCCGAGAGGAGCGCGGTCGCGAGGTGCTCGTGGCGGACCTCGAGTTGCCCGGCCTCCCAGGCGTCGCCGACCCGCACGGCGAGCGGGTGAGCGACGTCCGTGACGAAGGCCTTCGGGCCGAGCGTGATCGCGAGCGCGCGGAGCCTCGCGCGCACGTGGTCCACCTCCGCGCGCGTCAGGTGCTCGATCAGCGCCTCGATCTCGCCCGCGAGCGAAGCCGGCGACGCACGCCGCGTCCCCGCGGCCCCTCTCGCTACCGCGATCGACGCGGTCGCGGCCGGCGCCGCCGCGCCCGGGCTCTCCTCGAGCAGGCGCGCGATCTCTCCGTCGGAGAGCGCGATGACGTCGCCCGGCCGGAAGCCGGCGCGCCGCGCCCGGGCGATGAGCCGGAGACGCGCGACGTCCGCCGGCGCGTAGAGGCGACCCCCGCCCGGCCGGCGGGACGGTTTGGGGAACCCGTAGCGGCGCTCCCAGACGCGCAGCGTCTCGGCCGGGATCCCCGTCTGCGAGGCGACGACGCGGATCGAGTAGGCGCGCTCGCCGCTCCCTACCGCTTCCATCGCGCCGACTCTGCTCGACCGGCACGCTCGGGTCAATGATTAGACAAAAGTTGGACAAACGGTAGACTTTGGGATCGTCACGCGGCGCTGCAGACCCGCGGCACGAAGTCGTACGATCGAGGGGCGCACAAAAGCCATCGAGGGGGGAGATCATGCCGCTTTCCGTGCGTCCAAAAGTCAGCCTCGAGCGAAAGGATGAATCATGCGCGTCCTCCTCGTGATGCCCACGCCGTTCGAGAACGGCCGGCTCGGGCTCGAGAACGTGGTCTGGCTCTCGGAGCCCGTCGCTCTCACTTCGGTCGGCACGGCGATTCAGGATCGCCATGAGGTCCGCGTCCTCGATCTCCGGCTGGAGGAAGAGGACGCGCTCGTGCGCGCGCTCTCGACGTGGAAGCCCGACGTGGTCGGCACGACGAGCATGACGACCGACGCGTACCAGGCGAAGGCGGTCCTCCGCACCGCCAAGAACGTCTGCCCCGACGTGCTCACCCTCGTCGGCGGGCATCACCCGACGCTCTGCCCCGACGAGTTCGACGTCGACTACGTCGACGTCATCGTGCAGGGCGAGGGCGAGCACACGCTCCGCGAGATCATGGAGCGCTGGACGAAGCAGCGCGAAGCGGGCGATCGCACCTTCGACGGCGTGCGGGGGACGCGCTGGCGGGACGCGAACGGCGTCCGTCGCGTGAACGCGAAGCGCGAGCAGACCGCGAGCCTCGACGATCTCCCCGTCCCGAACCGCCGGCTGATCGAGAAGTACCAGGGGCGCTACTTCTTCACCGCGTTCCGTCCGATGGCCTCGATCTTCACCAGCCGAGGCTGCTCGTTCGATTGCAACTTCTGCGCGATCTGGGAGTTTTACGAGCGGCGGACCCGCTTCTTGTCGGCGAAGAAGATCGTCGATCAGATGGAGGCGTGCGCCGAGCCGTTCGTCTTCGTCCTCGACGACAACTTCCTCACGAACAAACGGCGCGTCGTCGAGCTGTGCGACGAGATGGAGCGCCGCGGCCTCAAGAAGTACTGGATGACGCAAGGGCGCACAGACTTCGCCGCCGACAACCCCGAGCTCGTCGCGCGGCTCGCGAAGAACGGCCTCGTGATGCTCTTGTCGGGCTTCGAGTCGAACGACGACGACAACCTGGCCGCCCTCCGCAAGAAGAGCTCCTGGCAGAAGAACCTGCGCGCGAACGAGATCCTCCGCGAGAACGGCGTCGTCTCCACGGGCATCTTCATGGTCCGGCCCGACTGGACCAAGGAGCAGTTCGCGGGGCTCTACGACTACGTCAACAGCCTCGACATCGGGATCCCGCTCTTCACGATCCTGACGCCGCTCCCCGGCACGCAGCTCTACCGCGCGTACCGGGACAAGCTCCTCACGGACGACCACCGGCTGTTCGATCTGCTCCACGCCGTCTTGCCGACGCGCCTCCCGCGCGAGGAGTTCTACGGCGAGTTCTGCCGCGCCTACGACGCGACCGAGAAGAGCGTTCGGAGCGCCTACAAGTGGTTCTTCAAGGCGCGTCCGACCTTCATCCCGGAGAACATCACGAGCATCGTCTGGTTTTACGCGCGCACCTGGCGCTACCAGCGCATCCACCGAGACCACCGCTCGTTCCTCCGCGACGAGGAGGGGCTCCTCAACGGCCCGGGCGCCAAGGCCGGGCTCACCTGGGAGGACATCGCCTACCCGAAGGGCGACGAGCACGTCGCGGCGAAGGCCGCCGACGACGCGCCGGCCGCGGCGGGAGGCAAGCTCGTGAAGCTTCGCATCCCGAGGCGAATCTGGGCGGACGACGTGGCCGAAGCGAGCGCGGGGGTGGGACGATGATGCGCGACGCGTCCGCGGTCGAGGCGCGCGAGGCGCCGCCGTCGAGCGACGCGCGCGCGGAGGCCGCCGGGGGCGCGGCCCTGGGAGGCCCCGGCGGCGCCTCGTCCGGCGCCGCCCCGCAGCCGTCCTCCGAGCCTCGGGTCTCGGCGTCCGCGGCGTCCGGCGTGACCGCGGAGGCGCGGCGCTTCCTCGCCGATCTGCGCGTCGAGATCGAGTCGCACCCGGGCGTGAACCACCTGTTCCTCGGCCGCTGCGCGACGAGCCCGTTCGCGCGTCAGGACTACCGCGTCTTCGGAGAGAACCACTACCCGCTCGTGTGCGTGTTCACGAGCTACCTCGAGCGGCTGCTCGTCCGCGCGCCGACGAGCGACGCGAAGCTCTGGCTCGCGAAGGTGCTCGTGGACGAGTACGGCGAGGGCTCCGAGGGCGAGGACCACGCGACGCTCTACGGTCATTTCCTCCGTTCGTGCGGGAGCACGGTCCCCGATCGCGCCGACGTGGTGAAGGTGCCGGCGCCGGCGTTCGAGTTCGTCCGAGAGCACCGGCGGATCGTCTCCGAGGAGCCGTTCCTCGTCGGGCTCGGGGCGGTCGGGCCCGGCCACGAGTGGGCGATCCCCAAGATGTTCGACGCCGTCATCCCCGGCCTGCGCCGCGCGGGCTTCACGCCGGACGAGATCGGCTACTTCACGCTCCACGTCGAGCAGGACGTCGATCACGGCGCCTGGCTCGAGGAGGCGCTGCTCCGCTTCGGCGGCACCCACGAGGCGCGCGCGCAGATCCGGCGCGGGGCGATCCTCTCGCTCGAGGCGCGCGCGCGCTTCTGGAGCGGCGTTCAGCGCGCCGTCGTGCGCTGGCGCCAGCCGAACGCGGTCCGCGTCGACGGCGCGTCGCCGCGCACGATCGCGCGGGAGATCCTGATGACGGCCTGGGACGGATCGCCGCGCCTGCGCGCGCTCGAGGCGGGTTACGATTCCTTCCTCGCCACGCGTCGACCGACGATCCGCGAGCTCGTCGAGCAGGGCAGGAGGTAGGGGGTCGCATGACTCGCATCACGTTCGTCGCGACGCGGAAGAACCTGGATCCGACCGAGCGTGAGCTCTACGAGATGGATCTCCTCTGCCGAGGCCTCGGCTTCAAGCGGGCCTTCCTCGACCTCGGGATCCAGACGGTGATGGCGTGCACGCCCCCCGGCGTGAACATCGATCTCGTCGACGAGTACATGGATCCGATCGACTACGACGTGAAGAGCGATCTCGTCGCGCTCTCCGCGAAGACGTCGTGCGTGACGTACGCCTACGAGGTCGCGCGCCGATTCCGCGCGAAGGGGAAGCGGGTGGTGCTCGGCGGCATTCACGCCTCGCTCCGCCCGGAGGAGGCGCTCGAGCACGTCGACTGCGTCGTCACGGGCGAGGCCGAGACGCTCTGGCCCCAGGTCGTGCGCGACCTCGAGGACGGCAAGCTGAAGGAGCGCTACGACGCCGTCGGCTTCCCGCCGATGGACAGGATCCCGCCGCCGGCGTGGGGCCGGAGCAAGCCCGACGGCTACCTCTTCCACCAGCTCCAGACGACGCGCGGGTGCCCGTTCCGCTGCCGCTTCTGCAGCGTCCCGGACATCTCCGGGCAGGAGTTCCGCTTCAAGCCCGTCGAGCGCGTGCTCGAGGAGCTCCGCGCGCTCCCGAAGAGCCGCGGGCCGATCGCCAGCGGCAAGCCGCTCTACATCGTCGACGACAACTTCATCTCGCGTGTCCGCTACACGAAGGATCTCCTGCGCGCGATGATCCCGCTCAAGGAGGCGGGGCAGATCCCGTCTTGGTCGGCCGAGACGACGCTCAACGTCGCGAACGACGAGGAGATGCTCGACCTGTTCCGCGACGCGGGGTGCTCGACCCTCATCATCGGCTTCGAGTCGGTCACGGAGGCGTCGCTCGCCGCGATGGACAAGCCGGTCAATTTCTGCCTGACCTACCAGGAGGCCGTCGACCGCATCCACGCGCGCGGGATGACCATCATCGGAAACTTCATCGTCGGCTTCGACACCGACACGCTCGGCGTGTTCCAGCAGACGCTCGACTTCGTCCAGAAGACCGGGATCCTCTACCCGTTCTTCAGCATCCTCACGCCGATGCCGGGGACGAACCTCTTCGACGAGTACAAGGCCGCGGGCCGGCTCGACCACGAAAAGTGGCACCTGTACGACACGCGCCACGTCGTCTTCGAGCCGACGAACATGACGCGCGAGCAGCTGATGGACGGCTACGTCTGGCTGTACGAGCAGGCGTACGGCGCCGACAACCTCTACGCGCGGATCGAGCGCAACTGGAGGCGCAGGGCGCGCGGCTCGAACCTCGTCGAGAAGGCGTTCGTCGCCGCGCGGCTCGCGCCGGAGATGCTGAGGGGCGACGCGGAGCTCCGGAGCCACTTCACCCAGGGCATCAAGCTGATGACCAACCGGCACCTCGCGTCCGACGCCGGGCAGCTGCTCTACCTGCTCGACGCCTACGACTTCGCGCGCTTCATGCGCCGCTTCAACACGCCGAGCAAGAGCGAGAGCTACCGGACGTTCGTCGATCGCACGCGCTGGGACCGCGCGCCCGCCGGGGGCGCGACGCCCGCCGATCTCGCGAAGCTGAACGTCATGCAGTGGCAGAACGCCAAGGCCGTGAAGCGCACGAAGACGAGCCTGCCGGTCGTTCGCTGACGCCGCGCGCGGTCGTCGCCGCCGTTCGCCGGGCGCTCGTCGCGGATCCGGGGAGGCGACGATTTTTCTTCGATCCGCTGCATCCGGATCTCCGGGCGCGACGAAGTGGCCTTCAACGAGCAGCACGATGGCGGCGTCGTCCGACGCCGCCGGACCTCTCCTGCTCGAAGGAGCCTTGATGAAGATCTCGTCGCTTGGTCTCGCCGTGTCCGTGTCCCTCGTTGCCCTCGCCGGGTGTGATGATGCCGCCGAGCCGCCGCCCGACGACGTCGCGGTCGGCGATCGCCCGTCCGCCTTCCTCCGGATCGCGCACCTCGCGCCGGACGCGCCGGCCGTCGACGTCTGTCTCGCGCCCGCGGGCTCCGGCGAGTTCACGGGGCCCGTGCTGGCGAAGGCCGGCGCCTCCGCCGGCCTCGCCTACGGCGACGTCACGAAGTACCTCGAGGTCGTGGCGCAGAAGTACGACGTGCGCATCGTGGCGCCCGGCGCCGAGAGCTGCGCCGCCGCCGTCGGCGGGCTCGCGGACATCACGGACCTCCCCGTGCTCTCGGCCGGCGCCAGCGCGACCGTCGGCGCGATCGGGCGGCTGGACGGTGCGACCTCCCAGCCGTTCCGGCTCGCTGCGTTCGTCGACGACACCGACGTCACGTTCGGGAAGGCGAAGCTGCGCGTCATCCACGCCGCGCCAGGCACAGCGGGCGTCGCCGTCGGCTTCGGCGGCGGGGTCGTGTTCTCGCCGTTCATCGACAACGTGCAGTTCGGCAGCACGACCCAGGCGAACAACGGCTACTTCGAGGTCGCGCCCATCGCCGGCGCCGAGATCACCGCGCGCGACATCGTCAGCGGCCTCGACGCCATCTCGGTCAAGCCCGTCGCCGTCCCCGCCGGCGCGATCGTGACCGCGTTCGCGATCGGCACGGCGGGCAACGCCCAGACGCCGCTCGACGTGCTGCTCTGCGTCGACAACGCCGAGCCGAGCGGCCTGCTCGCGAGCTGCAAGCGCGCGGGGAGCGCGCCGGAGCGCGCGCGCCTTCGCATCGCGCACCTCTCTCCAGACGCGCCGATCGTCGACGTCTGTCTCGCCGAAGCGGGCACCGGCGCGTGGAGCCGTCCGATCCTCCGCTCGCTCGGCGCGAACGGCGTCGCGTACGCTCAGGTCACCACGGCGATCGAGGTGCCGGTCTCGGCCTACGACGTCCGCGTCATCACCGCGACGGCCACCGGCTGCGAGGCCGGCGCCGTCCCGGACACCACGAACGTCGTGACGACGGCGGGCCTCACGGCGACCGTCGCGGCCGTCGGCGTGCTCGACCCGCAGGGCCCCGCCGCGGGCGATCCCGTGTTCCGCCTGCAGCTCGTCGCCGACGACACGGCGACCGTCGCGAACAAGACCAAGCTTCGCTTCTTCCACGCGTCGCCGGGCACGCCCGCCGTCGACGTCGGGCTCGGCACGGCGCACGAGTTCCAGCGCGTCTTCGCGAACGTCGCGTTCGGCGAGACCGGCGAGGGCGGGTTCCTCACGACCGATCCGTTCACCGACGCGATCACCGCGCGCCTCGCCGGCGCCGCCGAGGACGCGCTCAGCGTGCCGAACGTCACCGCCGCCGCGGGGAAGATCTACTCGGCGTACGCGATCGGCGGCAAGACGGGGGCCGCCACCAACCCGCTCCGCGTCCTCTTCTGCGAGGACTCGGCCGCGCCCGCGCCGGGATCGCTGCTCACGTCCTGCGTCGTGGCGCCTTGAGCGGCGTGGCGGTCCACCGCCCGTGACGAAGCCTGGGAGCCGGCGGGGGGCCCAGCTCCCAGGCGAGACGTCGCCTGCACCGCGAGGTCCGCCGTCCGTCGGACCTCGGGCGCGAGTCGTCAGGCCGGCGGCCGCGCGCTCGGGCGGTGCGCGCCGGGGCGCGTGCTCGGCATGCGCGCGGGGCGCTCGCTGACGCGTCGCGGCGGGCGCTCGCTGAGGCCGAGGCGGGGGTGGACGCTGCCGTTGATCGCCGCCATCCACTCGTCGAAGAGCTCGGCGCGGAAGTCGAGATCACGCTCCACCGCGGCGTCGACGTCGGCGAAGTCCGAGTCGTCGGCGGTGACGGCGAACAGCATCGCGGCGTCGTCGGAGTGGCCTTCGTCGCGCGGGCCGTGGCGATCGAAGAACGTCATGTCCACCGCGGGGAACGCCCCGCGCGCGATCCTGGCGAGCACCGGGAAGCTCGGGGGGATCGTCGCCTCCGCCGAGGCGAGCAGCGCGCACGCGACGGGGAAGCGTTGCTCGTCGACCACCCGGCGGAGGTGATCGTTGATGCGCCGGATGACCGGGAGCGTTCGCGCGCTCTCCGCGGACTCGCTCGAGACGCCGATCGACGCGAGCATCTTCAGGTAGAGGCTCGGATGCGCCGAGCCGAGGTCGCCGCAGCCCATCTCCTCGTAGATGTTGTCCATCAGCGCGAAGCGACTCTGCAGGGTCGGGGCGCGACCGCCGAGGGAGCAGAGCAGGCCCGTGAACGGCGACACGATCTTGTAGAAGCTGGTCAGGACGTACGCGACGGCCTCTTGCGAGGGCGTCATCTCCTCGAACGTCGACATGAACCGATGCGAGAAGAAGCGATGATTTTTGGCCCGCCAGAGCATCTCGTCGAAGTACTTCTGATTGACGACGGCGCGCGCGCTCACGAGATCGCCAGGCCCGAACGGATTTTTGAAGTGTTCCACCAGTACCCCCATTTCATGAATTGATGCTGTCTCCTGTGGGCCCACCGAGATGAAGCGAGGCCTCATCCGGTCGACCCTCACTACTTTGACTCGGATTTGCGGCGCGTATGCGCATCACGCACGAATTGTTCGAAATCAGTGGTTTGGCGTGCGAAGGTTCACCACTCCTGGCGAAGCGGCGATACGCGGCGGATCCTGTCGTCCACAGCGGTGGCTTTGCTCCTTCGCGGATTAATTCGTTAATTTGAGATAACGAATTATCGTTGCTAACAACGAATTATCGTTGGAAGTAACGAGTTCTCGCTGTGGTGCACCGAGATTTCGCTGTGGTCCCGAAATTTCGCTGCGGCGCGAACGCGGCGCACCTCGGCCGCTTCGGGGTTAACCCTCGGCCGAATGTGTGGCATGACCTCCGTGGGCTCGGCTGGTGCCCGACAGGGGGAAGAGATGTCCACTGCTTCGACCGATTTTGCCCACGCGGGCAACATTGACCCGGTTCGCGCTTTGTCTGTGGTCGCCGAGCGCGGCTACAAGAGCGCCGCGGAGGCTGCGCAAGCGATCCTCCGACTCATTCGTGAGCTCGTAGGGCTGCGCGTGTGCGTCGTCTCGCGCGTCGACCTCGAGACGAACACGCTCACGGTGGTCGACGCGCTCGACGACGCCGACGTCGGCATCGTCAGCGGCATGGTGGTCCCGGCGAGCGAGATGCCGTGTGACTTCGTCGTGCGTTCGGCGACCGCCCTGCGTGAGTACGATCTCGACGAGCACCCCGTCTTCCGCGAACTCCCCGCGCGCGTCAAGCTCGGGCTCCGCTCGTACATCGGCGTGCCGCTTCGGCGGAGCGACGGCACCGTCTGGGGGACGCTCGCCGCCACGGACACCCGCGTGCAGGAGATGGAGGAGACGGATCTCCAGACGCTCATGGTGCTGGCGCGCCTGGTCGCCCTCGAGTTCGAGCGCGAGGAGCAGCGCGCGGCGCTGGCCGCGCACGCGAAGATGCTCTCCGAGCGCCTCGCGATGGCGGAGGCGCTCGAGAAGGAGCGGCTCCGCGCGGTCCGGCTGCACACCGTGCTCGAGGCGGCCGCGACGGTGAGCCACGAGATCAACAACCCCCTCACGGTGCTCCAGCTCCGGCTCGGCCGGCTCGCGAAGCGTTTCCCCGACGATCCCGAGGCGGCCGACGACCTCGAGACCGCGCTCGAAGCGGCCGACGAGATCAAGCAGGTCACGGTCCAGCTCCGCAACGTCGTCCAGCCCGTCAGCACGCAGTACCTCCGTGGGACGACGCGCATGCTCGACCTCGCGGCTTCGATCAAGGCGGCCGCCGCGCCCTCGCGGGTCTGAGCGGCGCCGGCGGCGCGGCCGGCGAGGGCCGCGCGTGGAGGTGGCCGGGGCCGCGCTCGCCGGGTAACGTCGAGGCGTCCGCCGTCCTGGCGGGCGCGAAGGGCGCGACCGAGCATGTCCGAGGAGAGGCCCGAGAAGGCGCGCGAGAGCGCTCCCGGAGCGGCGCCCGAGAGAGCGCGAGGTCGGCTCTCGCGCCGCGGCTTCGTCGCCGGGGCGGCGGCGGGCGTGGTCGCCGGCGGGCTCGAGTGGGCCTCGTTCGGCGGCCGCTTCGACCACCGGCGCGCGCCGGGCCGCGGCGGCGCGGCCGAGGCGAGCGCGAAGGAGCGCTTCGCCGCGTCGCTCCGCGCGACGGACGCCGGGGCCGCCGGCGTCGTGCACGTCGGCCACTCGACGCACCTCCTCGCCCTCGGAGGGAAACGCCTCCTGACCGATCCGTGGTTTTACGATCCGGCGTTCGGGGCGCTCTCGCACGAGGTCGTGCCCGCGGTGGCCCCGAGCGAGCTCGGCTGGCTCGACGCCATCCTCGTGACGCACGACCACGCCGACCACGCGGACCTCCGCGCGATGGACGAGATGGACAAGCGCGCGTCGGTCATCGTCGCGACGGGCGACCTCGCCGCGCGGGTGCGGGCGCGCGGGTTCTCGGACGTCTCGGTCCTCGCGCCGTGGGAGGAGCGCGCGCTGGGCGCCGTGAGCGTGACCGCGGTGCCCGGCCTGCACGACATCTACGAGATCGGCTTCGTCGTGCGCGCCGCCGCCGCGAGCGTGTATTTTGCAGGTGACACCCGGCTCCACCCGGACCTCCCTGCGATCGCGGAGCGCTTCCGCCCGAGCGCCGCGATCCTCCCCGTGGACGGCACGCGGCTCACGGGCGCCGCGCTCCACGTGATGACGCCCGAGGACGCGCGGGTCGCGGCGCGCACGCTCGGCTCCCGGCTCGTGATCCCGTCGCACGCGGAGGCGTATTTCTCCGACCCGATCGCGGGCCACCTGCTCGCGTCGACGGTCCCGCGCGCGCGGCGCAGGTTCGCGGAGCTGATGGAAGAGGAGCTGCCCGGCGTCGCCTGCCGCGTCCCCGAGCCC
>JAHBWF010000181.1 GCA_019637105.1 Labilithrix sp.
CGGCCTCGAGGTGATCGCCCTCGATCCGCGCGGCCTCCGCGGAGAGGAGCGCGTGAGCGTGGGTGAAGTTCTCCGGGCAGTGCTCCGCCCACGCGCGGAAGTGCTCGAGCTCCTCACGCAGCGCGGCGAGGTGCGCGGCGCGCTCCTCGCCCGTCGCGCGGTCACAAAGCGCCGCGCGCGTGAGCGCGTGGTGGTAGCGGTACGCGACGACCTCGAGCAGCGCCATCGACGACCATATGTCCTCGTTCGCGTGCTTCGCGGCGACGAGCGCGTCTTCGTAGCGACCCGCGAGGTACGACGAGACGAGCTTCGTGACGTGATGCCACGACAGCGCCAGCCCGGACGAGCGCCGGTGCGCCCGGAGCTCGTCCTCGTGGCGAGCCTCGTCGAAGGCCTCCCCGGCGGGCGGACGGCGCGCCGCGCGCCCTTCGAGGCGCAAGAGGAGCCGCTCCTGGCTCGTGAGGATCAGCTCGACGACGCGGAATCGAGTCGCACGCGCGTAGCGTATGCCCTCCGCGACCAAGCGCCTGATCTCGGCGAGCGGCGCGCCCCGCAGGAGCAGCAGGACCCCGAAGTTCATGTAGGCGTAGCAGGCGTGCGGGACGTCCGCGCTCTGCCGCGCGAGCGCGATCGCCTGCTCGTAGTGGGCCTGGCTCTCGCGGAGCGGGCGCGACCACGCGCTGACGATGGCGAAATCGAGGTGCGCCTTCCCGCGCTCGGCGGGCGTGGCGAGCCGCTCCGACACGGCGTGGCCGACCTTCGCGAACCGGTACGCCAGGTCCGGGCGCGACCGCCGCTGCACCAGCGCCATGGCGTACGTGAGGTAGCCGAAGCCCGAGCTCCCCGCGTTGCCGTACTCGATGCTCGTCCGCGCCATGAGGCACGCCAGCATGTAGAAGAGGTCGTCGTTCCAACAGAGGACCGCCGCCTTCATCGCGCACAGCACGTCCATCACGGCGGCGGCGTCCGGGTCGGTCATCACGGGGAGATCGACGAGCTCCTCGACGCTCCGCCCCGCGAGGGACCGCGTGAGCTGCTCGTGCTCGCGCTCGACGTCGACCCGGGCGGGCTCGTTCGACCAGTCGACGCCGAAATGCCGGAGGCACGCGAGGCCGACCGAGACGCACGCGCCGTAGTCGCCCTGGACCACGTAGAAGAGGATCTCCACCAGGGTCAGGTCCGCGCGCTCACGCTTCGTGCGGGTGGACCGCGCGAGCGACGCGAGCGACGCTCGCGACGCGTCGAAATCGCCGGCGAGGAGCTCGCAGCGCGCGCGTTCGAGGCCGAGCGCGAACGCGAGCGGCGCGCGCCGCTCCTCGGACGCCGACTCGTGGAGGAGCGCCACGCCCGTGGCGAGATAGTCCGCCGCCACGACGTAGGCCGCCGCCGCCTTGGCCTTGCGGCCCGCGAGGAGGTTCAGCTCGGGGAGCCGCTCGCGCTCCTCGTCCGTCAGGAGCGGGCGCCCGGCGTTGAGGTGGCTCGCGATCTCGAAGACGTGCTCCGTGAGCGCGTGCTCCGGCGTGCTCTCGAGGAGGAGCCTGCCGACGCGCGCGTGGTAGCGCGGGCGATCGGCCTCGGGGATCAACGAGTAGGCGGCCTGCTGCACGCGGTCGTGCGCGAAGCGGTAGCCGTCCCCCGCGCGCACGAGCAGCCCCTCCTCGAGCGCCGCCGCCAGATCGCTCTGGACCGCGTCGGCGGTCCAGCCGCTGATCGTCACGAGGGCGCGCTCGCGCACGGCGCTCCCCGCGACCGCCGCGAGCTCGAGGAGCTCGAGCGTCCGGGTCGGGAGCTGCCGGAACCGGCCGACCATGAGGTCGACCACGTTGTCCGTGTACCCCTCGCGGGCGATGCGGTCCTCGTCCCATCGCCACGCGCGCGCCTCCTGGTCGAAGTACAGCATCCGCCGCTGGAACAGCTCGCGGAGGAACTGCGTGGCGAAGAACGGGTTGCCGCCGGTCTTCTCGTGGAGGACCGCCACCAAGCCGCGCACCTCGGACGCCGGCCGGTGCAGCGTGTCGACCACGAGCGACGTCAGCTCCGCCGGAGACAGCGGCGCGACGCGCACGTGCTCGACGAGGCGCGACGCCGCGCGGAGGCGATCGGCCACTCCGTGCAGCGCGTGCGACTCCCCGAGCTCGTTGTCGCGGTAGGCGCCGACGACGAGGAGCGGCGCGGCGCCGAGCTCGGCGACCACGTGCTCCAACAGGCGCAGCGTCGCGTCGTCCGCCCACTGCAGATCGTCGAGGAACAAGACGAGCGGACGGTCCCCGTTCATGAGCGCGCGGACGAACCGCGCGAACACGAGGTGAAATCGTCGCTCGTCCTCGAGCAAGCCGAGCGACGGGACGTCGGGCTGGGGCCCGAGCAGGACGCCGAGCTCGGGCACGAGATCGGTGACGAGCCTCGCGTTCGGCCCGAGCGCCTCGCGGAGCCGATCGCGCCAGAGCGCGAGCTCGGGCTCGTCCTTCCCGAGGAGCTCGCGCACCGCCGGTCGAAGCGCGTCCGCCAGCGGGAAGCTCACGAGGCTCCCGTCGTACTGCTCGACCTTGCCGACGAGGAAGCCGCCCTCCGCCTCCGCCGACGAGCGCAGCAGCTCGTGCACGAGCACGCTCTTGCCCGTCCCCGCCGCGCCGGAGACGAGCGCGAGCTCGGGCCGCGCCTGCGCGACGACGCGCGCGAACGCGCGCTCGAGCGCCGCGATCTCCGCGGCGCGGCCGTAGAGCTTCTGCGTGATCCGAAGCGTGTCGGGGAGGTCGCGCGTCGCGAGCGGGAACGGCTCGACGCTCCCGACCGCGATCAGCCGAGCGCGGCAACGGGCCAGGTCCTCGACCAGCCCGCTCGCGGTCTGGTACCGATCCTCGGCGCGCTTCGCGAGGAGCTTCTGCGTGATCGCGGCGAGCTGCTCCGGCACGAGCGGCACGAAGGCGCGCGGTGACGGCGCCGGTCGCGCGACGTGGCAGTGCACCCACTCGAGCACGTCGCGGCCCTCGAACGGCCGGCGCGCCGTCAGCATCTCGAAGAAGACGACCCCGAGCGCGTAGAGGTCGCTCCGGCTGTCCACGGCGCGGTTCATCCGCCCGGTCTGCTCGGGCGAGATGTACGGGAGCGAGCCCGCGACGATCTCTCCGCGGGCGTCCGACACCTCGCGCGAGAGGCGCGTCGCCAGGCCGAGCCCGGCGATCTTCACCGCTCCGCTCTCCGGATCGACGAGGACGTTCGCCGGCGATAGGTCCTTGTGGATCACGCTCGCGCGGTGGATCTCGGCGAGGGCCGCCGCGACGCGCTCGGCGACGAGCAAGAACTCCGCCGCAGGCATTGGGGCGCTCGTGTCGAGCGGCCGGCCGCCGAAGTCCTCGAACACGAGCGCCGGTCGTCCCTCGTGCGCCGTCAGCGCGAGCGCGCGGAGGACGGCGGGCGAGGCCAGCTGGCGCGTGAGCTCGTACTCGTGCACGAGCGCCTGGACGTCCGCGGCGCGCGGCGACAAGAGCACGTCGAGGAGCACGGGACGCCCGTCCGCGGTCACGCCGCGGTAGAGCGCGCGCAGATCGGTCCGCCGGACGACGCCCCCGAGGGCGCGCACGGCGAGCGCAGGTGGCCGGGCGCGAGCCGAGCCACGACCATGCGCCTGAGGCGCGTCGCTCTGGGACAGCCGCGTCATCCTCGGGGATCCGCCTGGCACGGAGCAAGAAGCGCACCCCGCCGCCCCGCGCGCGGCCCGTTGCGACAACCGACGCGCGCCTGCTCCGTCGCTTCGTCGCGGCGATCGACGCGCGCCCGGCCCGTCGCTCCTGGTTTGCGTCTTGCTGCATCGCTTGCCGATGAACCCGTGCAAGGTGGTCCTCATCGTCGAGGACGACGAGTCGATCCGCGAAACGATGCAGCTCGCGCTCGAGCTCCGCGGCTACGAGGTCGTCACGGCCGGCAACGGCAAGGAGGGGATCGAGACGCTGCTCGGCATCCCGCGCCCTTGCCTCATCCTGCTCGATCTGATGATGCCCGTCATGGACGGCTGGGGCTTCGTGAAGGCCCTCGAGGACGACCCCCTGCTCGACGGCATCCCCGTCGTGGTCGTCACCGCGTTCGCCAACCAGGCGACCTCGATCAACGCGCGATCGGTCCTCGCGAAGCCGGTCCCGCTCGAGGTCCTCTACGCGACGGTCGGCGAGCACTGCGGCCCCGGCGCGAGCGCGTGAGCCGGCGGCTCACTCCTGGAAGAGCGTGACGCGCCAGAACTGCTGCTTGTTGTCCTTCGACTTGACCTCGACGTAGTACGGCTGCCCCTTGCGGAACACGAGCGTCGGCGAGCCCTGCGTGATGTCGACCGGCGCCGCGCCGTCGGTCTCGACGAGGACCCGCACGTTGCCGGCGTACTGGAGGAAGAAGTTCGTCGAGGCGTCCGCCAGCGTGAACGTGAGGAAGTCGCTCTCGCCGGCGTCGAGCTCGTCGATCTTGATCACGCCGCAGCGCGTGGGCTTGAGCTCGTCCGCGGACTCACGGTCGTCGTTCGGCTCCTCCTCGAGCTCGCCGCCGACGACGCAGGGGATCCCGCCCTCGAACTCCTCGCCGGCGTCGAGGAAGTTCGGCTGCCCGGCGTCGTAGACCTTCACGTCCGCGCCGGTGTCGGCCGGGCCGGTGTCGCGCTGCCCGCCCGAGTCCTCGCCGCCGCCGCTGTCCCTGTCGTCCGCGCCGGTGTCGGCGCCGGCGTCGTTGTCGACGACGTCCTGAGTGTCGGAGCCGCCGCACGCGGCCCAAACGCCGACGGCGGCGAGCGCGGTGAGCGTGAAGTACAGACGAGCGAAGTGAGACTTACGCATGCATGGAAGGATGGCACGAGACGGCCCCGTTGGCCCAGCCCCGCGCGCCCTCCCTCCGCGGGGGTGGATCGGTCATGCCCCGCGCGCCTCCCGGAGCGGCGCGCCGAGGACGGCCTCGGCCGGCGACGCGACGCGACGGGCGACGACGCCGCCGACGATGACGAGCGCGGGGGTCGGCAGCTCCGCGCGGGCGACGGCGTCGGCGATGGTCGCGAGATCGGCGACGACGACGCGCTCGTCGGGCAGCGTGGCCCGCGACACGACGCAGGCCGGCGTCCGGGGAGAGCGCCCGTCCTCGACCAGCCGGCGCGCGGTCTCGCGGAGCGTCGAGATCCCCATGTAGAGCACGACGGTGCCCTCGGGCGGGACCCGGCGCGCGAGCGACTCGACGGTCGCGCCGGCGCCCTCCTGTCCGCGCAGGTGGGCGGTCGCGAAGGTGACGCTCGACGACGCGTCGCGGTGCGTGAGCGGGATCCCCGCGCGCGACGCGGCGCCGAGCGCGGCGCTGATCCCGGGGACGATCTCGAACGGGACGCGGAGCGCCGCGAGCTCCGCGGCCTCCTCGCCTCCGCGCCCGAAGATCATCGGATCGCCGCCCTTGAGGCGCACGACGTCGAGCCCCGCGAGCGCGCGCTCGAGGACGGCCGGATGGATCGACGGCGCGTTCGGGCACGTGCCCCTCCGCCGTCCGACGGCGATCCGCTCTGCGCCCGCCGGGGCCAACGCGAGGATCTCGGGCCCGACGAGCTCGTCGTAGGCGACGATCCGCGCGCTCGTCAGGATCCGATGCGCCCGGAGCGTGAGCAGCTCCGGATCGCCCGGCCCCGCGCCGACGAGCCAGACGCGCCCGCGGGGCGCGTCGCGCGCGATCGTCCCGTCGATCACGACGCCGCCGTCCCCCAGCGGCGCGCGACGACGCGCTCGACCGGGCCGAAGAGGACGCGCTCGCTCGCGCGGCTCAGCGCGACGATCACCACGACGACGCCCAGGACGAGCGCCGTGTCGGCGAGGTCGCGCCCCGTCTCGAGCAGCTGGCCGAGCCCGCCCGAGACGAACAGGAGCTCGCCCGCCATGAGCGATCGCAGGGCGAAGGTCCAGCCCATCTTGGCGCCGGTGAGGATCCCCGGGAGCGCCGCCGCGAGGAGCACCCGGAAGAGCAGCGTCGGCCCCGCGGCGCCCATCGTCCGCGCCGCGCGCTCGATCGTCGGCGGCAGGTGGCGGACCGCGCTCTCCGTCGCGAGCGTCACGGGGAGCGCCGCGCCGAGGACGATCACCACCTGGATCGCGGCCTCGGACAGGCCGAACCAGACGATGGCCAGCGGGAGCCAGCAGATCGACGGGACGCTGGAGAGGCCGAGCAAGAGCGGACCGAGGGCGCGCTTGATCGCCGGGACACGCGCGAGGACGAGGCCGAGCGGGACGCCGGTCGCGAGGGCGATGGCGTAGCCGACCACCAGCCGGACGGCGCTCACGAGCACCGCGCGCCCGAGCGTGCCCTCGGCGGTCGCGCTCGCGAGGGCGCGCGCCACCTCGACGGGGCCCGGGAAGAGCGCGCTCCTCGCCGCTTCAGATGCCGCGGCCCAGATGGCGACGAGGATCGCCGCCGTCAGGCCCGCTCGAGCTACCCCACGCACCGTCCGCCTCCTCTCGCGCGACCTTGTCCACCTCGACGCGGATCTCGCTGGCGATCCGCTGCGCGATCCGGACGGCCTGGACGTCCTCGAGCGACGCGCCGCCGGCGTCCGCGCGCGCGCCGCCGAACGCGGCCCGGCGCGGGCGCGGCAGGTCGACGTGGACCTCGCCGATCACGCGCCCCGGCCGCGTCCCGATCAGGACCACGCGGTCGCCCAGGCGCACCGCCTCGTCGATCGCGTGCGTCACGAACACCATCGTCGTCCGCGACGCGCGGACGATGCGCTCCACTTCGCCCTGGAGCAGCTCCCGCATCTGCCCGTCGAGCGCCGCGAACGGCTCGTCGAACAGGATCATCCGCGGCCGCGTCGCGAGGGCGCGCGCGATGGCGCCGCGCTGGCGCATCCCGCCGGACAGCTCGTGCGGGAACGCGCCGCGGAAACGAGACAGGTGGACGAGCCGGAGCAGCTCGTCCACGCGCTCCGCACGCTCCGCGGGCGCCACGCCCGCGACCTCCAGCGGGAACGCGACGTTCTTCTCGAGGGTGAGCCACGGGAAGAGCGCGGCGTCTTGGAAGACGACCGCGCGCTCGGGGCCGGGCCCGGTCACCGGCGCGCCGTCGAAGAGCACGCGCCCGCGGGTCGGCTTCACGAGCCCCGCGAGCAGGTTCAGTATCGTGGACTTTCCGCCGCCCGAGGGGCCGACGAGGCAGAGGGCCTCCCCGGGCGCGACGTCGAGCGAGACGTCCTCGAGCACCGCCGCCCCGCCGTCGTACGCGAGGGTCACTCCCTCCAGCGCCGCGCTCGCGCCGGCCGGAGCCCTCGTCGGCGGCCGCGCGACGGACCGCGCCGCGGGCGCCGACGCGAGCTCCGGCTCCGCGACCGCCGTCGCGCCGATCCACTTCTTCGTGGTCGCGAACACGCGTTCATCATAATAGACGGCTGCGCTGCCGACAAGCGCGCGCTCTCGCGGCCCGGCGCCCGCGTCGAGCCGCGAGAGCGCGCGCCGCGGCGTGTCGCTTCGCCGCGTCCACGCCCGCGCGCCGGCTCTAACGCTCGTAGAGGATCACGTTGTGGTACCGGGCCTCGGAGGAGCCCGCGTTCTCGTACGCGTGCGCGCGATCGGCGGGGAACGCGACGCTGTCGCCCGCCATGAGATCGAGCTGCTCGTCGTCGACGTGGAGACGGAGCGAGCCCGAGAGGACGACCAAGAACTCATGGGTGCCCGGCGCGTGGGGCTCCGACGTGTGCGTCGAGCGCGCCGACAGACGGAGCTCGTAGATCTCGACGAGCGCGGACGCGCCGGCCGGGGTGAGCGGGCGGCTCTCGAGCTTGCCGTCGAGCGAGCGCAGGACCTGAGCGTCGCCGCGCCGGAGCACGCTGATGCCCGTCTTGGGCTGCCCGAGGAGGTCGGCGAACGGGACGCCGAGGCCGACGGCGATCTTCCAGAGCAGGCCGACCGTCGGGTTGGTCTTGCACGTCTCCACCTGCGAGAGCGCCGCGCGGCTGACGCCCGAAGCCCGCGCGAGCTCGTCGAGGGACATCCCCCGGAGCTTCCGCTTGTGACGCAGGTTCTCCGCCACCCTGCGCGCGAGCTCCGCCGCGCCGACGTCGTCCCCGAGCGCCATCGCCCCGCGCTCCGTCGCCGCACCGGCCGCCGCGGCCTCCTCCTTCGGCGGTCGTCCCACATTGCCCTTGCGTCGCGCCAACGTTCTCTCCATTATAGTAGACACGTGCTTGATATGGCGAAAGACTCCAGCGCGGTCACGGTACCACGCCCCGATCGAGGCGTGGTGGTGTGGTTCACCGGCCTGTCCGGCGCGGGCAAGACGACGATCGCGAACGCGCTCGGCGCCGAGCTCGGCGCGGCCGGCGCGCGCGTCGAGGTGCTCGACGGCGACGTCGTCCGCGCCCACCTCTCGAAGGGCCTCGGCTTCTCGCGCGAGGACCGCGACGTCAACGTGGCGCGGATCGCGTTCGTCGCCCACCTGCTCGCGCGCAACGGCGTCATCGTCCTCGTGGCCGCGGTCTCCCCCTACCGCGCGGCGCGCGAAGCCGCCCGCGCCGCCGTCGGCGACTTCGTCGAGGTCCACGTCGCGCCTCCGATCGAGACCTGCGTCGCGCGCGACACGAAGGGCCTCTACAAGAAGGCGCTCGCCGGAGAGATCGCGCAGTTCACCGGCGTCAGCGATCCGTACGAGCCCCCGGAGGCCCCCGAGGTCACGCTCGACACCAGCACCATCGACGTCGCCGCCGGCGTCCAGCGCGTCCTCGCGAAGCTCGTGGAGCTCGGCTTCGTCGAGCGCGCGCTCGCCCGGCCCGACGCGAGGAGCCTCGCCTGAGGCCCGCGCGGCGACTCCTCGACGACGAACACGACGACGGAGCCACGATGAGCACGAGCACGCTTCCACGCTTCTCCGATCCACGGGACATCGACGAGTTCGTCGCCACGCTCGAGGGCTTCGAGCGCGGCGACATCGGCCCCGACGAGTTCCGGGCGTTCCGGCTCGTCCGCGGCGTCTACGGCCAGCGCCAGGAGCGCCAGCAGATGATCCGCGTGAAGATCCCCTTCGGCCGGATCGACGACGTCGGGCTCGACGCCCTCGCCGACGTCGCCGACCGCTGGTCCCGTGGCTTCGGCCACGTCACCACCCGCCAGAACGTCCAGCTCCACTTCGTCGACATGGAGAACGTCGAGGCGCTGATGCGCCGGCTCGACGAGGCCGGGCTCACCACGCGCGAGGCGTGCGGCAACTCCGTCCGCTCGGTCACGGCCTGCGAGCTCGCCGAGGTGTGCGCGACCGCGCCGTTCGACGTGTCGCCGTACGCCGAGGCGATCACGCGCCACTTCCTCCGCCACCCGCTCGCCGCGAGCCTGCCGCGGAAGTTCAAGATCGCGTTCAGCGGGTGCGCGAACGACTGCGCCAAGGCCGCGATCCACGACCTCGGCTTCGTCGCCGAGGTGCGAGGCGGCGAGAAGGGCTTCCGCGTCGTCGCCGGCGGCGGCCTCTCGTCGTCGCCGCGCAACGCGCTCGTCCTCCACGAGTGGGCCCCCGCCGCGGAGATCGGCCGGATCGGCGAGGCGATCGTGCGGCTCTTCCACCGGCTCGGGAACCGCGAGAACCGGGCCCGCGCCCGGATGAAGTACGTCCTGAAGAAGCTCGGCGACGACGGCTTCCGCGCGACCTACGCCGAGATCCGCGCGGAGGTCGACGCCGAGGCGGCGGGCGAGCTCGCCGTACCCGTCCCGTTCGCCGGCGCGCCGGCGGCGCCCGTGATCGACGACGACGCCAAGCGCACGCCGGCGTACCTCGCGTGGCGCGCGTCGTCGGTGGTCGCCCAGAAGACGCCCCAAGGGGCGGCGCCCGACGCGGAGCGCGGCGACGGTCACGTCGCCGTCTACGTCCGGCTCCTCCTCGGCGACGTCACGAGCGCTCAGATGCGCGCGCTCGGCAAGATCGCCCGCGAGTTCGGCGACGGCACGGTCCGCCTGACGATCGACCAGAACGTCCTCGTCCCGTGGGTCGACAAGCGCTCGCTCCCCGCCCTCTTCGCGCGGCTGTCGGCCGTCGACCTCGCGCGCCTCGACCTCCACACCGCGCGCGACGTCACGAGCTGCCAGGGCGCCGACACGTGCAACCTCGCCGTCACGTCGTCGCGCGCCGTCGCGAGGGCGATCACGGACAAGCTCGAGGCCGAGGGCATCGGCGCCGAAGGCGACGCCGCGAAGACGCTCATCAAGGTCAGCGGTTGCCCGAACTCGTGCGGGCAGCACCACATCGCGGACCTCGGCTTCCACGGCGGCGCCAAGAACGTCGGCGGCCAGGCCGTCCCGGTCTACCAGCTCCACCTCGGCGGCGGCGTCGACCCGCGCGGCGCGCGCTTCGGGCGGCAGGTCGTGAAGATCATCGCGCGGCGCGTCCCCGACGCCGTCGCGGCGCTGCTCCGGCTCTACGACGCCGAGCGGACGCCCGGCGAGGCGCCCGCGGCGTTCTTCGAGCGCGTCGACGGCAAGCGCGTCGTCGCGGCCCTCGGCGACATCGTCACCGCGCCGCCCACGAGCGAAGAGGCCGCGGACGTCGGCGAGTCGGCGGGCTTCCTCGTCCAGACGGGCGCCGGGGAGTGCGCTGCGTGAACGCCGCGCGCGGCGAGCCGGAGGCGCTCGACGCGGCCGAGCTCGAGCGCGCCAGCGAGCGCCTCGAGCGCGCGTCGCCGGCCGAGCGCCTCGCGTTCGCCGTGGACACCTTCGGCGAGGGTCTGCTCTTCACGTCCTCGTTCGGCGCGCAGAGCGGCGTCCTCCTCCATCTCTGGAGCCGGGTCGCGAAGGACCTGCCGGTGGTCTTCATCGACACGGGGTTCCTCTTCCCGGAGACGCTCGCCTACCGCGACGCGCTCGCGGAGCGCCTCGGGCTCGACGTCCGCGTCGTCCGGCCGGACATCGCGAACGCCGACTTCGTCGCGCGCTGGGGCGACGACGTCCAGCGGCGCGATCCGGACTTCTGCTGCGGCCTGAACAAGGTCGCTCCGCTCGCGCCGCTCCGCGCCGCCGCCCGCGCGTGGGTGTCCGGCCTCCGGCGCGATCAGAGCCGCGCGCGCGAGGGCGTGCGCGTCCTCGAGCGCGACGGCCACCTCGTGCGGGTCCATCCGCTCGCGACGCTCACCAAGGCCGACGTCGCGCGCTACCTCGCCGAGCACGAGATCCCGGAGCACCCGCTCGTCGAGCGGCGCTACCTCTCGATCGGCTGCGCCCCGTGCACGCGCCCGATCGCCGAGGGGGAGGACGAGCGCGCGGGGCGCTGGGCGTGGACGGGCAAGTCCGAGTGCGGCCTCCACGCGCGCGCGCCCGGCGACGAGCCGCGATGACGCGCGCGCTCGGCCGGCGCGCGCTCCTCGGCGGGCTCGCCGGCGTGGTCGCCGCGGGCGCCGCCTCCCTCGCGCGACGAGCCTCGAGCGGCGAGCGCGTCCTGCGCGTGGGCGTGATGTCGAACCTGACGCACGCGCCGATGATCGCCGGGCTCGGCAGCGGACGCATCGCGGAGGCGCTTCACCCGGTGAAGGTCGAGACGCGCGTGTTCCGCGCGGGCCCGCGCGTCGCGGAGGCGCTGATCGGAGGCGCCGTCGAGGCGGGCACGGCGGGCCCCGCCGCCCTCGTCGTGCACCACGCCCGGCACGCGCGCGGCGGCGCGGGAGGGCTCCGCGTCCTCGGCGGCTGCTGCTCCGGCGGCGCCTCCCTCGTGGTGACGCGCGCGAGCGGGATCGCCCGCGCGGCGGATCTCCGCGGAAAGCGCCTCGCCGTCACGCAGATCGGCACGACGCAGGACGTGGCGCTCCGCGTCTTCCTCCGCGACGCCGGCCTCCGCGACGCGACGCGCGGCGGCGACGTCACCGTGCTCGCCGTCTCGGGCGCGACGATCCTCGAGCAGATGAAGCGCGGAGATCTCCACGGCGCCTGGCTGCCCGAGCCCTGGGCGACGCGGATCGTCCTCGAGCTCTCGGCGCGCCGCTTCGTCGACGAGCGCGACCTCTGGCCCGACCGGCGCTTCGCGACCGCGGTGCTCGCCTCTCGGGCCGAGGACGCCGCGGACCCGCTCGTGGCGCGCCTGGCGAAGGCGCTCGACGTCGAGATCGCCCGCGCCCTCGCGGACCCGCGCGCGACCCTCGTCGAGGCGCACGACGAGCTGAAGCGCCACGTGGGCAACCCCGGCGCGTTCGCCGTGTTCGAGGAGGCCGCGCGGTTCGTCGATTTCACGCCCGATCCGGTCCGCGCCTCGATCGAGCGCTTCGGCGACGACGCCGCGGCGCTCGGTCTCTGCCCCCCGCGGCCGGCCGACGGCCTCTTCTCCTGAACGCGTCGCGGTCGCCGCGGGCACGTCGGGCCCCGACGCGCGTCGCCTCCCGCGGAGCGCGCCCGCGACGGCCGGTCAGCTCGCGGAGGCGGGCGCCGGCTCCGCCCGAGCGGCCCCGACGCGCGCGAGCGGGGCGCGCGCGAGCCATCCGTCGAGATCGGCGAGCGCCCGATCGGCCATCGCCTGGTAGCGCTCGCGCTTGCGCAGCTTCGGGTCGGGCGGCGGCGGGACGCACGCCCAGGTGATGTTCGACGGCTGGAAGCGCTCCGTCTCGCGCGACAGGTGCGTCCGGATCCCGCCGAGCGCCGTGGTCTCCGGCGGCGGCGTCAGGCGCTCGCCGCGGAGCGCCTGCGCCAGGAGGATCGCGCACAGGAGCCCGCCGGCGCAGCTCTCGACGTAACCCTCCACCCCGGTGATCTGCCCCGCGAGGAAGACGTTGGGGAGCGCCTTGAGCTGCATGCGCTCGTCGAGCATGCGCGGCGCGTCGACGAACGTGTTCCGGTGGACGCTGCCGAAGCGGAGGATCTCGACCTCCTCCAGCCCGGGGATCATCCGGAAGACGCGCGTCTGCTCGCCGTAGGTCATGCGCGTCTGGAAGCCGACGAGGTTGTAGGCCGTCATCGCCTGGTCCTCGGGCCGAAGCTGCACCACGGCGTACGGACGGCGCCCCGTGCGCGGATCGGTGAGCCCCACCGGCTTCATCGGGCCGAACGCCAGCGTGCGCTCGCCCCGCGACGCCATGACCTCGATCGGCAGGCAGCCCTCGAAGTAGCGGACGTCCTCGAACGAGCGCGGCTCGACCTTCTGCGCCTCGACGATCGCGCGGACGAACGCGAAGTACGCGTCCTTCTCGAACGGGCAGTTGACGTAGGCCTCGTCGCCGGCGGCGGCGGCGTCGCGCGCGCCGTCCGACTCGGTCGCCACCCCGTCCGCGCCCTTGCCCCAGCGCGACTGCTTGAAGACCTTCGACCAGTCGATCGAGTCGGCGCTCACGATCGGCGCGATCGCGTCGTAGTACGCGAGGTGGGACGCGCCGACCACGCGCGCGATGTCGGCGGCGAGCGCGTCTCCGGTGAGCGGGCCGGTCGCGAGGACGACCGGCCGCTCGGGCGCGGCCTCCGGGATCCGCTCGACGACCTCGTGCCGGAGGTGGATCCGCGGGTGGCTCGCGATCCGCGCGGTGACCGTCGCCGCGAAGACGTCGCGGTCGACCGCCAGCGCGCCGCCCGCGGGCACGCGCGCGACCTCGGCCGCCGCCATGACGAGCGAGCCCGCGCGCCGGAGCTCCTCCTTCAGGAGACCGACCGCGTTCACGAGCGCGGCGCCGCGCATCGAGTTGGAGCAGACCAGCTCGCAGAGGCTGTCGTTGTTCTGCGCCGGGGTGCGCGCCTTCGGCTTCTGCTCGACGAGCTCGACCTCGATCCCGCGCTCCGCGAGCTGGAAGGCCGCCTCGCACCCGGCGAGGCCGGCGCCTACTACAATCACCTTCATCGGGGCTCCAGTCCCGGCTCTACCCAGGCGCGCCGCGGGCGTCCAGTCCGGCGAGGCGGATTGCCGCCGGGTTCGTGGTAGTCTCGGGGCCTGGATGGCGATGGCCCACGTCAAGCCCGGCGACGTCCTCGGCGGCAAGTACAAGGTCGAACGCGTCCTCGGCGCCGGTGGGATGGGCGTGGTCGTCGCGGCCAAGCACGTCGACCTCGGGCAGCTCGTGGCCTTGAAGTTCATGCTCAAGGACGCGATGGCCGATCCCGCGCAGGCGGAGCGCTTCCTCCGCGAGGCGAAGTCGGCGGTGCAGCTGAAGAGCGTGCACACCGCGCGCGTGCTCGACGTGGGCCGCCTGAAGAACGACGAGCCGTTCATGGTCATGGAGTACCTGGACGGCCGCGACCTCGACGAGGAGCTCCAGGCGCGCGGCCCGCTGCCGCCGCACGTCGCGGTCGACTACGTCCTCCAGGCGAGCGAGGCGATCGCCGAGGCGCACAGCCTCGGGATGATCCACCGCGACGTGAAGCTGAAGAACCTGTTTCTCACGTCGACGGTCGACGGCCGGCCGCTCGTGAAGGTGCTCGACTTCGGGCTCGCGAAGACCCTCGGTCCGCACGGCGACGTCTCGCTCACGGCGACGAACTCGGTCTTCGGATCTCCTCAGTACATGTCGCCCGAGCAGATGCGCTCGGCGAAGGACGTCGACGCCCGGAGCGACATCTGGTCGATCGGGGTCTGCCTCTACGAGCTGCTCACGGGGCGGGTCCCGTTCGACGCGCAGGGCATCGCCGAGATCTGCGCGATGGTCCTGAAGGACCCGGTCACCCCGCCGTCGCAGCTCGTGCAAGGGCTGCCGCGCGACCTCGAGGAGGTGGTCCTCCGGTGCCTCGAGAAGGAGCCCAGCCGGCGCTTCCAGTCGATCGCGGAGCTCGCGGTCGCGCTCCAGACCTACGCGCCGGACGAGGCCTCCGCGCGGCGGATCCTGCACGTCATGCAGACGACGCAGAAGATGGATCTCCCGACGGTCATCACGAGCCCGCCGGCCGACGCCGGCGTCGCCAAGACGATGAACGCGTGGGACTCCGGTGTGCCCGCGCCGCGGACGACCACGTTCTTGACGCGACCGCAGCTCATCGGCGCCTTCGCCGGCGTGGCCCTGCTGGGCGTCATCGGCGTCGGCGGGATCACCGTCGCCGTGAGGCAACGCGCGGCGCACGCGACGCCGCCGGTCGTCGCGACGGAGCCGCCGCCGCCCGCGTCGGACGAGCCGCCGCCGCC
>JAHBWF010000182.1 GCA_019637105.1 Labilithrix sp.
GACACCGCCACGAAGCGCGCGGACGCCGGCGTGACGAAGCGCGCGGACGCCGGCGTGACGAAGCGCGCAGGCGCCGGCGAAGCGAAGCGCGCGGACGCCGGCGGCGTGACGAAGCGCGCAGGCGCTGGCGTGACGAAGCGCGCGGACGCCGCGGGCGACGAGCCGAGGCGCGCGCGCCGCGACGAGGCCGCGATCCCGAGCGCGACGCCGGAGGCGCCGCCGCGCGTGGCGGCGGGTTCGACGTCCGCCGCCGTGGAGACGCTCGAGCGCGCCGGCGTCGCTTCGGCGCCCGGCGCCGTGGTCGCGCAGATACGTGAGCTCGAGGCGCAGCTCGATCGGCTCATCGACGAGGCGTCACGCCGGGACCTCGCGTCGCTCGCGGGCGACGACGAGGACGACGGCCGCGCGGACGACGCGCTCGGCCACCGCCGGGACGACGCGCCGCGCGCCCTCGACGCCCGCGCGCGCGCCCGAGGCGACGCGGACGACGATCTCGAGGTCACCCGCGCCGCGCTGCCCGACGGCCTCCGCGCCGCCGCTTCGCCGCGCGCCGAGGCGCAGGAGATCGAGGCGCAAGAGATCGAGGCGCAGGAGATCGAGACGCAGGAGATCGAGACGCAGGAGATCGAGACGCAGGAGATCGAGCAGGTCGCGCCGTCCGGCGCCGGCACGTCCCCGGCGCGCGTCGCCGCGCCAGCGCCGCCCGCGAGCGCCCCCGGACGCTACGGCGCGGGGCGACCGAGCGAGCGCCTCTCGGCGACGTCGCTCGGCGCCGGCGAGACGACCGTCTTCGACACGGCGCGCGAGCTGCTCTCGAGCGACTTCTACCTGCGCAAGTGGGGCCGCCTCGCGATGCGCGGCCGCTCCGAGGAGGTCGACGACTTCGGCTTCGACCCGATCTACGACCAGAAGGCGCGCCCGCTCCTCGAGTTCCTCTACACGCGCTACTTCCGCGTCGAGACCACGGGCATCGAGCGCGTGCCCGCGCGCGGCCGCTGCCTCCTCGTGGCGAACCACTCGGGCACCCTCCCGCTCGACGGCGTCATGATCAAGACGGCGGTGAAGCTCGAGCACCCCGCGCCGCGCGACGTGCGCTGGCTGACCGAGGACTTCATCTACCACATGCCCTTCCTCGGCTCGATCATGAACCGGCTCGGCGCGGTGCGCGCGTGCCAGGAGAACGCCGAGCGCCTCCTCGGCAAGGAGCAGCTCTGCGCGGTCTTCCCGGAGGGCGTCAAAGGCATCGGCAAGCTCTTCGGAGAGCGCTACCGCCTGCAGCGCTTCGGGCGCGGCGGGTTCATCAAGCTGTGCCTCCGTACGAGCACGCCGATCATCCCCGTCGCCGTCGTCGGCGCCGAAGAGACCAACCCCCTGCTCTTCAAGATCGAGTACCTCTCCAAGGCGCTCGGGCTGCCCTACGTCCCGGTCACCCCGACCTTCCCGGCGCTCGGGCCGATCGGCCTGTTGCCCGCGCCGACCAAGTGGCAGATCCACTTCGGCGAGCCGATCGACTTCGGCGGCTACGGGCGCGACGCCGCCGACGACGACCTGCTCGTCGGCAAGCTCGCCGAGCGCGTCCGCGCCACGATCCAGGGCATGCTCGATCGCGCCGTCGGCGCGCGCAAGAGCGTCTTCTTCGGCTGATCATGGCGGCGTCGACACCGCGGCCGAAGGCGCCGGCCCCGAGCGGCGTGCTCATCGTCGACAAGCCGCGCGGCCCCACCAGCCACGACGTCGTCGCGCGCGTGCGCCGCGCGCTGTCGACGCGGCACGTCGGCCACGCCGGGACCCTCGATCCGATGGCCACGGGCGTGCTCGTGATCGCGGTCGGTGAAGCGACGAAGCTCGTGCCGTGGCTCACGGCGGACGACAAGACGTACGAGACGACGGTCCGCCTCGGCGTCGAGACCGACACCCTCGACGCCGAGGGGACCGAGACGTCCCGCGCGCCGGTGCCCGACGAGCTCGCCCGAGCGCTGCGCGACGGATCGGGCTCGCCGCTGCTCGACGCGGCGGTCGCCGTCGAGCGCGCGAGGACGGCGCAGGTGCCGCCCGCGTTCTCGGCGATCCGCGTCGGCGGACGGCGCGCGCACGAGCTCGCGCGGGCCGGCCGCCTCGAGGCCGACCTCCCGGAGCGCCCGGTGGAGGTCCGCGCGCTCGACGTCCTCGGCGGGCGCGCGGACGACGGCGTCGAGCTCGTTCTCCGGGTCGCGTCGACCAAGGGATACTTCGTCCGCTCGCTCGCGCGCGACCTCGCCCGCGGGCTCGGCACGGTGGGCCACCTCACGGCGCTCCGCCGCGTCCGCTCCGGCGCCTTCACCGTCGACGACGCGATCGCGCTCGACGCCGTCCGCCCCGACGCGTTGATCGGCGTCGCGGACGCCGCGGCGCGCGCCCTGCCGGTCACCGTGCTGGACGAGGAGGGCGTCCGCGCGGTCTCCTACGGCCGGCGCGTCGCCCCCGAGCAGATGACGGCCGCGCACCCGCGGCCCTCGGCGTGGCTCGACCGTGCGTCGCGCCTCGTCGCGATCGGCGAGCGCGGCCCCGACGGCTGGGGCCGCGTCTTGCGCGGCTTCCCCGCGCCGGCCGGCGCGTGACCGCGCGTGATCCGCGTCACGCGCGGCCTCGCCGCTACTTCTTGCCGGACTTCGCCTTCGCGATCGCGATCTTCTTCTCTGCGGCCTTCGCCTGCGGACCGTCGGGGGCGAGCTTCAAATAGGCCTCCCACTCGGCGATCGCCTCGGTGAGCTTCCCGCCGTCCGCGAGCGCGTTGCCGAGCGAGTAATGCGCGAGCGCGTTGTTCGGCTCCTTGGCGACGGCGTCCTTGAACTCGGTCGTCGCGCCGGCGAGGTCCTTCAGCCCGAGCTTGCACGTGCCGCGGTAGATCCGCAGCTCCGCGACGTCCTTCTGGCTCACCGCCTTGTCGAGGACGGCCACGCACGTCTTGAAGTCCTTGAGGCCCTTGTACTCGAGCGCCACCGACGCGAGGACGCCGGCGTCGTTCGCGGCGTTCTTCTCGGCGAGCTTCAGCCTCGTGATCGCCTCGTCCTTCTTGTTGTTGCGCGCGAGGTGCCCGGCGTACGTGACGAGGTGGATCGGGTTGCTCGGCTCGAGCTTGATCGCCTCCTCGAAGGCCTTGCTGGCGCCGTCGGCGTCGCCCTTGCCGGAGAGCGCCATCCCGAGGTTGACCTGGAGCGCCGCGCTCTTCGGGTTCTTCGCGATCGCCTTCTTCATCAGGCCGGCGGCCTCGTCGAACTTGCCGGCTTCGACGAGGAGCGCGGCGAGGTTCGTCGCGGACTCCTCGAGGTCCGGCGACAGCTCGAGCGCCCTCCGGTAGCTCTTCTCGGCCTCGGCGACGTTGCCGGTCTGGTCGTTGACGAGACCGAGGTAGTGGTGCGCGTCCGCCTGCTTCGGGTTCTTCTGCACGGCGACCTCGAAGGCCGCCTTCGCGCCGTTCACGTCGCCGGCCTTCAGGGCGGCGATGCCCTTCTTCACGTCGTCGCTGTCCGTCGGAGCGACCGGCCCCTCGATCTTCCTGCCGGGCTCGGCGCCGTCGGCGTCGGCCGGCGCGGCGGGGGGCGGCGCGGGCGTCTCCGGCGGCCGGCTGGCGTTCTCGCCGCCGCACGCCGCGAGGGCGACGAGGACCGCACACGCTGCGCCGAGGCGCGCCGTCGATCCGACCGTATTGAGCTCGTGGATGCGCTTCATCCGCCCGTCTCCTTCTTTCATCGCGTGGCCCTCGGGCCCGCTACCTCGGCGCCGGAACGGCCGCCACACGGACGCTGTCGCGTGTCTCCTGTCCCCCTCGAGCGGCCTCGAGCAAGGCTTCGCGGATCTCTTTGAACCGCTGGCCCGGCGCGACCTTGGAGCCGTCGAGCTCGTTGACGTAGAAGACGTCGGCGACCTTCGTCCCTTCGGTGTTGATCTTCGACAAGGCGATCGACAGGCCGAGCCCGTGGAGCGCCCGCGCGAGACTATACAGCAGACCGGGCCGGTCCTTGGCGAAGACCTCGACGACCGTGTGGCGCGGCGACGCCCGATCGTCCACGACCACCTCCGAGAGGACCGCGGGGCTCGGCCGTTCGCGCCACGGTGACGCACCCCCCACCCGGTCGCGCAGCAGCTCGTCGGCCTCGACCTCGCCGGAGCAAAGGCGCTCGAGGTCCCCGAGGAGCCGAGGCATCGCCGCGGCGACGCCCTCCGCGCCGGTGCGCGCGTCGCGCACCCAGAAGAGGTCCACCGCCTCCGTCATCTCGTGCGCCCTACCGGCCGGCCGGACCTGACGCGAGTAGACCTGCGCGCCCAGGACCTCGAGCCGCGCGGCCGTGATCGCCGCCGCGATGCGCGCGAGCAGGCCGGGCGCGTCGTCGGCGACGACGCAGATCTCGCTGACCTCGGGGTGACGCGACGGGACGAGCGACGCGTGGACGGCGCTCCGGGCGGCCGCGCGGTCGAACGCGGCGCGCGCGTGCGCGCAGATCGCCTCCGGCGCGTTCGCGAGGAGGTAGCGATCGGGCATCGTCAGGAGGAACGCGCCGAGCTCCGCCTTCCGGCCCGACCAGCTCGCGAGCGCGGCCCCGCGGATCCGATCGATCCGCGCGGCGTCGAACGCGTCGGACGTGCCGGCGAGGTGCGCGTCGGCGGCGAAGTACAGCTCGTCGAGCATGCGCGCCTTCCACGAGGTCATCGCCGTCGGCGACGTCGTGGTGATGTCCGCGACCGTCAGGAGATACAGATCGCGCAGGCCCTCGCGCCCGTGGACGTGCGCGCAGAAGTCCTGCGCGGTGCTCGGGTCGTCGAGGTCGCGGCGCGTCGCCACGTGGTACATCGCGAGGTGGTTCAGGACGAGCGACCTCACGTCGGCCGCGTCGTCGCCGACGACCCCGAGGCGCGGCAAGATCGCGTCGCACAGCTCGGCGCCCGTCACGGAGTGGTTCTTCCGCGAGCCGCTCGCGTCCGGGTAGCCCTTGCCGACGTCGTGGAGGAGCGTCGCGAGGAAGATGGGCACCGGCCGCGCGATCTCGGCGGCGAGGCGGCTCGCGAGCGGGCGCTCGTGCGCGAGGTCGCCGCGGCAGATGGCCCGGAGGCAGTCGACGGCCGCGACGCTGTGAACGTCGACCGTGTACACGTGGTAGACGTCGTGGTGCACCCGCCCGGTGACCGGCATGAACTCCGGGATCATCGCGAGGAGCAGGCCCACCTCGTGGAGCTCGCCGACGACCGAGCCGCGCCGGAGCGGCGCCTCGGGCACGGCGCACACCAGCTCGAGGAAGAGCTTCGCCGCCTCGCCGCTCGCGCGCAGGCGCTCCGCCCAGGACGCGTCCGCGGCCGCGCGCGCGATCACGTCGCGCGCGAACGGCAGGACGGGGGCCTTCTTCTTGATGCACGCGGTGTACACGCGCAGCGCGAGCGCCGGATCGCCCGCCAGCGCCGCCGGATCGAGCGTGACCTGACCGTCGAACAGCCGCACGCCAGCGCCGAGATCGATCTCGACGGGCTTGCCGCGCCGGCGCGGCGGCCGCGCGCGCAAGAGCAGCGCCTCGCGCGAGCGCGACACGACGCGGGCGTGCCCGAAGTAGTCCTGCATGAGCCGCTCGGCGGCCTCGGCGCGCGCCTCGGGCGTCACGCTCGACGGCGCCGCCTCGACCTCGTCCCCGTCCCCGGGCGAGCGCGTCGTGTCGCGGCGCGCGTAGCCGAGCTCGATCGCGATGGTCTCCTGCTGGTCGAACGTCAGGCGGTCGCTCTTGCGCCCCGCGTGCGCGTGGAGGCGGTTGCGGACGCGCCAGAGGAACTCCTCGGCGCGCGCGAGCTCCGACGCCTCGCGCGGGACGATCACGCCGAGGCGCACGAGCTCGGTCCACGGATCGGTCGCGCCGACGCGGTAGCGCGCGCGCGCCGCCCAGCGCGCGACGTCGATGTCGCGGAGGCCGCCCGCGCCGGCCTTGACCTCCGGCTCGAGCAAGTAGAGCGACTCGCCGAAGCGCGCGTGCCGCGCCGCCGCCTCGTCCTCGAGCCGGTCGACGAAGCGACCGAGCTCGCCCTCGCTGAAGAGCCCGAGGTAGGCGCGGTCGACCAGCTCCACGACCAGCGCGGGATCCCCTGCGATCACGCGAAGGTCGAGCAGCGACGTCGCCGTCGCGAGGTCGGTCTGCGCCAGCTCGAGCGCCTCGCCCGCGCTCGTCACCTGGTGCCCGACCGACAGCCCCGCGTCCCAGAGCGGGTAGAGCAGCGCGTCGGCGAGACGGGATGCGGCCTCGTGGCACCGCGGACCCGACCGCACCACCAGCCGGACGTCGATGTCCGATCGGAGGGCGACCGCGCCTCGCCCGAAGCTCCCCACCGCGGCGAGCGCGACCGGCTCGGTCACGCCGGTCGCGCGGAACGCCTCCGTGAACACGTGGAGGAGCAGCGCGTCGAGCGCCGCGGCGCGACGCCGTCCCAGGCTCGTCCCGTCCGGCCCGGGGACGTCCTTCCTCGCGTCATTCCGGGCGCCTTGGGCGATCGGCGCGGCGGCGAGCAGAGCGCCCAGCTCCTCGAAGTGACGACGGACCTCCGCGGCGATGTCCACCACCGAAGTGAATCGCGGTCTGAACGGTTCGTCCAAGAGAGGCTCGGGGACCGGCGTACGCCGCACTGCATCAAGACTCTACCACTGGCTCTTCCCAACCGCGCGGGTTTCCCGTACCGTCGGGCCCTCTAATAGCGCGAGGCATCGGTCCACGCCGGGTCACGCCGAGGGGCTCGCAGAGCGCGCCTGCGCAAGTCGAGTCGGTATCGAGGAGGCATCGAGTCATGTCGAAGAAGATTCTCTTCCCGCTCATCGCGGTGTTCAGTTTGGGTGTTGCGGCGGGCTCGCTCGGTTGCCGCGCCGAGGCGAAGATCGGCAACGCAGAGCCCAAGGCCGCCACGCCGCCGCCGCCGGAGCCGGCGCCGCCCCCGCCCGAGGAGCCCAAGGCCGAAGAGCCGCCCCCGAAGCCCATCAAGGCGCTCGGCAAGGCGAAGATCGAGGGCAACGAGATCAAGATCCCCGGCAAGGTGCACTTCGACACCAACAAGGCCACGATCAAGGAGGACAAGGAGACCAAGGAGATCCTCCAGACGCTGGTCGACGTGCTGAAGGAGAACGACCAGATCACGAAGCTCCGCATCGACGGTCACACCGACGACAGCGGCACGAGCGAGCACAACCACACCCTCTCGCAGGCGCGCGCCGACGCGATCATCGAGTGGCTCGCGAAGAACGGCGTCGACAAGAGCCGCCTCGAGGGCAAGGGCTGGGGCGAGGAGCACCCGATCGCCAAGAACGACACCGCGGCGAACAAGGAGCAGAACCGCCGCGTCGAGTTCAAGGTCTGGGAGATCGGCGGCAAGCCCACGGACGCCCAGAAGGCCGAGGCGGCCTCGGGCGGCCCGGTGATCAACGACAAGAAGGACGCGAAGCCCGCGGCGACGCCGGCTCCGAAGAAGTGAGCGCGGCGACGGGCGCCGTCCGGCCTCGGCCGGACGGGCGGCCGTAGCGCTCGCGACGACCGACAAAAGAACGCGGCGCGCTCCCTCCCGGGGCGCGCCGCTCTCGTTTCGTGGGCACTCGTTTCGTGCCCGTCGTGCGGCTCAGGCGCCGCCGAAGTCCTTGCAGGTGCCGGTCTCGCTCGCGTAGGTGCGCGCGCGGCACTTGCGATCGGCGTCGCAGAAGTTGCTGAGGCACTCGTTGTTCGAGTCGCACGCCTCACCCGCGTTGTTCTTCCGGATGCACGTCGTCGCGTTGCACCGGATCTCGTCCTCGCACGGCGCGTCCGTCTCGTTGCACGTCTCGCCGAGCTTGTTCTTCGGCGTGCAGAACTTCACCGCGCCGCGGGCCTGGCAGTAGAGGTTCTTGCCGCAGATGTCGCCCGGGTTGTTGCACGGCTCGTCCGCGCCCTTCTCGACCTTGACCGAGCAGAGCTTCTTGTCGAGGTCGCACACGAGCGAGCCCTCGCAGTCGAACTCGTTGGCGCACGCCTCGTTCCGCTGCTTCGTCCCCGTGAAGACGCGGCCGCACGCCTCGACGAACGCCTCTTCCTTGGCCGGATCGATGACGCGATCGGCGTAGACGATGGTCGTCTTCGCGATGCAGTTCTCCGCGTTCTCCGGGCGGTAGGTGCGCCCCTCACCGGTCGCGCCGCCCGCGATCGCGTTGCAGGCCGCCGTGCGGGTGGTCTTGCACTTGTCGTCGGCCACCGCGCAGGCCGCCGCGACCGCCTTGCACTCCTCGGCGGCCTTCGCCGCGCAGAACGAGTCCGCCGTCGGATACTTCGCGGTCGGTTCGTCGTCGCCGCACGCCGCCACCACGACGAGCCCAGCACCAAAAGCCATCAGTCCAAGCGCCCTGCGAATCATTCGACCTCCAAAAAAAGCTCTTCCCGTTTTCTCCCAAGGCGCGCCCGACCGCAAGGTTTCCATGGCGCAGACACGGCGCGCGCACGCGCCGCCCGAGCCGTCTCTCCGATTCGACCTGCTCGGGTGCCTCGACCGGACGCGCGCACACCTCCCGTTGGACGCGCGGCCCTCGCGGAACCTTCAGTCCACGCGCTCGCCGGGCACGGAGCCACGACGAGCCGCCTCGCCTTTTTCCTCGAACGACGGAGAAACCATGAAGGGTATCGCCACGCTCCTGTCCCTCGCCGCGTTCGCCGCGGCGACCGCGCTCGGCGGCAGCGCCGGTGCGCAACCGGCTGCGCACCGCGCCGGACCGACGACGACGACCGCCGACTACACCGAGCAGAACCTCGCCGGCGATCAGGTGGTGAAATTCACGGGCGACGAGCTCGTCGGTCCCCCCGGCGGGGCCTACGGCGACACGATCCGCAGGCCCCCGGGCGTCATGCGGCTGGGGTTGATCCGGCCGCGGATGAACTTCGTCTCCGAGCTATTGAAAAGCGTCGAAAATCTTTAGTATGGTTCCGCCTCCGTCGGGGCTGCGGCCACGACGGGACGCGTGCCCCTCTCGAGGACGCCCGCGTGCGAAGGTGGCGGAATTGGCAGACGCGCCGGATTCAGGTTCCGGTGGGGTAACTCTCGTAGGGGTTCAAGTCCCCTCCTTCGCACCGAAATTCCAATGGGTTGAGCCCCGCGCACCGAGCTCCCTGGCTCGAGGCTCGGGTCGCCCGGCAACGGCACCAGCGCGGATCGCAGCGCGTCGTCTCCAGGCACGCGTCACGACTCGCTGCGGACGCGCTCGGGTGCAGGAACGAGCGCGCTCACGTCGATCGGCGCGACTCAGCGCTGGCGGCGCGTAGAGTCGAGCGCCCAGGTACAATCGCAGTCCTCGAGGACGCTCTGGCCCCAGAAGACCGAGGCCCCGAGATCCGTGCACTTGTTGCAAACGTAGATGTAGGTCGCCGCCTGGCCGCAGCCCAACGCGACCTTCGTACGGTTGTCCAGCGTTTGGGTCTTCACCTGCTCGCGCGGACACTCGAAATCAGCGCTCGCCCGCGTCTTCAGCTGCGTGACTGGATACTGCGGATCGGGATTGTCGGTTCCTCCACACCCCTCGAGGATCAATGCCGAAAGCACCGAAACCGCGAGACCCCGCATCGGGTACTCGTACCACGAGACGCGCGGGGCGCGCTACGAGCTGACCCGCGTCTGGACGGACGAGCCCGCGGAGCGGCGGGTCGATCGTGTGCCGCGGCGACGTGACGACCCGCGGCGTTGCCGCGTCGGTGGGTGGCGCGGGCCGTGTCTGTCGGACGGACATGGGTCTTCGTCTGCGAAACGATCCGCGGGTCGTCGCGCTCGCCGTGCTCGGCGGGCTGATCGCCTTCGCGGGGCAGTCCTGCGACGGTCGCACGAAGGAGCGCGACGCGATCCCGTCCGGCGGTCCGGGCGCCGCGCAGACCGACCGCATCGACGCCTCGTCCGCGTCCGACGAGGTCGTCGCGGGCGCCGCGGTCGATCCCGCCGCGCCTCCTCTCCTTTGCGGCGCGGGCGGCGAAGAATGCCCCGAGGGCCTCGTCTGCTGTCCGCAGTGCTGCCTCGCGAACATGCCTCACGTCTGTCTCCCCGCGACGGACGCCGGCTGCCCCCTCCCCGATCTGTCCGTGGACGAGGGCTCGCTGGCCACGAAGACGTACCTCGAGACGATCGACGCGACGAAGTGCGAGATCGAAGAGGGCTGCCTCGACGGCCCCGGCCAGCGGCGCGTGCTCCGCTTCGACGTCAAGGTGCCGAACCGCGGCGCCGCGGACCTCGTGCTCGGCAACCCCGACGCCGGCGGCCCGTTCGAGTACGCGGTGTGCCACAAGCACTACCACTTCACCGGGTTCGCGCATTACCGGCTCGTCGCCGAAACGGACGGCCGGGTGGTGCTCCTGGGCAGGAAGCAGGCCTTCTGCGCGCGCGACTCGGCGCGCGTGGATCGGACGGCCCCGTTCAGCGCGCGCTACGACTGCGCCATGCAAGGGATCCAGGTCGGCTGGTCGGACATCTACGACCCGTCGCTCCCGTGCCAGTTCCTGGACGTGACGGACGTCCCGAGCGGGACGTACCGCCTCGAGGTCGAGGTGAACCCCGACCGCACCATGACCGAGCTCCGCTACGACAACAACGTCGCGTCGGTTCGGATCAAGATCCCGTGACGCCACCGACGACGTCACGGGATCCCGTCGCGCCGCCTCGACTCGACGCGCGGCGCCGGGCAGCGCGGGCCGTCAGGGCTTCAGCGCGTCCTTGAGCCGGCCGGTCGCCCACTCCTCGGCGCTCTTCGCGTCGCCGACCGACGCGCCGAGCCCGAAGAAGCCGTGCGTGACGCCGTCGTAGGTCTTCTTCTCGGCCTTCACGCCGGCCTCGTTGATCGCGTGGTAGAGCATCTCGCCGTCGGACCAGAGCGGATCGATCTCCGCGAGGACGATCGTCGCCGGCGCGACGCCCTTCATCGACGCGTCGACGAGCTGCAGGCGCGGATCGCGCTTGTCCTCCGGGGTCCGGACCAGCTTGTCGAAGAACCAGCCCATCGTCGCCTTGTCGAGCGGCTTGCCGTTCGCCCACTCCTTGTACGAGCGCGTCTCGAGGCTCGTCTGCGCGATTGGGTGGATGAGCAGCTGATGCAGCGGCTGCGGCGTCCCCTTGTCCTTCCGATCGCGCGCCATCAGCGCGACGTTGGCGGCGAGGTTCCCGCCCGAGCTCTCGCCCGCGACGGCGACGCGCTTCGGATCGCCGCCGATGGCGGCCGCGTTCTTGACGACCCACTCGTACGCCGCGAACGCGTCGTCGTGAGCCGCCGGGAACTTGTGCTCCGGCGCGCGCCGGTAGTCGGGGGCGACGACGATGGCCTGCGCGCCCTTGGCGATCGCGCGGGCGCTCGCGTCGTAGCTGTTCAGATCGCCGAGGACGAAGCCCCCGCCGTGGAAGTAGACGACCACGCCGAGCGCTTCCTTCGCCTTGCCGTCCGCCTTGCCGTCGAGCTTCGGCGCGTAGATCCGGATCGGGATCTGCCCCGCCGGGCCGGGGATCTTGCGGTCCTCGACCTTGGCCATCGCGAGCGGCGTCGGGGGCTTGCCCTCCTTCTTCAGGAGCGCCGTCTGCGCGTCGAAGAGCGTCGGCTGCTTGCGCGCCTCCTCGACGCCGAGGCTCGAGATCGGCTTCGCGCCGAGCGCGTCGAGCTCCGCGAGGTCCTTCCGCATGTCGGCGTCCGCGACCTTGAGCGCGTCCTTCGGCTCGACGTCGGCCGGCGGCTCGGGCGTCGTCACCTTGCCGGAGCGGAGCTCGGGCGACGACGCGGCCGGGACCGGCGCGGGCGCGGGCACAGTCTCGCTCGGCGCGCGCTCGGCGTTCGGCGGCTCGCGCTTCTCGCAGGCGGACAGCGCGAGGGCGAGCGACAGGGCGCTCGAGAGGGCCAGGGTGGTCGGTTTCACGGACGCGATCGACATACGAGCCTCCACGGGAAAGGTCGCGGCGCCGACGCCAGCGGCGTGCCGGACGAGCCGCGCCGCGCAGCCCTGCGAGAACACTCGACGTGTGAACCGAGCGCGCGCGCCCGGGTCGAGGCAGCGATCACCACCGCCGGCGCCGTCGTGGCGGGACGCGACATCGTCACGGGCCCGCGTGAGCTGCTATGACTCGAGGGTGCGGCTCGGACCGATCGTGCGCCGAGCCGCCGATGCGGCGGTCGTCCTCGCGACGAGGGCGAGCGGCGCGAGGAGGCCGCCCTGATCCGCGTCGTCCAGGCGCCGCTCTGGACCGAGTGCGTCTTCCACGTCCTCGCGCACGTCGCGGCGCCGGGGCTCGCTGCGTCGTGCCACTCGCCGGCGTGGATCGCGCGCGCCGCCGCCGACCTCGGGCCCGCCTCCGCGCGGCCGCTCGGCGAGGACGTCGTGACGCTCTCCCGCGCGGCGACGACGCACGACCTCCTCGCGCGCGCCCAGGCGCTGGCCTGGGTCTTCGAGTCCGCCGAGGACAGCGCGCGGGCGAGCGCGCGCGAGCTCGCCGCGCTCACGGCCGAGGAGGTCGCGAGCCCCGACGCGCTCGCGATCGCGGCGAGCGCGGGCGCCGTCGCCGAGGTGCTCCGCGCCGCCGCGGAGCTCGAGCTCGGGGGCCTCTCGAGGCTCGAGCCCGCCTCCGCCGACGCGCTCGCCGAGGTCGCCGCGGCGAGCGCCGCGATCGCGCGCGCGGCGCCGTCGCTGGGTCGCTTCGAGGTGTGGGTGGCGCGGCCGCTCGGGCTTCGCGGGCGGACGCACGCCGGCTCGATCGTCGTCGGCCTCCCGGGCCTCGGCTGCCCGGACGCCTAGCACGCCGCGTGGCAGGCGGCGCACGAGGCGACGGTCGCGGAGACCGCCGCCGAGGGCGCGTCGACGTTCGTCGAGCTCGAGCGGCGGGCGATCGGCCGCTTGCGCTCACGCGCTCGCGCCGCCGGCCTCGCCGAGGCTCACGGCCGCTGGCTGGCGCGGCTCGACCTCCGCGCGCTCGGAGCGATCGCGGACGTAGACGACGCGCCCGAGTGATCGGCGCGCGACGGCCCCGCCGGCGAGCTTGTCCACGACGACGAGCTCGCCCGACGCCGGCGCGACGAGGCGGCCCCCGGGGGCGAGCGCGTCGACCCACGCGTCCGGCACGCGGCCGACGTCGAAGCCGACGCTGACCTTGCGCGCGCCGCGCCAGAGCGCGGTGTCGTGCGCGTCACCGGCGACGGCGCGGACGTTGGCGCGCCCGGCGAGCGCCTCGGCGGCGCGCCGGGAGAGCGCGGCGTCGATCTCGATCGTCGTCACCGTGCCCCGGTCTCCGACGACCGACGCGGCGACGGCGGCGCCGTAGCCCGTACCGCCGCCCAGATCGACGACGTCGTCGCCCGGCGAGAGCGCGAGCGCGCGGAAGACGGCGACGTAGGCGTGCATCGCCGAGATGGTCGCCCTCCCCGTGTCGTCGAGCGCGAGGGCGCGGTCCTGGTGCGCCTCCGCGAGCGCGTCGAGCGGCACGAAGCGCTCGCGCGGCACGTCGCGCACCGCGCGGCCGACGGCGTCGCCGAGATCGACGCCCGCGGCCGAGAGCGCGGCCTGCCGCGCCGCGCGCGAGAAGGTCGCGAAGGCGAGGTCCTCGTCGAGCGGGATCGGGCGCGTCGCCCGATCGGCCGCGCTCCCCGGCGCGCCGTCGCCCTCGCGTCGACGCTCGCCGGCGGCGGAGTCCTCGGCCGTCACGAGCGCGCGCCACAGGTGGTCCAGCGCGAGCGTGCGCGCGGCGTGCTGCGGGGCGACGAGCTCCACCTGCTCGGTGACGGCGCGCATGAAGTAGTCGCGCGCCGGCCCGTCGTACGCGAACGCGCGCGGGATCGCCTCGAGGATCGGCCGGAACAGCTCGTGGCGGAGCGCGTGGCACCGCCGGAAGTCGAGCTCGCTCGAGGGATCGACCCACTCGGCGAGGAAATCCTGATCGCCGTCGTGCCACCACGGATAGCGATGGACCCGCATGCCGGTGGACGCCTCCCACGCCTCCTTCTCCTCGTCGATCGGCGAGCCCGGGTAGAGCCGGAAGGGATCCACCGAGAGGAACCCGGTCGTCCCGCCGGCGCCGAGGTAGAGCCGCTCGAGGTACTTCGCCGTGGTCCGGAGCGACGACTCGGTCTCGCCGGGGTGCCCGACGATCACGTTCGCGCCCCACGGCACGCCGAGCTCCCGCGCCCAGCCGGCGACGCGCATCATCTGATCGAGGTAGTCGGAGAGCCGCCCGACCTTGCGGATGCGCCGCACCTGCTCGGGATCGCCCGACTCGAGGCCGAAGCCGGGCGCGACGTTCGCGCGCTTCATCAGCGCGATGTCCTCGCGCTCGAGCAGATCGATGCGCACGAGGAGCCAGACCTTGCGCGCGCGGACGGGCCGCGCGGCGAGCCCCTCGAGGAACCGCCGGCGCCACGCGGTCTTCATGCCGAACAGGGCGTCGGCGATGAAGAGCGTCCACGTCGAGAGGTCCAGGAACGCGTCGAGGCGGTGCATCTCCTCGAGCGCCTGCTCGGGCTCGAGCGCGCGCCACGACGTGTCGCGCTTCGCGCGCTCCATGCAGAACGCGCAGTCGTAGGGGCAGCCTCGCGAGAGGTAGATCTCCGCCTGCGAGGCGACCTTGCGAGCGACCGGCCGGTACCGCGCGAGCAGCTCCCAGTCGACGGGCGGCATCTTCCCGGGATCGGCGACCGCCTCGGGACCGAGCACCGCGAGGAGCGGGCGCCTCCCGCTGGCGAGCGCGCCGGCGAGCCGGCTCATCGGTCCCTCGCCGTCGCCGACGACCACGAAGTCGAAGGGCGAGTCCCCGCCGTCCGGGGTCGGCCCGGTGAAGTCGCCGGGCCGGGCGCTCGCGTGGTAGCCGCCCGTGACGAGCCACGCCTTCGGCAAGAGCGCGCGGAGGCTCCGCCCGAGCGCGAGCACCTTCAGGTAGTCGTACGACGAGTAGCAGGCGATCCCGACGAGGTCGTAGCGTCCGCCGCCCCGCGCGACGATCTCGGACAGCACGACGGGGCCGAGCGCGCGCTCGGCGTCGAGGTCCACGACGTCGACCTCGACGTCCGCCGCGGCCTTCATCGCGCTCGCCATCGC
>JAHBWF010000183.1 GCA_019637105.1 Labilithrix sp.
CCGACGCGTCACATCGTCCGCAGGGTGCGGACGAACATGTAGACGATGATCGCCTGGCCGAGCAGGCCGCTGCCCATCACGATGAACGCCTGCTTCGGGCCGACGGCCATCGTCCCGAACGCGAGGCTCACGCCGGTGACGATCGCGACGGCGAAGATGAAGGCGTGCAGCGGCGTGAGCCCGCGATCGGCGCGGCGGCGCGCGGACTCGACGGCCTCGAGGAAGAGCTTCGTCAGGAGGACGAACGCGGTCATCGCGAAGTAGGTGCCGCCGTACTCCTCGTGCGAGAGGAGGAAATCGTAGGCGCCGTGGATGGCGACGACGAAGAGCGACGTCCGCATGAACGCCGCGGCGTGCCGCTCGCGATCGGCGACGAAGTCGTCGAGGGCGGAGGCGAGCGTCCCGGTCGACGCCATGTGGAAGAAGTTCGCCGTGAGGAAGCGCCCGAGGCCGGTCTGCAGGTTCTCCTGCGCGAGGTAGTTCAGGTTCTCTTCGGCGGCGAAGCCGAGGCCGACCAGCGCGCCGCAGACGAGCACGTCGAGCTTGTCGCCCCACCGGCGCAGGAGGGGCAAGAGCGGCAAGAAGAGCAGGAGCTTCGACGCCTCTTCGCGGAGGCCGACGCCGAACACGAAGAACAGGACGTCGCGCGCGGGATCGCCGGTCTCGACGATCTTGAACCGCGCCTCCTCGACCGCGATGAGGAGGACGGTGGGGACGACGCTGGCCACGCCGAGCGCGAACGCGACGACGTACATCGGCAGGCGGAATCGGACGCGCGCGCCGAGCTTGCCCAGCCGCGCGCAGAAGAAGGCCCAGCCGAGCGCCGAGATGGCGCTCATGACGAGGCCCGTGCCGCCGAGCCGCGGCGCCCACACGCCGGGCAGCCACCGCGCCGCCGCGCGCCAGTCGCCGTCGTGGACCGCGAGCTTGTACTTGGCCAGCGGGCCGGCGGCCGCCGCGACGCGGTCGTCCGCCAGCCGATCGCGGAGCGTGTCCCAGTCCCCGAGCGCGAGCCAGATGAGGAGCGCCGTGTCGACGTCGGCGCGCCGCTCGGCGAAGGTGACGCCCTCCTTCTCGTAGAAGCCCGCCGCGTCCTCGTGGCGGCCCTCGCGCTGCGCCTCGCGGCCGAGCATGTGGTTCGCCCAGGGCGCGGGCGGCTCGCGCCGGGCGCGCTCGGAGATCTTCTCGTGCACGTCGATCGGGACGGCGTGCGCGTTCACCCCGCGGGCGAAGCGCGCCACGAGCGCGACGTCCTCCGGGAGCTCGGCGACGAGCCGATCGAGCTCCTCCTCGCTCATCGGGGCGTCGTCGTCGGGGAGGCCGGTCGCCTCGCCCGCGCGCAGCTTCGCGATCTTCTCGAGGAGGCGCGCGCGATCGTGGGCCTCGAGCAGCGACAGCGCGAGCGACACCGACGGCTGCTCGCGGAGCAGGCGGGCGTAGATCTGCTCGGCCGCCGCGGGCCTCGCGCTGCGCATCAAGTTGTCGGCGCGCTCCTCCTCGGTGCGAGGGCGGTTCGTGAAGGTGATCAGCGCGAGCGCGATGACGAACGCCGAAAGGACGCCGACGAGGCCGGGGACGAGGAGACGGGGCTCCCCGTACGGGGTGAAGAGGAGTCCGCGGGCGCGCAAGGTGGCAGCATCCTCTGCCAGCGGCGGGGCACGTGCAAGCTCGTGCGCGCCCGCGGCGTGCGTTCTGCAGCGCCCGGGCGCTCGGCCCGCCGAGGACGGCGACGGGCGACCTCGCGCGGACGCTCGTCGCGGCGGCGCGCGCGCTCAGGGCTCCGGCGGGCTCCGCCGCGTGGTGCGGAAGCCGTACTTCTGCGCGAGCTGATGGAGGTACATGCGGTCCATCCGCGCGGTGCGGGCCGCCTTGCTCATGTTGCCCTCGCACTCCTCGAGCAGCGGGCCGATGTACGCGCGCTCGAACTTCTCGATCGCCCGCTCCTTGGCGAGCCGGAACGGGATCGAGCGGTCGACCTCCGGGGGCGGCGGGGGCGCCGCCTCGTCGCCCTCCCGGTTCGCGGCGTCGAGGCGATAGACGGGCATCGTCCCGCTCCGCATCGTGCGCATCGACGGCGGCGGGGCGTCGTCGAGGACGATGCTCCGCTCGACGTAGTTCCGGAGCTCACGCACGTTGCCGGGCCAGTCGTGCTGCTTCATCTGCGCGAGGACCTCCGGCGAGAACAGCCGGCCCCCGTCGCGGCGGCCGAACGCGGCGAGGAACGAGTCGACGAGGAGCGGCAGATCGTCCAGCCGATCGCGCAGCGGGGGGACGCGGACGTTCACCTTCGCGAGGCGGTAGAAGAGATCGTCGCGGAAGCGCCCGCGGTTCACCTCGCGCTCCAGCTCGCGGTGCGTCGCGGCGATCACGCGGACGTCGACGCGCCGCGCGCGTGACGTGCCGACCCGGCGCACCTCGCGTTGCTCGAGCGCGCGGAGCAGCTTCGGCTGGAGCTCGATCGGCAGCTCGCCGATCTCGTCGAGGAACACCGTGCCGCCGTCGGCGGCCTCGAACGCGCCCTCGCGATCGCGATCGGCGCCGGTGAACGCGCCGCGGACGTGGCCGAACAGCTCGCTCTCGACGAGGGCGGGCGAGATCGAGCCGCAGTCGACGACGACGAGCGGTCCTTGCGCGCGCGCGCTCCGCTGCACGATCTCGGTCGCGACGAGCTCCTTGCCGGTGCCGCTCTCGCCGTGGATGAGCGCGTCGATGTCGCTCGCGGCGACGCGCTCGAGCGTCGCGAAGAGGCGCTGCATGACCGCGCTCGTGCCGACGAGCGAGCCGAGCGCGCCGACGACGGGGACGGTCGCGCTCTCTCCGCGATCGGGGCGGACGCGCAGCCGCGAGTCGCCGAGCACGAGCACCGCCTGCGCCTCGAGCTCGGCCGAGAGGATGCGCACGCCGTCGACGCGCGTGCCGTTCGTCGAGCCCGTGTCGACGATGCGCCAGCCGCCGCCCTCGCGCTGGATGCTGCAGTGAAAGCGCGAGATCGTCGGATCGTCGAGCACGAGATCGTTCGAGGCCGCGGAGCCGACGCGGCAGATCTCGCCGTCGTGGACGTACGCGCGCGCCGCGGCGCGGCCGCACTCTCGTTCGACCTGGATGTGGAGCCGCGGGAGCTCCACCTGCATGCGGTGGTCCGCGTTGAAGAGCGGGTTATCCCACTTCGCTTTGGTGACGTCACGCGCGTTCCTGCCTCGCGTCGACATGGACGAAGCCTAGCTCAGAGCGTGGCGCGCGGAGCGTCGACGCGCCGATCCGCTCAACATTGCGGGGTACCGCCCTCAACGAGAGCGCCGCTCGCCGTCGCTGCGGAAGAGAACGAGCGCGAGCGTTCGACGCGCCCGCTGGAGGTGACGGTGGCCGCGTGTACCGCGGGGTCGTGCTCGCGCGCACGGGCGCGACGTCGCGGAGGCGGCCGGCGCTCGCCCGTCAGCGCGCCGGCGTCGCGGCCGGCAGATCCATGGCGGAGGCGGGCGGCGACGCGGAGCGCGCGGCGCTCGGCTCTTCGTCCGCGGAGAGCGCGACGGCGGCCGCGACGAGCCCGACGGTCAAGACGGCGGTCGCCGCGAGGGCGACGGTCGAGCGCCAGCGTCGCGCTGGCGCGACGACGGGCGCGCGCGAGGTCGTCGCCGGCCCGAGCGACGTTCGCGGGACCGAAGCCTCCACCTCGAGGGCGAGCTCGCGCGGATCGAAGAGGGCGATGGCCATCGGCGTCTCGACCGACGGCGACGACCGAGGAGGGCCGAGGCGTCGCGTCGCTTCGTCGACGAGGAGGTTCGGATCGACGAAGGTCGGATCGGGGACGAACGAGGGCGGCGGCAGCGTCGGCAGCCACGCCGGGTGCGCCTCCTGCCACGCCGAGCGCATGGCGTGGATGTCCGGCCATCGGTCGGCCTTCCTGTACGCCACCGCGCGATCGATGACGTCGATGACCGGGCGCGGGAGCTCCGGGGCGGCGTCGGCGAGCGACCGCGGCCGCGTCGACGCGCTCGCCAGGAGCATCGCCGTCGGGTGCCTCGCGACGTGAACGGGCTGACCGCTCAGCAAGAAGAAGAGCGTCGCCCCGAGCGCCCAGACGTCGCTCTGCGCGTCCATCTTCTTCGTGACGCCGAGCGCCTGCTCCGGCGGCATGAACGACGGCGTGCCGACGACGTCCTGCGCCGCGTCGGCGGTCCGCCCGCGCGCCTTCGCGAGCCCGAAGTCGAGGATCTTGATGCCGCCGCCGTCGAGCACCATGACGTTCTGCGGCTTGAGGTCGCGATGGACGATCCCCGCCGCGTGGACGGCGGCGAGCGTCTCCATCATCGCGTCCCCGATCCGCATCACCTCGTCGAGCGGGACGCGCCCGCCGCGCGTCTGCCGGAGCTCGTCGAGCGTCTGGCCGACGAGCAGCTCGAGGACGTGGAACGGACAGCCGTCGTCGGTCACGCCGTCGTCGAGCACCTTCGCGACGCCCGGGTGATCGATCTCGCCGACGAGACGGCCCTCGGCGCGGAACAGATCGACGACCTCGCGATCGCCCGCGAGCTCCGAGCGCAGCACCTTGAGCGCCGCGCGCTGCCTCGAATTTACGTTCGTCGCCGCGTAGACCGTCGACGTCGCGCCCTCGCCCAGCACCCGATCGAGCCGCCATGCGCCCCCGAGGAGGCGGCCCGTCCGGCGGTCGATCGCATCGATCCGCATCGGGATAACTCTAACCGACGATTTCAGGAATGGCGGTAAGTTCTAGTGTCGGCGGCGTATTTTGGTGGTCGGAGGAGCGCATTTGTCGTGTGCCCGCGCTCCTGGTGTGCATCGCGATCGGTGGTACGTTGCGCGCCCATGAAGCTTCGATCGTCGCGCGGTCGCGCGCTGCTCGGTCTCGTCGTCGCGGCGATCGTCGTCGCGTGCGGCAGCGAAGAGGAGGAAAAGCGCGAGGCGGCGGCGAAGGCCGAGGCCGAGGCGAAGGAAGCCTTCCTCTCCGACTACTGCGAGATCATCTCCGAGTGCTGCAACAGGGTCCTCACGCTCCCGAAGGACGACCCGACGTGCAAGCAGCGGGTCGTTCGGCTCGATCCGTACATGGTCGACGACGCGCAGGCGCGCACCGACTGCCTCGCGCAGCTCCGGCGCGTGACGGCGCTCTCCGACTTCTGCACCGACTTCGGCAACCTCGACGTGCCCGCGTGCCCGGACGCGCGGCGCAAGGCCCTCGGCGCGCCCGCGGCCGGCGCGAAGAAGCCCGGCGACGCGTGCGCGGCCGACGTCGAGTGCGCGCCGTCGTTCGAGGGCGTCGTGGCCTGCAAGGGCGTCTGCCAGGTGACGAAGCGCGGCGGAGAGGGCGACGGGCCGTGCGTCGCCACGGTGGACGGCGACGTCGAGACGCGGCTCGACGGCGAGGCGTCGGGCGCCGAGGCGTTCGTCTGCTTCCTCCGCGACGAGCTCGTGTGCGATCCGGCCGAGAAGAAGTGCATCAAGCCGATCGAGATCGGAGGCGCCTGCAGCGACAGCGGCGCGTGCGTGCGCACGGCCTTCTGCGACGCGTCCACGGCGAAGTGCGCGACGCGCAAAGCCAGCGGCAACTCCTGCAAGGAGGGCGAGTGCCAGGGCGACTGCGTCGACGGCTTCTGCACGGCTCCGGTCGCCGAAGGCGGGAGCTGCCCGGACGACGCCGTCTGCGCCGACGGCCTCGCGTGCGCCGCCGGCAAGTGCACGAAGCCTCCGGCGAACGTGCGCCTCGAGGCGGTCTGCGTCGAGAAGAGCTGAGGCGAGGCGACGATGCACCCCGATCCGCAGGTCGAGCCGTCCCTCGTCGCGCTGGAGCCCGAAGCGGCGAAGCTCGTCGAGCTGCTCGGCCTCTCGCCGCACCCCGAGGGCGGCTGGTTCCGCGAGACCTGGCGCTCGCCGCTGGCGCTCGGGGGCCTGCCGCACGGCGCGCCGCGCTCGGCGTCGACCGCGATCTACTTCCTCTTGCCCGCGGGGACGTTCTCCGCGCTCCACCGCGTCGCGTCGGACGAGGCGTGGCACCACTACGACGGCGATCCCGTCGAGCTCCACGTCCTCGAGGGGCGCGTGCACCAGACCTTCATCCTCGGGCGCGATCTCGCGGCGGGGCAGCGGCCGCAGCACGTCGTGCCCGCGGGCGCGTGGCAGGCGGCGGTGCCGCTCGGCGCGCGGTGGGCGCTGTGCGGCTGCACGGTCGCGCCCGGGTTCGACTTCGCCGACTTCGAGATGCCGTCGCGCGAGGAGATGTTGCGGCTCCTCCCGGACCACGCCGCCGTCGTCGAGCGGCTGACGCGCAGCGCGGCGCCGCCGGCCGAGCCGGCCGACCGCCGATGACGGCGCGCGTCGTCCACGTCGACAGCCGCGAGCACCCGGGGCTCCAGCCGTACACGGCGGTGCGCGAGCGGGACCTCGTCGGGCGCGAGGGCCTCTTCATCGCCGAGGGCGAGGTCGTCCTACGCGTCCTCGCGTCTCGCAGCGAGCTCGCGGTCCGGTCGCTCCTCCTCGAGAGGCGGCGCGTCGAGGCCGTCGGCGACGTCCTCGCGTCGCTCCCGGACGACGTGCCGGCGTACGTCGTCCCGCAGGCCGTGATGGACGCCGTCGTCGGCTTCTCGATCCACCGCGGCGTCCTCGCGCTCGGCGAGCGCGGCGCTCCGCTCGACCCCGCCGAGCTCGCACGGCGGGCGCGCTCGGCCGGGGCGAGCGCCGCGGGCGTCCTCGTCGGCCTGATCGGGCTCACCAACCACGACAACGTGGGGAGCATCTTCCGCAACGCCGCGGCGTTCGGCGCGGGCGGCGTGCTGCTCGACGCCGAGAGCTGCGACCCGCTCTACCGCAAGGCGATCCGCGTCTCGGCCGGCGCGGCGCTGATCGTCCCGTTCGCGCGCTGCGCCTCGGCCGGCGCCATGCTCGACCTCTTGGCCGCGGCGAACGTCGAGCCGATCGCGCTCACGCCGCGCGGGGCCGAGACGATCGACGCGCTCGCGCCCACGCCGCGCGCGCTCCTGCTCGGCGCCGAGGGGCCCGGCCTCCCCGGCGACGTGATCGCGCGCGCGCGCCCCGTCCGCGTCGACATGGCGGCGGGCTTCGACTCGCTCAACGTCGCCGTCGCGAGCGGGATCGCGCTGCACGAAGCGACCCGCGGGCGGCGCCGCGGTTGACGTCGCGCGCCCCGGACGCGGTCGGCCCCGGCGCCGACGACGTCACGCGCGGACGGCGCGTCGGAGGGCCGCGTCACGAGACGGAGCGCCGGCGCGCGGCGAGGAGCGCCTGCTTGTTGCGCGCGCCGCGCTTCTCGAGCACCGGACGGATCTTCCGCGCGAACGACGGGACGAGGTAGGCCATCGTCGCGAGCCGCCCGGACCGCGCGGGCAGCGCGATCTCGTCGACGCGCTCGTCGATGCACTGGAGGACGGCGCGCGCGACCTCGTCGGCGCTGATCATCGGCTGCGAGAGCACGATGTCGGGCACCTCCTCGAGGTCGCCGAGGAAGCCCGTGTCGACCGGCCCGGGGCAGACGCAGCCGACGTGGATCCCGCGCTCCTCGACGTCGTACGCGGCGGCGCGCGCGAAGGCGCGGAGGCCCGCCTTCGACGCCGAGTACGCGGCCTCGCCCGGCACGGGCACCATCCCCGCGAGGCTCGCGACCTGCACGATCGAGCCGCCGCGGCCGAGCCGCGGGAGGGCGGCGCGCGAGAGCACGATCGGCGCGACCAGGTTCGTCGTGACGATCTGCGCGAGCTCGGCGGGCGTGAAGCGCTCGATCGGTCCGCGGTGGTTCAGACCCGCGTTGTTCACGACGACGTCGAGGCGGCCGAAGCGCTCGACGACGCGCTCCGGGAGGGCCGTCAGCGCGTCGAGGTCGACGACGTCGAGCGGGAAGGCGGCCGCGCGGTCTCCGCCGAGCGCGCGCGTCGCCTCCTCGAGCTTGTCCGCGGTGCGCGCGACGAGCGCGCACCGACCGCCGCGCTCGGTCCAGCGCTTGGCGACCGCGAGGCCGATCCCGCTCGAAGCACCCGTGACGATCGCGACCTTCGACTCAGCCATCGCCGCGCCGTATAGCGGAAGCGGCCGCGAGCGTCACGGTTCGGCGCGCGGGCGCCGGACGAGCCGGAGCGCCTGCGCCGGTGCCCTGGTCGCGAGCGCCCGAGCTCCCACGCGGACGAGGCGCGAGCTGGGGCGGGCCCGAAACCCCGCGCTCTTTCGGGGCCGGGCGCGCGCGTGCCGCCCCGTGGTACAAGGAGCCACGGCCGAGGCACGACGGAGGATGCGGATGGTTTCACTGCCGAGCGCCTGGAAGCGTCACCTCGTGACGGCCGCGGGGCCGCTCGCGCTCGCGGCGGCGATGATCGTGTACGTGACGGGCCGGAGCGGGCCGGGCGCGCCGCCGCTGCCCGCGTACACGGTGACGGCGACCGGCGACCAGGCCGCGTCCGCGGAGGGGCAGGGCGCGGCGCGCCTTCGTCTCGCGAGGGCCGGCGCGAAGGGCGCGCGCTTCGAGATCGTCCTCCGCCCCGCGACGCCGCCCGAGGGCAAGGTGGTCGCCTACGCCTTCACGTTCGACGCGCCCGACGCGGAGCCGGCGCCGCTCGACGCGAGGGTCGAGCTCGCGCCGGAGGGCGTGATCCGGCTGAGCGGCGCCGGGCGCGCGCTCGAGGGGGCCCGCGAGCTCCGCGTCGTCGTGGGCGAGCCGGCGGCCATCGGCAAGTTCGTCGACGCCGCCGCGCGCGCCGCGGCGAACGCCACGGACGCCGACGTCCGTGTGGTGACCGTGCCGATCGACCGCGACTGACGCGCCCGCCGGGCGCCGGCCCTACTTCTTCGCCGGCGCGGGCGCCTTCGCGCCGGCGTGCTCGAAGGCCACGGCGTCGATCGAGGCGGTCACCTTCGTGAGCGCGCCGCTCGCGACCTGAGCCTTCTTCTTCAGGCCGGAGAGCCGAAGCCTCAGCGCCGGCGCGCCGTCGGCGGCCAGGTACTCGAGCGTGCCGCTCCGCGCCGCGCCGTCCTTCCACGCCGCGAGCCCGCCGGCGTCGGTCGCCGGGATCGCGAAGGTCAGGTCGGTGACGGTGGCGGCCTTGCACTGCACCGGAGCGCTCGCGCTCGGCGTCTGCGCGACGCGCACCTCGCCGATCTGGCGCACCGACGTGAGCGCGCCGTCGAGCCCGTCGATCGAGAGCTTGAACGACGAGCGGAGCCAGGCCGGACCGCTCGCGGGGCGCGCCAACTTCTCGCCGTGCTGCACGATCCGCTTCGGGAACTGCGGCTGGATCGTGATCCCGAGCGCGGCGGGGTCCTTGCTCGTCGCGTCGAGCGCGGGCAGCGACACCTCCGTCACGACGCCCCAGGAGAACGTCAGCCGCGACAGCTCGCCGTAGTCCTTGTCGGCGAACGCGACGCCGCCGTCGACGCGGCGCGCGCAGTCCTTCGTGAACGCCTCTACGAGGAGGCGCGCGGCGTCTCTGGCCATCAGGGCGCCTCCGCGCAGGGCGATCGTCCCGGGCTCTCGGGCGCTCGGGGCGCCGGCGAGCGGATCGCGCTCGCCGAGGTGGTCGCTCGCGGTCACCGCGTCGGCCTCGACGCGCGCCCCGGCGATCTCGACGACGAACCTCTCGGCCTTCGGGGCGGTGTCGGCGGCGGCCGCCCCGGCGACGAGCGTCGCGGCGACGAGGAGCGTCCAGGCGAGGCTCTGCGAGGTCATGTGCGTTCCCCCATCCACCCGTGGGACGGACGAGAGAGCCTAACATGGCACGCGCCTCGGCGCTTTTTCAGGTCGCCGCGCGACCCCGCCCGGAGCCGCGCGCGTCCGCTACTTCCCCCCGCGCGCGGTGCAGGCGAGGATGCAGTTGAAGTCGCCCTTGCAGTGACACGGGTCGGCGGCCTTCACGGTCTTCGGGGCCGGCGCCGGGCTCTTGCTCGTGATGACGCCCTTGGCCTTGCCCTTGGCGGCCTTGCCGCGCTTGCCCTTGGGGCCCTTGGCGGCCTTCTTCTCCGTCTTCTCCGCGGCCTCGGACGTGTCGCTCGCGTCGTCCGCCGCCGCGACGGTCGCGGGGGCAGGCGCGGGCTCGGCCTTCGGCGGCGGCGCCTCGACGGCGGCCGGCGGCGCGACGACGGCCGCGGTGTGCTTGACGGGCTCTTCGCCCTTGAACGCGACCGAGATCCCGAAGCCGACCAGGAGGAGGAACGCGGCGGCGGCGGCGATCGCCCCGACGAGCTGCATCTTGCCGAAGCGCGCGCCCGGGCCGGCGGCGGACCGCGGCCCGCTGTCGTCGACGTCGAGCGACATGGCCGGCGGCTCGCTGAACAGCGGCGCCACGGGGACGCCGATCCGGCGGGGCGGCGCGCTCGCGAGCGCCTTCAGATCGATGATGCCGTCGTCGTCGGAGCCGGGCGAGGCGCTCTGGCCGGCGATCGCGGGCGCCGGCGCCGGCTCGGGGGTCTTCACGCGGCCCGCGCCGACGAGCTGGTCGACGCGGAACAGGACGGAGTTCTCGTTGCGCGCGCCCACGCCGCCCGTGAGGCCGAAGGACGGCGGAGGGAGGAGCGTCTGCTTGACCGAGCCGTACTCGGGCTCCCGGGTCGCGAAGAGATCGCGCTTTTCGCGCTCGCTGCCGCGCCGGACGACGGCCGCGCGTTTGCTGGTCGATTCGCTCGCGACGGGCGCGTGCAGCGCCGCGGCCTCGGCCTCGGGCTGCGGACCGGAGACCAGCCAGACCGTGTCGCAGGTCCTGCAGCGCATCCGGGCGGTCTTGCCCCGGAGCTTCTCGTCATCGGCGGTGTAGCGCGCGGCGCACGCGGGACAGCTGACATCCATGGCTCGACCCCACCGCCGCGCTTGCAAGAACCGTGGCCACCCGGACGGCCGGGCAGGCGAGCCCATTTCTGCGGTTTTTCGGCATCAGCTCCGCGCACCTACGCGGATCGTCCGGCCGACCCTGGGGGAACGAAGGTCCATGGTCCAGGGAGAGATCAGAGGACCCGAGTCCGCGACCGCGGCGGAGCGGGCTCACCCCGCGCGGGCCGGCGGGGAAGCGGGAGAATTCGCCGCCGTTGCGTCCTCGCGCGGACAATGAATATGGTGGGCGGAAATGAGCAGTGTACGTGGAGGGACCGAGGCGAATCCGGGCGTCGTCGCGCGCACGGCGGTCTCGCCGAAGCTCGTCGCGGTGAGCGGTCCTTCTGCGGGGCGCGCCTTCGCGGTGGTCCGCTCGAGCGCGACCGTCGGCCGCCACCCCACGAACGACTTCGTCGTCGACGACCCGCGCGTCAGCGGGGCGCACCTCGAGCTCACGCGCGTGCAGGACCGCGTCCGCGCGCGCGACGTCGGCAGCACCAACGGCACCTGGCTCGGGCAGCACAAGGTGCTCGACGTCGAGCTCGCGATCGGCGGCGAGCTGACGATCGGCGACACGCTCCTCCGCCTCGAGGTGGACGAGACCGCGGTGGCGCCGCCGCTGAACGAGCGCGAGTCGTTCGGTGAGCTCGTCGGCCGTTCGTCGGCGATGCGCGAGCTCTTCACCACGCTCGAGCGCATCGCCGCCAAGGACCTCGCCGTCCTCGTCCAGGGAGAGACCGGCGCGGGGAAGGAGGCGGTCGCCCGCGCGATCCACGCCGCTTCGCCGCGAGCCCCCGGCCCGTTCGTGGTGGTCGACGCGACGGCGCTCCCCGAGGCGCTCGCCGAGGCGCTCCTGTTCGGGCGCGAGAAGGACGAGGCCGCGGGCGTGCTCGAGCCGAGCGCCGGCCTCCTCGAGAGCGCGCACGGCGGCACCGTGTTCGTCGACGGCGTCGGGGAGCTCCCCCCGGCGCTCCAGGCGAAGCTGCTCCGCGTGCTCGAGCGACGCGAGGTGGTGCGCGCGTCCGCGCAGACGCCGACGCCGATCGACGTGCGCGTCCTCTCGTCGACGAACCGCGACCTCCGCAACGCGATCGACAAGGGGACCTTCCGCGAGGACCTCTACTTCCGGCTGGCGCAGGTCCGTGTGTTCGTCCCGCCGCTCCGGCAGCGGAGGGAGGACCTCCCGCTCGTGTGCGCGAGCCTGCTCAAGCGCGCGGGGATCGAGGCGATGATCGACGTCGACGCGCTCGACCACCTCGCGTCGATGCCGTGGCCGGGGAACGTCCGCGAGCTCGAGAACGCGCTGCTGCGCGCGGCGGCGGTCGCGCGCGACGGGATCATCCGCCGGCAGGACGTCGCCGGCGAAGGCGAGGGCTTCCGCGGGACCGCGGGCGAGCGCGCGCCGCTCGACCTGTCGGGGACGTTCGCGGTGGCCAAGGAGCGGGCGATCGAGCGCTTCGAGAAGGCTTACCTCACCGTCCTGATGCGAGGCTCGCAGGGCAACCTCTCCGCCGCCGCACGTCAGGCGGATGTCGCGCGGCACCACCTCCGCGATCTGCTAAAGAAGCGCGGGCTCTATGGAGTCTCGCTCGACTCGATCTCGCTCGATGACGGATAGCCTCGCGCGCCCGCGGGGACGACGCGCGCCGCGGCCGCGAGCCTTCGTGCTCGCCTCGGTGTTCGCCGTGGTCCTCTCGTCGCCGCGCGCGTCCGCGCAGTCTCCCGAGGAGCTGCAGGCGGCCCGCGATCTGTTCCAGGAGGCGTTCAAGGACGAGCAGGAGAAGCGCTACTCGGAGGCGCTCGAGAAGTTCCAGCGGGTCGCGAAGGTGAAGGAGAGCGCCTCCGTCCGCTACCGCATCGCCACCGTGCTCGCGGAGATGGGGCGGCTCCGGGAGGCCCGGGACATGTATCGCGCCCTCGCCGCGACGAAGGCGTCGCTGCCGCCGAGCGATCAGGAGACCGCGGACAGCGCCGCCGAGCGGGTCGTCGAGCTCGACGGGCGGATCCCGCGGCTGGCCCTGCGGCTCCAGGACCGCCCGCCGCCCGACGTGCGCGTCACCGTCGACGGGGCGCCCGTGCCCGTCTCGACCACGCCCCGCGTCCTCGACCTCGACCCCGGAGAGCACATCGTCGCCGCGACCGCGAGCGGCTTCGAGCCGTCGGAGCGCACGATCTCCCTCACGGACGGCGGAGGCGAGGTCGCTCACACGGTGACGATCGCGCGGGCGAGCGCCCCCAGCCGGCGCCCCGACACGCTCGGGTGGATCGCCGTCGGAGGCGGCGCCGCGCTGCTCGTCGCGGGCGGCGTCCTGCTCGTCGCCCGGGAAAACACGATCGGGGACATCGAGGCCGCCTGCCCCGGCAACGTCTGTCCGACGAGCCGACGCGCCGAGATCGAGAGCGATCGCGACCGCGCTCATCTCTTCGGACCGCTCGGCGCGAGCATCGGGCTCGTGGGGCTCGCGGCCGTCGGCGCGGGCGTGTACCTGCTCGTCCGCGCTCCGTCGCCGGCCCAGGCTCAGGGGACGGCCATCGTCCGCCCGGCGCCCGGCGGCGTGCGCCTCGCGTTCAGCTTCTGACGCGGCCGTCGGCGCGTCTGCGCTATGCTCGTAGGCGAGCATGCACCTCCCCCGCGTCCTCTCGGCGATCGCCCTCGCGGCGAGCGCGCTCGCGTGCTCGTCGGTGCCGGACGTGCAGTACGTCGAACTCGACGCCGCGACGGCCGCGACGAACGAGGACGACGGCGGCGCGAGCGGCGGGACCGTCCCGGGCACGCCGTACAGCTGCCCGGACAACCCCCCGCCGCCGGGGCGCGGCACGTGCTGCGGCGCGCGGCTTTGCCTCCGCTGCGGAGCGGGGCAATGCGGCCGGTGCGAGCGCGCGGACTGCGACGGCGACGAGGTGTGCTGCGGCCGCGGGCAGTTCGGCGCGACCGTCGACTGTCGCCGCGCGTCGACTTGCATGTAGCGCGCCCTTCGAGGGGACGGGGCGACGGTCCGACCGCGAGGACGAAGATCCGGGAGGCCCCGCGCCGCGCGAGATCCCGTCGCGCGCCGCGCGGGGCGGGCTCGCCCTCGCGGGAGGAAGGGCGCTCGCCCTCGCCTCGTCGTCGCGACGTGCGCTAAGCTCACGGCGAGGCGTTCGTGACGCGAAGCGAAAGCTCCCCGGACAGGTTGCTCGGGGGAAAGATCCGGCTCATCAAGCGCATCGGGCGCGGGGGGATGGGCGACGTGTGGGTCGCCCGCAACGAGGCGACGCAGGCCGAGCTCGCCGTCAAGACGCTGCACCGATCCGAGCGGTCGGCGGTCCACGACGAACGCTTCCGCCGCGAGGCGCGCCTGTCGGCGACGATCTCGCACCGTCACGTCGTCCGCGTCTTCGATCTCGTGGACGAGGAGGACGGCACGCTCGGCCTCGTCATGGAGCTGCTCCGCGGGAGCACGCTCGAGGACGCGATGCGGGAGCGCGGCCCGTTCACGGCGGTCCAGGCGGTCGCCGTCGCGCTCCCCGTCCTGTCCGCCATGCACCACGTCCACCAGAAGGGCATCGTCCACCGCGACGTGAAGCCGGCGAACGTCTTCTTCGCGGTCGAGCCGGACGGTCACGTCATCCCCAAGGTGCTCGACTTCGGCATCGCCAAGCTGCCGGCCGCCGGCTCCGCGCTCACGGTGGACGGCAGCGTCCTCGGGACGCCGCACTACATGTCGCCCGAGCAGATCCGCGGGCAGGCGGACATCGACGGGCGGAGCGACATGTTCTCGTTCGCCGTGGTCCTCTACGAGATGCTGACCGGCCTCCGCGTCTTCCAGCGGGACTCGGCGTCGGCGTCGCTCGCGTCCGTGCTCGAGCACGAGGTCGATCCGGACCCGCGCATCGAGCCTCGGCTGTGGATCGCGATCTCGCGCGCGCTCGCGAAGCGTCCCTACGAGCGGTACGCGTCGTGCGCCGAGCTCGCCGCCGCGCTCGAGGGCGCGGTCGACGCGACCGACGAGGACCTCGCGCAGGCGCTGCAGGAGCTCCGCCCGCGCGGCGACGCCTCGTCGGCGAGCTCGACGAGCGCGTCCAGCATCGTCGTCTCGACCGTGTCGCCGGCGCCCGCGGGCCGCCCTCCGCGGACGGTCGCGGTCGCGATCGGCGCGGCGATCGCCGCCGCGCTCTTCGCCGTCGGGCTGACGCTC
>JAHBWF010000184.1 GCA_019637105.1 Labilithrix sp.
CGGGCGCGGCGGGCGTCCGCGCGCAGCTGCTCGTCCGCGCCGCCGAGCTCGACGAGGCTGCCGGCCGCGACGCCGACGCCGTGGCGGCGTACGCGCGCGCGAGGGAGAGCATGCCGGACGAGCCCTTCATCGCCGACCGCCTCGCGCGCATCGGCGCGCGCGCGGAGCTCGACGAGGCGTCCCGTCGTGTCGTCTCGCCGCTGGTCGCCGCGGCGCGCGCGATCGACGGCGGGGACACCGGGAGCGCCGAGCCGCTCCTCGCGACCGGCGCGCGCGACTTCGCCACGCTGCGGACCGCGGAGCGCCTCGCGCGTCGAGCCGGCTCCGCGCCGCAGCTCGCGAACGCGCTCGCGCTCGCGGCCGAAGCGTACCCGTCGGGGCTGCTCGGCGGCCGCGCGCTCGAGGGGCTCGCTTCGCTCGTGACCTGGACGTTGCCCGAGAGCGACGACTACGAGCCGTGGGAGAGGCTCCGCGCGCTCGGCGCCGCCGACGCGCCGGGGCTCGACGCGCTCGTGAGCCGAGCCCGCGCGCGCGTCCTCGCCGGCGACGCCGCCGCGATCCGCGCGTCGTCGGAGGCGCTCCTCCGTCGCGTCGAGGGCGCCGCCGACGACACCGAGCGGCTCCTCTTGCACCTCGACGTCGCGCGTCTCCGCCGCCGCGCGGGCGCGTCGGTCGAGGCCGCCGCGCAATGCCGTCTCGCGCTCACGGCCGATCCGACGAGCCTCAGCGCGGCCTGCCTCCTCGCGGAGCTCGGCGCCGAGCTCGGCGACGCGGACGCGGCGATCGCCGCGGGCCGCGCGCTCGCCGGCCTGGTCGCGGGGAAGAAGGCGCGGGCCGAGCTCCTCCGCGACGCGGCGGATCTCTCCTCCGCGCGCGGGGACGAGGACGTCGCCGCCGAGCTCCTCGAGCAGGCGCTGAAGTCGGAGCCAGAGGGCGTCGAGACCGCCGCGCGCCTCGCCGCGCTCCAGCGGCGGCGCGGCGCGTTCGCCGATCTCGCGCGCGCGCTCGGCGACGCGCTCGCCCAGGCGAAGAGCCCCGAGGCCGTCGTTCCGATCGCGTCGGAGCTCGCCGAGGTCGCGAAGAACGACCTCGCGGATCCGCTCCTCGCGATCTCGGCGCTCGAGCGCGTCCGCGAGGTCGCGGGGGACCACGTGCCCTCCCTCTTCCTCCTCGCGGAGCTGTTCATCGGCCAGCGCGCTTGGGACAAGGCGCTGGCTGCGCTCGCCGAGGCGGTGAGCGCGACCGACGAGCGCGCGGAGAAGCTCGTCGCGCTCGTCGGTCGCGCGAGCATCTACCGGCGCGTGATGAACCAGCCCGCGCTCGCGGAGGCGGAGCTCCGCGCGGCGCTCGAGATCGATCCGCACGATCCCCGCGCGCTCCGCGGTCTGCTCGACCTGGGCGACGCGGTCTCGCGGGAGGAGCGCGCCACGCTCCTCGGGCGCCTGGTGATCGGCGAGGCCGATCCGGCTTCGCGCTTCCAGGCGTTGCTCGAGCTCGCCGACGCGCGCCGCGCCGTGGGCGACGGCGCCGGCGCCGAGGGGGCGCTCGTCGAGGCCGCCGCCCTCTCCCCCGAGCCGGTGATGCTCGCGCGCGTCCGCGCCGCCGCCGGCGAGGAGCCGGACGTGCTCGCGCGCGTGCTCGCCAGGGCGGTGGCGCGCGCGCACGAGAGCGGCCGCGCGATCGATCCGACGTGGCTGGTGGAGCTCGGCCTCGTCGAGCTCGAGCTCGGGCGCCATGACGACGCGATCGAGCGCTTCGAGGAGGCCCTGCGCGCCGACGACGGCCGCGACGACGCCCGTGTCGCGCTCGCGCGTGCCTGCGCGGCGCGCGGCCGTCACGAGGAGGCCGCGGCCGCGCTCGCGCCGGTCATCGTCTCGCCGTCGGGCCGTCGCCCGGTCGACGCCGGCCTCGTGCGCTCGTTCGAGAGCGCGCTCACGGGCGCGGGGCGCACGGCAGAGCCGTGGGTCGCCCGAGAGCTCCGCGCCGTCGCGGGCGAGCTCGCCCCCGAGGAGCGGACCGAGCTCGAGGCGCGGATCCGCGGCGCGGCGCCGATCGAGGGCCTCTCGGCGACGTCGCTCCGCAAGTCGGTGATGCCCGGCGGGCTCGGGCGTCACCCGGTGTGGGACGTCGCCGCGCTCGCGGCGCAGCTCGCGGGAAAGCTCGCGCGCGTCGGCCTCGCGGAGCAGGGCGCGTCGACGCGCGATCGCGTCAAGCCGAAGGCTGCCCACCCCGTCCGCCCGCTCTTCGATCGCGCGCTGCGGGCCTTCGAGCTCGTCGACGTGGAGCTGGCCGTCTCCGATCGCGTCGCCGCTCCGGCGATCGCGTGCGAGGACGCGATCTGGGTGATCGTCCCCGCCGCGCTCGGCGCCTCGACGGACGCGCACGCCATCGCGGCGCTGGCGCGGCCGATGGTGCGCATCGCGCTCGGCGTCCCCTGGCTCGGCGCGCTCGGCTCGCACGAGGTGCTCGCGGCGGTCGTCGCGTTCGCCCGCCAGGTCGCGCCGGGGTTCTCGGCGCGGCCGGAGGAGCGCGTCGGACCGCTCGTCGAGGACTTCGAGCTGCGCGCGCGCCGCGCGACCGATCGCAGGCGGCGGCGCGTCCTCGAGGAGCTCGAGCCGGCGCTCGCGCGCGCGCCGGCGATCGACGAGGCGGCGTTCGCGGAGGCGGTGCTCGCGACGGAGGCCCGCGCGGCGTTCTTGATGTCGGGGAGCCTCCGCGCGGCGCTGGACGCGATCGCGCCGACGGACGCGGCGCTCGCCGACGCCCTCCGCGTTCCGGGTCCGGCGTCGCTCGCCGCCGTCCTCGCTCGTCCGGCGAGCCACGACCTGACGTCGTTCGCGCTCCAGAGCGAGACGACGGCTCTTCGCCTCCGCCTCCTGGCGCTCTGATGTGCTAAGGCTCGGTCCTCTCGATCTGGATAGGCCCATGCCCAGCGACAAACCTCTCGTGCTCTCGTACGCAGGCTGCGGAACCTGCAAGAAGGCGCTGCGTTGGTTCGCCGACCACGGCGTCGACGTCGACGTTCGGCCGATCGTCGACAGCCCGCCGAGCGCCGAGGAGCTCGGCGAATGGATCCCGAAGAGCAAGCGCGCGGTGCGCAAGTGGCTCAACACGAGCGGCCAGAGCTACCGCGCCATCGGCAAGCAGAAGTTCGACGCCGCGAAGGACGAGGAGATCGTCCGGTGGTTGACCCAGGACGGAAAGCTCGTGAAGCGTCCGGTCGTCGTCACGCGCAAGAGCGTCCTCGTCGGCTTCGACGAGGCGGCGTACGCCGAGACCTTCGGCTGAGCGCTCCGCCCGCGGGCGTCCCGCCGCGACGGCGATCGCGTGCCCGGGGGCGCCGGTGGCGCGGACGGCTGACCTCGGGAGCCCCGCCGCGTGGCTCGGCGGACAGCGGCGCACCTTCGCCGACCGTCGGCCCGGGACCGCGAGTGGCAGCGATCGCGTGGCTCGATCGAGACGGCGCGGGACACGCACATTGCCGACACGGTCGTCCTGCTGGCGGGCGTGAGCGAAGCGCGTGCTAATCTGGGAGGATGCGTTTCTTGCTTGGTCCTCGCGGCATGCGCTTCATGCTCGCGGCCGCGGCCCTGTGCATCGTCGCCGTGCCGACGGCGGCTCACGCGTACTGCCGCACGACCACGCAGCAGCTGCCGCCGGACTACCGGCCGACGCGCGGCTGCTTCACGAAGGGGCTCTTCTTGTTCTGGCGCAACGCGTGCGTCAGCTACAGCGTCAACGAGGCCGGGAGCCGGAGCATCCCCTACGAGGAAGCGAAGCGCGTGATCGACGATTCGTTCGCGACGTGGATGGGCGCGACGTGCGCCGACGGCGACTCGCCGGGCATCGCGGTCTCGAACATCGGCCCGTCGAAGTGCGGCGAGGTTCGCTACAACGGCGACTCGGCCAACCAGAACGTGATCGTGTTCCGCGACGACGGCTGGCCGTACAGCGATCCGAACAGCACGCTCGGGTTGACGACGGTCACGTTCAACGCCGACACGGGCGAGATCTACGACGCGGACATGGAGATCAACTCGTCGGCGCGCAACCTGACGACGTCCGATCAGGTCCCGGCGAACGGCTTCGATCTGGCCAGCGTCGTCACCCACGAGGTGGGGCATTTCTTCGGGCTCGCGCACGCGACCGACGCGCGCGCGACGATGTTCGCGAGCTACAAACCGGGGACGACGGCGCTCCGCACCCTCTCGCCGGACGACATCGCGGGGATCTGCGCGATCTATCCGACCTCGTCGCTCCGCGTCGTGAGCGCCGAGGTCAGCGCGAACCAGACGATCGTCGCGGACGCTTGCGATCCGAGCCCGCGGCGCGGCTTCATCTCCGAGTGCGCGGCGCCGAAGACCGAGGAGAAGTGCGCGGCGACGCCTCGTCCCACGGCGTCGTGGGCGGCGTCGGGCAGCGTCGCGCTGGCGATCGCGGGGATCCTCGTCGCGCGCCGTCGGCGCACCCGCACGGGCTGAGCGGCGGGCCGAGCCCGGATCGCGCGGTCGTCCGCGCCTCGCCCGCGCGGCCGTGACGGCGCGAGCGACACGTGCGACGGCGAGGCGTCAGGCGACCAGGCGCCGGCAGAGCAGCCGCGCCCGCGCAGCCTCGAGCCACGACGCCTCTCGCCACGCGGCGGCGGTCCTGGCGCTGGCGTAGAGGACGTGGCCGGCGATTCCGGCGAGGATGCACCCGATGTCCGCGCCGTCGGAGAGGAGCATCACGAGGACGAGCGCCCCCGCGTAGAGCGCGAACAGCCCGAGCAGCGCGCGAACCTGGCGCAGCCGCCGGAGCTCGTCGTCACGCGTGACGCCCGGGAGCGTGCGCGTGATGGGAAGCGGGGCGTTCATCCTGCGAGGTGGGGTTGCATGGGGCGAGCCACGTTCGATCGCGCTTGCGGGCGCGGTTTTCGCGGTCGATCCGGGGCCCGCGCGCCGCGTGGTGGATCTCTGTCTGCCCACATGAGCTCACATGTGCTCCACCTGTGCTCTGGCCGGAGCCGCGTCGTGTTGTAGCGTCGTGACGGCGATGGGCTCGAGCGACACGTCAGGCGCGCCGGCGCGGGTGTTCTTGCTCTCGCCCGCGCGCCTCGACGGACGCCGCGCCCGCGCGGTCTTCGAGCCGAGGACGCCCGGGCCGCTGACGACCGCGCTCCGTACGCGCGAGGGGGCCCCCATCGGGGACGTGTTTCGCCTCCTCTCCGGCCTCTACTTCCGTGGAAAGCTCGCGTACGCGAAGCGCTTCGCGCGTCCGCCGGAGGGCGCGGCGTGGATCGGGAGCGGCGCGCTCGTCATCACGGCCAACCGCGGCCTGGTCCCGGCGGAGACGCGCGTGACGATCGAGCACCTCGAGGCGTTCGCTCAGACGGACATCCATCACGCCGAGCGGAGCTTCCGCGCGCCCTTGGTCCGCGACGCCGAGCTCCTCCGCGACGCGCTCGGCGACGCCGGCGAGGTCGTCCTGCTCGGGAGCGTCGCCCAGCCGAAGTACACCGCGCCCCTGCTCGACGTCTTCGGCGCTCGCCTGCTCTTCCCCCGTGAGTTCGTGGGGCGGGGGGACATGAGCCGCGGCGGCCTGCTCCTCCGTGCCACGGACGACCAGACCGAGCTCGACTACATCGAGGTCCGCGGCGCGACCCTCCGCGGCGCGCGCCCGCCGAAGCTCACGCCGCGGTCGCGATCGCGCTGACGACGCTGCATGCCATGGTCGCGATCGCGCTGACGACGCTGCCGCCACGCGCTCGGGCCGCGCGGCCGTCGCGGTCCGGGCGCGCGGGACGTTCAGAGGTCCCCTTGCAGGCACCGCTCGTAGCAGCGCGCCGCGCACGCGCGCCACTCCGGATCGTCGCCCGCGTAGCGCGCGTAGCCGTAGACGAGCGGCATCGCGGGCATCGGGATGTCGTCGAGCACCGAGAGGATGCCCTCGGGGGTCATCGGGATGCCGCCCTTCTCCATCAGCTCGCCGAGCGACGTGGCCTTCACCTCGCGCGTGGTCCGCTGGAGCTTCGACGGATCGATGCGGAGACCGGTCACCGTCCCGAGGACGCGCAGGCGAGCCTTCTCGGCCTCCGGCAGCCGCCCCGCGCGGTGCGCGGCGGCGGACGCGGCGAGCATCGCGACGCTCGCGAACGAGGTCGCGAGCCGGAGGTCGCCGAACGAGGCCTGCGCGATCGGCAGCGCGATCGCGAGCACCGGGAGCCAGACGCGCGCGTAGCCGAGCGCGACGCTCTGCCAGTGGGTCTGGATGCGCACGCCGTCCTTCGTGGCCCCGGCGACGCTCTTGCGCGGGCTCTTCGGTGAGACGTAGAGGCACTCCGTGGGGACGAACGCGATGAATCTCGTCGCGACGAAGTGGCCGTCGACCTCGTCGACTCGCCCGATCATCATCGAGCGGGTCGCTCCCGCGCCGCCCTCGCCGGCGACGAGCTCTCCGCGGTCGACGCCCTCCGCGCGGTCGCGGTCGACGCCCTCTTCTCCGTGTCCCTCTTCGCGCCGCTCACGATGCGCGCCTCGCGCGACGTCCAGCGCGCCTTCGCCCGCGCCCGCTCGCCCTCGCGCGTGCGCGGGGCGCCGCGCTCCGGCAGCCGCTCGAGCAGACGCGCCGTCGCGCGCGCGACGGCGTCGACCGCGCGCGCGATCTCCGCGCCGTCCGCCTTCGCCGGCTTCGTCAGCCCGCTCACCTTGCGGACGTACTGCAGCGCTGCGGCGCGGATCTCCTCGGGCGTCGTGGGCGGCTCGAAGTGGTGGAGGACGCGGATGTTGCGACACATGGCTCGCCCGAACGCGTACGGGGGCGGCTGAATTCTGTCAATCCGCGCGCGGTCAGCGTCGGCCGTGGGTTCGCGGCTTGCGTCGATGCGGCGCGGCTCGTGTGCTCCGCCGCGCGTCGCCCGGGGCGCCCGAGAGCGCGCCCGTCCTCGTGTTCGTCCGACCGGCCGCCGGCGCGCTCGCCGGGGACGGGGCCGCCGGCGCCGTCTCCTCGGCGCCGCGCGGCGCTTCCCGGGCGCGCGGCGCTTCGTGAACGACGGCGGTCGGGGGCGCGGCCTTCGCCTCGGCCTCGGCGGGCGCGGGACGCACCGCGTCCAGGCCCACTCGGAACAGGACGGCGATCCCGAGCACGACCCCGATGAACAGGAGCGGAGCCTCTCCGAAGAAGGCGGCGATGCGGTGACGCATCCGGACGAGACCGCCGGGGACACCCGCGGGGAGGAACCGAGGAGCGCGCACCTCTCGGTTCGTACGCTCGCGTTCGAGAAAGTTCCCGGCCGCCGTGAAATCCCTCCCGCGGCCTCGGGCGGCCGGCCTTTGTTGTCGCCATCGACGCCGCCGGTCCGGTAAGTTGCGGTCCGGATGAAGCGAAAGCCGAAGCTCACGAAGCGCGAACGCAAGGCCATGGCGCCGCCCCGCCCGCAGGCGGCCAGCGCGGGCGGGCACCAGCACCAGCACATTCATTGCATCACGTGCGGCAGGCACCTCGACGAGTCCGAGTTCGAGGCGCCTGCCACGGCGACCATCATCACGTGCGAGCACGGCTCGAACTTCCCCGCGTGCGTGAAGTGCATGCCGCAGGCGATGGCCGCCGTGAAGGAGCACGACCGCACGAACCAGCCGGTGAACACCGCGCCGGCCTGGCACTGAGCTCGCGCGCCGGCGCGTGATTCAGTCGCAGGTGCGCTGGAACTCGCACTTGTCGCCGCGCTGCATGCACTCGAGCGCGCCGTTGGAGCCGTCGGTGCAGATGACGCCGATCTCGGGCATCGGCCCGCAGCCGTCGGGATCGGGGCAGGGCGTGGTGCTGCGGGGAGGGACGCAGGCGGAGCGCCAGAGGCAGGCCCCGTCGTTCTCGCTCCCGCACGCGGCGCCCTTGAACGTCGTGCCGGACGGACAGACGCTCTCGTCCGGCTTCGCTCCGCACTCCGTCTCCTCGCACTGACGGTACGAGACCGACCCGTCGGTGGACGGATCCGTCCAGCCGCAGGCGCCGGAGGCCTCGCGGCACTCCGGCTTCGACGCCTTGCTGGACGGGGGGATCTCGCCGCACACGGTCGCGGTGCAGGGCGCGACGAACGTCAGGCCCGAGCGCGTCGTCTGCGTGCCGTCGCCGTTGCCCTCACCGCCGCCGTTGCCGCCGGTGTTCGGCGACGGGGCTGGCGTCGTGCTGGAGCAGGCGGCGATGAAGAGAAGACCGAGGAGAGAAGAACCAAGCAGCTTGATGGTCATGGCGATTGTTCCCATTGGCGCGAGCAGGAAGAGACGTCCGCGTCGGAGCTCGCTTGGCCGCGCGGACGGATCTGTGGCCGGAGCCGTGAGGGCCTTCGGCGATCATTGGTGGTGGATTCGCTGCGACTCAGTCGCAGGTGCGTTGCCAGTCACATCGCGAATCGAACTGCATGCACTCGAGGCCGCCGATGCCGCCGTCCTGGCAGATGACGCCGATCTCCGGCTTCGGTCCGCAGCCCTCGGGGGCCGGGCACGGCGTCGTGCTCGGCGGAGGAACGCAGGCGGTGTTCCACGCGCAGGGGGCCTCGTTCTCGCTCCCGCACGTGTTCCCCCGGAAGAGGGTCCCGGACGGGCACACCTCGCTGGTCGGCGCGACACCGCACTCGGAGTCGGCGCACTGCCGGAAGCTGACGGAGCTGTTGTCGGTCCATCCGCAGTCGGCGGGCAGCGGCTTGCAACTCGGGCTCGCGATCGCCTCCGGCGCTTCCCCGCACGCGGTCGCCGTACAAGGCGCGGTGAACGTCACGGGGCGCCGGTTCGGCTGGGGCTGCGGATGAATTCCCTGCGGCCCTGGGTTCGTCTTGGAGGTCGACTCGCAGGCCGACGCGAGGCCCACGGCAGACAGCAAGAAGAGGAACAGACCGCGACGCATGGCTCGAACTAAAGCATGAACAGGGCCATCGTTCGAAACAAGTAATTCCGAATATTTAACGTTGAACGACGGGGCTTATGTCTCAAAACTGACTCGCGTCTGATTCTCGACGGCATTCCTGATACACTGAGGCCGTGACGCCGGGCACGCGGATCGCTCACCGGTACGTCGTCGAGGCGCCGCTCGGCGTGGGCGGCCTGGCGTCGGCGTTTCGCGTCCGCGATCTGGCGTTCGACGTGGAGATCGCGTTGAAGCTCGTCGGCTCGGAGGCCGGCTCCCGCGACCTGCTCCGCCGCGAGTTCTTGGCGCTCCGCGCCGTGACGCACCCCGGGATCGTGCGCGTGCACGACTTCGGCTACTGGCGCGATCGGGGCGAGGTGCGTGCGTTCTACACGTCCCCGATCGTCGAAGGCGTCGATCTCCGTCGCTACGCCGAGCGTCGGAGCTGGCGGGACCTCGTCGGCCCCGTGGGCGACGTCCTGTCGGCGCTCGCGTCTCTGCATCGGCGCGGGCTCGTCCACGGAGACCTCCACCCCGGCAACGTGCTCGTCGGCGGAGACGGCCGCGCGGTGCTCATCGACCTGAGCTGTTCGCGTCCGATCGCCGACGGGCGCTCGAACGAAGTCTCGGGGACGCCGGGGTTCATCGCGCCCGAGCTCTTCCGGGGGATCGTGCATCGCACCGCGGATCTGTTCGCGCTCGGCGTGACGCTCCGATCGCTCGGCGTCCCGCTGCCGGGCCCGATCGCCCGCGCGGTCGAACGGCTCGCGGCCGAGCGCCCCGAAGATCGTCCGGAGAGCGCCGAGGTGGCCGCGGAGCTGCTCGCCGCGCCGTGGTCGAGGCCGCCGGCGTCGGATCTCCTCGGCAGCCGCCTGGTCGGGCGCGAGGACGCGCTCGCCCGCGCGCGCGCCGTCGTCGACGCGATCGAGCGGCGAGCGATCGGGCCGCGCGTCGTCGTGATCCGGGGCGAGGACGGCGCCGGCCGGACGCGCCTCCTCGAGGAGGTGAAGGCGGAGGCGCAGCTCAGGGGCGACGCGCTCCTCGTCGGCGGCGATCGACCCGGCGCGATCGGCGTCCTCTTCGCGCTCGCGCTCGGCGAGGACGTCGATCTGACGAGCCCGACCGGCGCGCTCCGCGCGGCCTCGAGGCTGTCCGCGCGGCGCGAGCCCCTGGTCCTCCTCGTCGACGACGCCGACGCCCTCTCCGCGACCGAGCGAGAGAGGCTCGCCGTCCTGTCGAGAGCGCTGCCGGACGACGGCAGCGTCGCCGTCGTCGTCGCGTCGAAGGTCCCGCTCGTGGCGCGCGATCACGTCTCGATCGAGCTCGAGCCGCTCGAGCGCCGCGACGTCGAGGCGTGGCTCCGGGCCGAGATCCCGGCGGCGGCGCTCGGCGAGATCGTCCGCGCGACGGCCGGCTACCCGAAGGAGATCGCGGCGCTGCTCGCGCAGCTCGACGGCGCGGAGTGGGACTCGCGCGTGCTCGCGCGCGCCGTCGCGTCGTCGGGCGTCGCGCGCGGCGAGATCGACCTCGGAGACCTCGACGACGACGCGCGCGCGACGCTGGCCGAGATCGTGGCGGGCGCCGTGCTCGACGCCGCGCCGGGGCCGGCGCTCGACGCGCTCGCCGCGCGAGGGCTCGTCGCGCGCGATCCGGACGGAGCGCGCCTCCTCCGCCGCTCGGACACGGCGCGCGTCGCGCGCGCGCTCGGCGAGCGCGCGATGAAGGCGGCGCATCGCGCGCTGGCCGCCCGCGCGGAGTCGCGGCTCGAAGCGGAGCCGCGACGCGACGACCTCCGCGCCTCCTGGATCGTCCACCTCGCCCAGGTCGAGCCCGATCGCGCCGCGCGCGCGCTCGCCGGCGCCCCGCCGTCGAGCTCCGGCGTCGAGCTCCGCCGCGCGGCCGACGCCATCGTCGCCGCCGGGCGCGCGAACGAGCCGAGCGTGATCCGTCGCTGCGCCGAGATCTACGCCGAGGCGGGCGAGCCCGCGCGCGCCCTCGCGTTCGTCGCGCGAGGCCTCGCGCGACGTCCGGCGCAGGACGAGCGCGTCCGCCTCAGGCAGATCGCGGGCCAGTGTTACGCGCAGTCGGGCGACAGCAAGCGGGCGGTCTCCGCGCTGCGCCGCATCCTGCCCGACGTGGTCGGACGTCCGGAGCACGCGCGCGTCGCCGCGGCCCTCTCCCTGGCGCTCCTCAAGCGAGGGGCCGACGCGGAGGCGTTCGCCGTCGTCCGCGACGCGCTCGCCGGCGCGCAGGCGGCCCCGGCCGCGGTGCGGCTCGATCTGCTCCTGAACGCGGCGTTCGCGACGAGCCGAGCCGGCTCGCTGGACGAGGCGCGCGCGTCGCTGGCGCGCGCGAGAGAGATCGCCGACGGCGCGTCGCCGCGCGGTCGCTTCCGCCTCGCGAGCGCGACCGCCTTCGTCGAGTACGGGGCAGGGGAGACGCCGCTCGCGACGCGCGCCTACAAGGACGCGCTCGACCTCGCCGAGGAGCACGGGCTCGACGACGTCGTCGCGTCCGCCGCGCTCAACTACGGGGCCGCGTGCCACGAGCAGGGCGACCTCGGCCGGGCGCTCGAGGCCTACGGCCGAGGACGCCGCCTGGCCGCCGCCCTCGCGATGCCGACGACGGAGGTGACCCTCGCGTTCAACCTCGCCAAGGTCTACGCCGACGTCGGCAGCCACGATCGCGCGCGCGCCCACGCCGAGGCGACGAAGCTCGCCGCGCGCAGGGAGGGCATGAGGCTGCTCGAGGCGGGCGCGTGCGCCGTCCTCGCGGAGGTCGCGTCGCTCGCGGGCGAGCATCGAGCGAGCGCGCAGCACCTCGCCGACGCCGAGCGGCTCATCGCCGGCGCCGGCGACCGCGAGGCCGTCGATCTCGCGCTCCAGCGCGCGCGGGCCCTCGTCGCGTCCGGCGATCGCGCGGGCGCCGAGCGCGCCCTCGCCGCGTGCGAGGCGAAGGTGCGCGCGCTCGCGACGCGCGACGCGGAGGCCGCGTGGCTCGGGATCCGCGCCGCCGTCGCGCTCGCCGACGGGCGCCCCGCGGACGCGACGCTCGACCTCGAGCGCGCGCTGTCGCTCGCCGAGTCGAGCGGCCAGCGGGGCCTCGTCGCGGAGCTCGAGGCGAAGACGGCGGAGGCGTTCGCCGCCGCGGGGAGCGACTTCCTCTCCGAGCGCCACGCCGCGCGCGCTCGGGAGATCTGGGAGAGGACGCTCGCGTCGTTGCCCGAGGAGCTCCACGACGCGTTCCGCCGGCACCCGACGCGCGCGAAGGTCTTCGCGCCCGCGCGGCCGGAGAGCGCGCCCGCGCGCGTCGTCGAGGCCGCGATCGACGTGCGGCGCATCCTCGAGATCAACCGCCGGCTCAACTCGGCGATGACGACGAACGCCGTGCTCGAGGAGGCGATGGACGCCGCCATCAGCCTCACGAACGCCGAGCGCGGCTTCCTCCTCGTCCGCGCCGATCGCGGCGTCGTTCGCGCCGATCGCGGCGAGCGGCTGCGCGTCACCGTCGCGCGCAACGTCGATCGCGAGACGTTGCGTCAGGGGCACCTGAAGTTCAGCCGGACCGTCGCGGAGCGGGTCGTCCAGACGGGCGAGCCCGTGATCGCGGTCGACGCCGCGTTCGATCCGCGGTTCGTCAAGGCGCGCAGCGTCCACGCGATGAAGCTCAAGTCGCTCATGTGCGTCCCCATCCGGTCGCCCGACGGCATCCTCGGCGCGATCTACGTCGACCATCGCTTCTCCGCCGGCGGGTTCCGCGCGGAGCTGATCGACGTCCTGCTCGCGCTGGGCGATCAGGCGGCGCTCGCGCTCGAGAAGGCTCGGCTCGTCGACGAGCTCCGCGTCAAGAGCAAGGCCCTCGAGGAGCAGAACGCGGAGATCGAGCGGCTCGCGCGCGGGCAAGCGCTGGAGATCGCCCGGTTGAAGCGCACGATCGAGGAGGACGAGCACCGCGGCCCCGCGGCGCGGCCGCGCTTCGACTACCGAGGGATCGTCGCGACGAGCCCGCCGATGAAGCGCGTGTTCGGCGTGCTCGACCGGGTCATCGACGCCGACGTCACCGTGCTCGTCCGCGGCGAGAGCGGGACCGGCAAGGAGCGGATCGCGCGCGCCATCCACGACAACAGCGCGCGCGCGGGCGCTCCGTTCGTCGCGATCAACTGCGGCGCCCTCCCCGAGACGCTGCTCGAGGCGGAGCTCTTCGGTTACAAGCGCGGCGCGTTCAGCGGCGCGACGCGCGATCATCCGGGCCTGTTCGCGTCGGCGCGGGGCGGCACGCTCTTCCTCGACGAGCTCGGCGAGATGCCCGCGTCGATGCAGGTGAAGCTCCTGCGCGTCCTCCAGGAGCACGAGGTCCGCCCGCTCGGCGCGAACGAGGCCGTGACGACCGACGTCCGGCTCGTGTGCGCGACGAACCGCGTGCTCGCCGACGAGGTGCGCGCGGGGCGGTTTCGCGAGGACCTGTACTACCGCGTGGCGGTCGTCGAGATCGAGCTGCCGCCGCTCCGCGATCGCATCGAGGACGTCCTCCCGATCGCCGAGTCGATCCTCGCCCGGCTCGCGACCGAGCTCGGCCGGCCGCAGGCGACGCTCGACCGGAGCGGAGAGCGCGCGCTCCTCGCGCACTCGTGGCCCGGCAACGTCCGCGAGCTCGAGAACGTCCTCACGAAGGCGTTCTTGCTCGCGCAAGGCAGCTCGATCGGCGCGAGCGATCTCGAGCTCGGCGCCGCGAGCGCTCCGGCGAAGGGGCCGAGCGTCGCGCTGCGCGCGCGCATCGTCGCGACGCTCGAGGAGACCGACTGGAACGTCGTGCTCACGTCGCAGCTCCTCGGGATGCCGCGCGCCACGCTCTACCGCAAGATGCGCCGCTTCGGGCTCGCCCGGCCCGCGCGAGCTTGAACGTCCGCGGCGTCGAGGCGAGGTCGCCGCGGAGCTCGCGCGAGCTCACGGCGCGCGAGCTAGGTCCGCGTGGCGAGCGAGGTCTCGCGTCGTACGAGCGCGCCGAGGTCGACGAGGTCGTGATCGACCATGCGCTCGCCGTCGAAGACGAACCGGCCGTGGAACGAGCGGCCCGCGAGGAGGAGCGGGAGCCAGAGCGCGTCGTCGGCCCACATCCGGCGAAACGGGATCGCGTCGAGCGGCGTCCACAGCGGCGCGGCCTCGTCGGTCTCCGTCGGCTCCCCCTCGCACGTGTCGGCGCGGAAGACGTGGCAGTGGAGCTTGTAGCCGTCGACGAAGTGGAAGCTCAGCTCGCCGTGCTCGACGACTCCTCCCGCGCCCACGCAGAGCTCCTCGCGGAGCTCGCGCACGGCGGCGTCGACGGCGCGCTCGTGGGGCTCGATGCGTCCACCGGGGGCGTTCACCTTGCCGGCGCCGAGCCCGCGCTTCTTCTCGATGAGGAGGACGCGGTCGCGCTCGCGCTCGACGACGAAGAGGAGCGTCGCGCGATCGGTCGGCGTCCACATGGTCCAGTCGATCTCGCTCACGGACGTCATGCGCGAGGTCCTCGTGTCCCGAGTCCGCGAGGGCTCGGGCACGGGAAAGGAGAAAAAGTCACGTGTCCCGAGTCCGACGTTCGGCTTTGTCGGGGAAGCGCGAGGCCCTCATCGGCGAAAGCGGACTTCGCGATTCCCCGACGAACCATGGACTCAGGACACTAGCGCCGCTCATCGTCGGCGGAAAGTTCCAGCAATTCCGTGGCTAGTGCATGCGTCTGGTAGGCCGCTGTGTCAGGCGTCGCGATCCATGAACATGGCGGCCGTCCGCGAGCGGCCCCGCGCGGGCGCGGCCAGATCACGACGGATTTCTTCGCGGCGGGGCGGCGCCGGCGGCGGAACGCAGCTTGCTCGCGTCCCGGGCATGAGCGAGAGCGTCCGCCCGTCGATCCCCCGCCCCCGCCCCTCGGCTCCGCCCGTCGCTCGGGCCACCTCGACGCCTCCTCCCGCGCCCGTCTCGGGCCCGGTGCTCGCCAAGACCGTGGCGCCGCCGGCGATGCGCGAACGTCTCGCGACCCTCGACCTCGACGACGCGGACATCGTCGGGATCGCGGTCTCGCCCATCAAGACCGGTCC
>JAHBWF010000185.1 GCA_019637105.1 Labilithrix sp.
GCGCCGGCGTTCGCGCCCGGCGCGTCGCCGTCGGGCGCCGCCGAGCTCGCGGTCTCCTCGTCGCACGCGTGCGTCCGCACGACGGACGGTGAGGTCTGGTGCTGGGGCCGCGGCGACGCCGGCGAGCTCGGCGACGGTCGTCGCGGCTACGCGCCGATACCGAAGCGCGTCGTCTTGCCGAAGCGCGCGGTCCGCCTCGACCGCGACTCGGCGCGATGCGCCGTCCTCGAGGACGCGACGGTCGCGTGCTGGGGAGGATGGACCAAGGCGTACGGAGACCGCGCCGCCGTCCCGGTGCAGATCGTCGCGGGCGTCTCCGACGTCGTCTTCGTGAGCAGCGAGGGCGCGCGGAGGCTGTTCATCCGCCGCGACGGCTCGACGCTCTTCACCGACGCGAGCGCGCGCGCGCCCGTCGTCGCGCCCGCGCTCGCCGGCGCCGTCGAGATCGTCCAGTCGTGGAAGGAGGGCTGCGCGCGCTTCGGCGACGGCAGCGTCAAGTGCTGGAGCTCCGCGCCGCCGCGGCCGCCGTCGCCCGCGCGGCCGGGCGCGGCGCCTCCGGCTCCGAGCCCGCCGGCGCTCCCCCCGCTCGTCCCGCGGATCCCCGCGAACGCCGTCGCGCTCGCGGCGTCGTGCGCGGTGATGGCGGACCGGACCGTGCGGTGCTGGGGGGACAACGAGTCCGGCATCCTCGGCGACGGGACGTCGATCGACCGCAAGGAGCCCGCGCGCGTGCTCGGGCTCGCCGACGCGGCGCAGGTCTCGCGCGGAGGCTACACGGCGTGCGCGACGTCGACCGACGGCCGCGTGCGTTGCTGGGGCGACGCCTCCGAGTACCCGCTGATCCCCGGTCATCCCCGCCGGCTCCACGCGACGCCGGCCCCGGCGCCGCTCGAGGGGATCGCCGAGGTCGCCGTCGGGATCACGCATGCGTGCGCGCGCTCGGTCGACGGACGCGTGGCGTGCTGGGGGCGGAACCAGTTCGCGGAGATCGGCGACGGCGCGCGCGCGCTCGAGCGGCCCACGCCGTCGTTCGTCGTCGGCTTCGGTCGCTCCGCGCCGGCGCCCGAGCCCGCCGCGGGACCGCCCGCGCCCTTCGCTCCGGCGCCGCCGGGCGTCGTCGCGACCGACATCGCCGCGGGCGGCGACACCACGTGCGCGCGGCTCTCCGACGGCTCGGCGCGCTGCTGGGGGAAGAACGACAGCGGTCAGCTCGGCGACGGCACGCGCGCGGACCAGGCCCGGCCCGTTCGCGTCCCGTACCTGCCGGCGGTCGCGAGCGTGCGACCCGGCGGTCATCACACGTGCGCGATCGGCGCCGGCGCGGACGCGGGAGCCGTCTTCTGCTGGGGCTTCGGCGGGTTGGGGCAGGCCGTCGACGCTCCGCTCCGCGTGCCCGCGCGCGTCGCCGGGCTCGGCGGCGTCGCGCAGATCGCCGTCGGGGAGATCACCTGCGCGCTCGGCGGCGACGGGAGCGTCAAGTGCTGGGGCGACTACGACGCCGGGTTCGGCGATCCGGGCCCGACGGGCAGCCTCACGCCCACCGCGGTCGTCGGCGCCGGCGGGCTCGTCGAGATCGCCGCGGGCGGCAGCGGCGCGTGCGGCCGGACCGCGGGCGGCGACGTCCGCTGCTTCGGCTGGGGGCCCCTCCGCGCGCTGTCCGGGGGACGCACGCCCAAGCGACAGGCGATCCCCGCGCCCGGGATCGCGCGCGCGAAGGCGATCGCGGTCGGGAGCGGCGCCGCGTGCGCGGTCGTCGACGCCGGCGCGGTCCGCTGCTGGGGATCCGGCGAGGTCGCCGACGTCGACCACGTGCGCACCCGCGACGGCGCGTTCGACGTCTGGGTGCCCGCGCGCGCGAAGGGCTACGACCGATCGCTCGATCTCGCCCTCGGGCAGGACGGCTCCTGCGCGCGCTCCGAGTCGCGCGAGCTCACGTGCTGGCGCGACGGGACGCTCGCGCGTCCGGGCCTCCGCGACGTGGCGAAGGTCGCCCACGGCGGCGCCCACGCCTGCGCGCTCCTGGCGAACGGACAGGTCCATTGCTGGGGGAGCAACGACTCCGGCCAGCTCGGAGACGGCACGACGATCGCGCGGTCCACGCCGGTCCGCGTCGTGTTCTGACGCGTCGCCCGCGGCTCGGCGCGCGCCGCGTCGTCGTCGCGCCGCCGCTCAGCGCGCCGCGGTGTTGCGGTCCGGCGCGCTCGACACCGTGATCGGCAGCCAGAACGCCTTGATCTTCGCGGTCTGGCCGTCGCGGTCGTAGCCCGCGAGCCCGAAGAGCACGTTCCACCAGTAGCCCGACGGGCTCTGCCCGTACGAGAAGAGCGGCAGGAGGTGGAACTGCCAGTCGGTCCCGCCGGGCACGCGCCGCTCGCGGTAGAGCGTGTTCGCGGCGACCTGCGTCACGGTGCCGTCGACGGTGTCGGCGAAGCGCCAGTAGAGCGGGAACCCGATCGTCGTGCGGCCCTTCTGGCTCGCGAAGTCCCAGAACACCGGCGCGAGCACGGTGTGCGACGAGGTCTTGTCGCGGCCGATGTAGACGAGCGGGTGGATGTCCGTCTCCCAGCCCTCGACGTCGCGCGTGTACGTGACGTTGGGGAAGGCCCAGTACGTGCGCGAGACGTTGTAGCTCTCGAAGCGGCCGAACAGCGGGGTCAACAGCGCGCGCCCCTTCGGGCTCGACGAGCCGAAATAGAACGGGAAGATCCCGAGCGCGCTGTAGCCGACGTCGATGTCCGTGTTGCGGTAGTAGACCGGCAGGATCGGCCCGGCGATCGTCAGCGAGGTCGCGTTGTTCCGCGTGGTCGCGCGCGAGAACAGCGGCGTGATCAGCGTGTCGGCCGTCGGCGTGACGCGGCGGAGGTAGCCGGGGACGACGAGGAGGTTCTTCTCGGGGCTCGTCCCGTAGTGGAACAGCGGGAAGAGCGTCGTGTGCGACTCGCGCACGCCGCCCGACTCGGGCTTCCCCTTGATCGAGAAGAAGAACGGCGCGACGTCGAAGATCGATCGCTTGGTGTTCGACTCCGAGATGACCGGGCCGACGACCGTGAGCCGGCTCTCGTCGAGCTCGCGCTCGCGGTGGAAGTAGAGCGCCGGCGGGATGAGCGTGTACGTCTTGCGCGCGCCGTCGAGGTCGCCGTTGTCGCCGTGGAAGACGAACGGGGCGATGCCCCAGTCGACGTCGCGGAGCGTGCGGTCGCGGAAGTACGGACCGATCAGCGTGAACGCGCTCTTCTCGCCCCAGTGCGACGTGGTGAGGAGCGCCGGCGAGTGGAAGTAGCCGCCGTCCTTGCGCTTACCCTGGAAGAAGAGCGGCGCGAGCCAGTTGTCGTGCTCGGAGGGCGCCTCGCGGTGGGCCAGCGGGCCGAGGACGAGCACGTGGTTCTGCCGGTCGCGGACGCGCCAGAAGGCGGGGAACAGGACGTCGGCGTCGACGCTCGGCGAGCGGCGCTGGTAGAACAGCAGCGCGGTGAGCGACTCGCGGTCGGTCTTCGGCGTCGCCTGGCCCGTCTCGGGATCGAGCCCGCGGGTGTGCTCGAGGTACAACGGCGGGATCAGGCGGAGCCGGTAGTCGCCGCGGCGCTCCTCGTAGAGCGGGAAGAACCGCCGGTGGAGCTTGCCCTCGGCGCCCGGCGGATCGCCGTCGTAGTCGGTGCCGATCGTCGCCTTGACCGCGTCCGGGATCTCGAGCGGATCCTGCGGCGTCTGCACGGTCGGCTCGCCGCCGGGCCGCGCGGAGGGCGAGGCGCCCTGCTGGTCGTCGTCGTCGCCGGGCGCGCGCTGCGGACCGACGGGCTTGTTGCGCGTCGGGCGCGTCTGCGTGGGGCCGCCGCCCTGCCCGCCGCCGCCTCCGCCGCCGCCCGGCATCTGCGCGGACGCCGCGGTCGGGACGGCGATCCCGAGCAGCGCGAGCGCGAGGCCGGCGGCGCGCGCGCGCCTCACGCGCCGCCCTCTTTCGGCGACGCCTCGGGGACCGGCGACGCGACGACGGCCGCGACGCGCGCGACGACGTCGGCGCGCGCGACCGCCTCCTGGACGTGCCCGGCGAGCTCCTTCATCTCCACGACGCCTTGGTTGACCTCGCGGTCGCCGAGGATCAAACAAACCCGCGCGCCGAGCGCGTTCGCGCGCCGGAGCTGCGCCTTCATCGAGGCCTTGCGGGTGTCGACCTCGCAGCGGAGCCCCGCGCGCCGGACGTCGCGCGCGAGGACGAGCCCGGCCGCCTGCGTGCCGTCGCCGACGGGCGCGACGAACACGTCGACGACGCTCTTCGGCGCCTCGACGTCGCTCGCGATGAGGAGGCGCTCGAGCCCGGCGGCGAAGCCGATCGCCGGGACCTCCGGGCCGCCGAGGTCCTTCACCATCCCGTCGTAGCGCCCGCCGCCGAGGAGCGTGCTGCCCGCGCCGAGCTTGTCGTACGCGCCTTTGATCTCGAAGAGCGTGCGCGTGTAGTAGTCGAGCCCGCGGACGAGCTTCGGGTCGACCGTGTACGGCGTGCCGAGCGCGTCGAGGTCCCGCCGGAGCTCGTCCCAGTGGGCGCGATCGGCGTCGCTCAAGAAATCGAGGATCGTCGGCGCGCGCGCGACGGCCTCCGCGTCGGCGGGGTGCTTCGAGTCGAGGATGCGGAGCGGGTTCGTCGCGAGCCGGCGCTGGGAGTCGGCCGAGAGCTCGTCCTTCATCGGCGTGAGCGCCGCGACGAGGGCGTCCTTGTAGCGGGCGCGCGTGTCGCCGCTGCCGATCGAGTTGATGAAGACGTCGGGCGCCGCGACGCCGATCTCCCGGAGGAAGCCGGCGAGCGCGTCGATCATCTCCGCGTCGCAGCCGGGACCGGGGTCGCCGATGCACTCGGCGCCGAGCTGGTAAAATTGACGGTAGCGCCCGCGCTGCGGCCGCTCGGCGCGGAACATCGGGCCGAGGTAGTACCATCGCGTGACGGGCTCCTGGTTGTGGACGCCGTGCTCGACGTACGCCCGGATCGCGCCGGCGGTGCCCTCGGGGCGGAGCGTCAGCGGCTCGTCGTGACGGGTGAAGGAGTACATCTCCTTCTCGACCACGTCCGTGGCCTCGCCGATCGCCCGGACGAAGAGCGGCGTCGGCTCGACGTACGGCGTACGGACCTCGCGGTAGCCTTGGCGCTGCATGGCGCGCGCGAAGGCACCCTCGACGGCGTGCCATCGGGCGATCTCCGCCGGCAGGATGTCGTTCATCCCCTTGACGGCTTTGACGAGAGGCGTGCTCGAGCCCACGGCGGGACCGCTTATCGCCGCTGCGGTCCGGGGGGTCAAGAACTGCTTGTGTTCACGGCATTTCGACCCCCGATCGGTCCGGTCGCGCGGGGCGCGGGCGGCCCCGCCCGGGAGGAGGGCGGTCCGGGCGCCCGTCGACCGCGCCGCGGACCGTCATGCCCGTTGGCAGGAGGAGCGGGCGCAGCTACAAGCCTCCGGGCGTGGGGCAGGACTTCTCAGGCAACCCCAAGAAGCGGCCGCGGAGAGCCGTCTGCGCGCTCGATCTCGGGGCGGCCCGCGTCGGCGTCGCCGTCACGGACGAGCTCGGCGTGATGGCGCACCCCCGCGGCGCGCTCGCCGCCAAGCCGCGGCCGGCGCTGCTCGAGGCGTTGAAGACCCTCGTCGAAGAGGAGGGCATCGGCCGGATCGTCGTCGGGTTCCCGCTCGACATGCGGGGCACCGAGGGTGAGGCCGCGCGCCGCGCGCGCGACACCGCCCAGGCGATCGCCGACGCGACGTCCTGCGACGTCGAGCTGTTCGACGAGCGCCTCACCACCGTCCAGGCGCAGCGGGCCCTCACCGACAGCGGCGTGACGGGGAAGAAGGCGCGCGCGCGGATCGACGAGGCGTCCGCCGTGACGATCCTCCAGGCGTGGCTCGACGCGCGCGCCGAGCGGCGGGCGGCGCGCCTGCGCGCCTCGTCGTCGGGCTCGCCGGCGAAGCGGCGGGGGCCGCCGCGATGAGCCGCCCGTCGAGCTCCGGGTCGGGCGCGAAGAAGGCGGCCTCGCCGCGGACCCCGAAGGCGGAGCCGAGGGCGACGCCCGGGGCCGACGACGCCCCGGCCAGCGCGCGCGTCGAGGCCCCCCGCTCGAGCAAGGGCGAGCGCCGCGTCCGCAAGCGGCGCGTGCGGCGAAGCTCGAGCCCGGAGGGCGGCGGGCGCTCGCTCGCCTGGATCCTCGTCCTCGCGCTCGGCGCGGCGGTCGCGGTGTTCGCGACCTACCTGCTCGTCGTCTTCCCGTCGAGCGCGGGCCCGGGCGCGGGCAAGGACGTCGAGCTCGTGATCGACCGCGACGACGACCCCTCGGCGATCGTGGCGAAGCTCGATCGCGCCGGCCTCTTGCGCTCGCCGCGGACGTTCGCGCTCTACGCCCGGATGGTCGGCCTCCGCGCGACGCCGGGCGTGCACCTCCTCACCGACGAGGCGAGCCCGCACGAGCTCGTGCGCCGGCTCGAGCGCGAGGGCCACGCGACGCGCGCGAAGGTGACGATCCCCGAGGGGTGGAACCGCTTCGACATCGCCAAGCGCCTCCAGGCGCTGCACGTCGCGTGGGGCCAGGCGTTCCTCGACGCCACCGCGAACACGGACCTGCTGCGCGAGATCGGCGTCGACGGCGACAGCGCCGAGGGGTACCTCTTCCCGGCCACCTACGATCTGCCGCTCGACAGCGACCCGAAGGACGTCGTCCGCCGCCTCGTCGCGGAGTTCGATCGGCGCTTCATCCAGCTCGAGCAGAACCACCGCCTCGGGCGCGCCCAGCTCGAGGGCACGCTCGGCTGGGGCCGCCGCGAGATCGTGACGCTCGCGTCGATGGTCGAGAAGGAGGCCGCCGTCGACGAGGAGCGCGCGCTCATCGCCAGCGTCTTTTTGAACCGCCTCCGCGATCCGGCGTTCAAGCGGAAGGTCCTGCAGTGCGATCCCACGTCGGCCTACGGCTGCCTCGCGCTGCGCGATCGCGTCCCGGCGTGCGCGGGCTTCGCGGGGAAGCCGACGCACGCGATCAACGTCGATCCGCTCAACACGTACTCGACGTACGTGCACGAGGGGCTGCCGCCCGGGCCGATCGGCAACCCCGGCGCCAAGTCGCTCCAGGCGGTGCTGGCGCCGGCGAGCACGAAGTACCTCTACTTCGTGGTCCGCGGAGATCGCCGCCACGCGTTCAGCGAGACGCTGGAGGAGCACAACACGGCGGTGAAGGACTTCCGCGAGCGGACCTCGCGCGAGCGCTGACCGCCGATCCGCCGCCGATCCGGACGGCGCGTTCCATCGAGCGCGCGCCCGGTCCGTCCAACCTTCACCCCATGGAGCACCCCTGCGCCATCCGTGCGTCGTTCTCGGGGTCGCGCGGGATCCGCATTGAACCGACGCCGGGCGAGCGGCTACGCTCGATCGTCCAGGTAGACCCGTCCACGATGTGATGCGATGTGCGCATCACCACGGCCTCCAGGGACGCGCCGCGGCGTCCTGGTCCCGCCCACGAAGGAGCTCACGATGAACCGCTCTCGCTTCCTGTTTGTCGTCGTCCTCGGTCTCTTCCTCACGTTCGCGTCCGGCGCGTTCGCGCAGGCGGGCATGATCCACACGGGCGACTCCGTCCGCGTGAAGTCGGTCGGACCGTTCACCGCCAAGGTCTACGCCATCCGTCACGACATGAAGGAGAGGCCGGCGCAGAAGTCGAAGCAGGCCGTGATCGACGCCGACGTCGACAAGAAGTTCACCTGGACGATGCTCCGCGACGTCGACAGCTCGAAGATCCAGAAGGCGCTCAAGGACGCGTTCGCGCTGAACGGCTTCGGCGATCAGGCGCGGATCGGCCAGTTCGTGGGCGCGTTCAACAAGGACGAGGTCAAGGAGAAGTCCGCCGTCGTCATCACCTACAACGCGGCGGCCAAGACCACGACGATCTGGGTGCAGAACGGCGGCAGCGCGACGATCGCCGGGCAGGACTTCATGAAGGCCGCGTGGAGCATCTGGTTCGGGAAGATCGATCAGCCCGCGATGGGCGATCAGCTGCTCGCGAAGCTCTGATCGGCCGATTCGCGAGCGCGGCGCGCGCCGAAATGGAGTAAGCAGAGCGCGATGACCCACGTGCTCGCAGGCGACGTCGGCGGGACGCGCGCGCGCTTCGCCGTCTTCGACGTCTCCGAGGCCCCGCGCCTCGTTCACCAGGACACGCTCGAGAGCCGGTCCTTCAAGTCGTTCGAGCGGGCGCTCGAGGCGTTCCTCGGCGACACCCCGAGGTCCGCCGGCAAGGTCCGCATCGCCGCCGCGAGCTTCGGCATCGCCGGCCCGGTCGTCGACCAGCGCGTGAGGACGACCAACCTCCCGTGGAAGATCGACGCGCGCTCGGTCGCGCGCGCCTTCACGGTGCCGACGGTGACCCTGCTCAACGACCTCGTCGCCGTGGGCCTCGGCGCCGTCGCGTCGCCGGCGAGCAAGCTCGCGGTCCTCCACCGCGGCCGCCCGAAGAAGGCGGGGGGCAACCTCGCGGTCATCGCCGCGGGGACGGGGCTCGGCGAGGCGACGTTCATCTGGGACGGCGCCGAGCACATCGCGTGCGCCACCGAGGGCTCGCACGTCGACTTCGCCCCGCGCAACGAGGTCGAGGACGCGCTGCTCGTCTCCCTCCGGAAGGAGCACGGCCGCGTGAGCTACGAGCGAATCGCGTCGGGCTCGACCCTCTCGAGGGTCTACGACTTTTTCGTGCGCGAGCGGCGCGTCAAGGAGACGAAGGCCGCCGCGGCCTCCCTCGCCGCCGCCGAAGATCGCAACGCCGCCGTCGTCGACCTCGCCGAGAGCGGGCGGAGCGAGGCCGCGGCGCGCGCCGTCGATCTCTGGGCGAGCGTCTACGGCTCGGAGGCGGGGAACCTCGCGCTCAAGTGCCTCGCCACCGCGGGGGTTTACGTGTGCGGGGGCGTCTCGGCGCGGCTCGCGAGGGTCCTCGCGAAGGGCCTGCCGGGACGGAGGGCGAAGGGGCCGAGCCCGTTCGTCGAGGCCTTCCTCGACAAGGGCCGCATGCGCCCGCTGCTCGAGGCGATCCCGGTCGCCGTGTGCCTCGAGCCGCAAGCGGGCCTCCTCGGCGCCGTGACGCACGCCGCGAGCGTCGCCGCGGCCGGATCGCCGGCCGGACGTCGCGCGAAGCGCTGAGCGGTGGCGGCGCGCCATGTCCGTCCGGGTGGGCGTGAAGCGCGCTTCACGCTCGCCGAGGCTCGCGCGTGACGCGCGCTGGAGGTGGCGCCGTCGCGCGCGCGCGGCGGCCCGCTCGCGGAGGCGCGGGGCGCGTGGCCCGCGATCGCCGGCGCGCGAGGCACGACCGTTGCTCGTCGCCCGGACCCGCATGTCCTCTCGCTTCGCTTCGCTCTTCGCCGGTCTCTTCGCGCTCGCGTCCGCCGGCTGCTCGACGACCCTCTCGACGCTGCAGCCCGCCGAGCCGATGCGGCCCGGGCACGTCCAGGCCCAGGCGGCGCTCGACGTCAACGTGCCCGCGTCGAGGATCGTCGACGCCGTCGACGTCGTCGGTACGCTCGTCGATCGCTACGCGTCGGATCCGAGCTATCGCCCGACCCCGGACGAGCAGCGCCGGGCGCTCGCGGCGGGCGTCGGCCTCGGCCTGAGCTCGCCCGGCGTCAACCCCGACTTCATGCTCCGGATGGGCGTCGTGAAGGACCTCGACGTCGGCCTCCGCTGGTCCGGCCTCGCGGCGCACGCCGACGGCAAGTACCGCTTCCTCGCGACGCGCGAGCCGTCGCAGGAGGAGGAGAAGGCCGAGTCCGGCAAGATCGGCAACGGCCCCGATCGCGGGTTCCAGGGCGCCGTGTCGATCGGCGTGTCGAAGGCGCTCTACAACGGCTTCGTCTTCGACGCGCTCGACTTCCTCGAGGTCGGCGACTACTCGCGCTGGAACGTGGAGGTGCCGGTCATCTTCGGATCGCGCCTCGCCGACTTCGGCCACGTCTGGTTCGGACCGAAGTACGTGTTCTCGACCTACTCCGTCGACGCCTCGTTGAAGAACGTCGGCGTCGTCCCGGAGACGACGGGGACGATCCACCACCTCGGCGCGTTCGCCGGCGCCGGCGTCGGCTACAAGGTCGTCTTCGTCTTCCTCGAGCTGAGCGTGATGAAGATGTTCGCCGAGCCGGAGGTCTTCGGTCAGCGGACGGACCTCGGCGGCATCGTCGTGGCGCCCGCGGGCGGGCTGATGCTGCGGCTCTGATCCGCGCGTCGCCGGCGAGCGGCGCGCGACGTGCGTCGCCCGTCTCGCGCTCGAGCCGTCGTCCGTTTCGCGGTCTGGCCGTAGACGCCCGGAGCCGCCGTGGTAGCGTGCGCGCCCCGGTCGCCCTCACCCCACGAGGGCGCGCGGGGCGTGCGCCCCGCGGCCGGAACGGAGGAGACGAAGACCATGGCGCGCGAATATTCCCCGAAGCAGGTCGAGCTCGCGGTGAACACGATCAAGACCCTCTCGATCGACGCCGTCGAGAAGGCGAACAGCGGTCACCCGGGGACGCCGATGGGGCTCGCGAACATCGCCTTCGAGCTGATGACGCGCTACCTCCGCTACGATCCGAAGGATCCGGGCTGGCTCGGCCGGGACCGGTTCGTCCTATCGGCGGGGCATGCGTCGATGCTCGTCTACTCGATGCTCCACCTCGCGGGGTACGACCTGCCGATGTCCGAGCTCCAGAGCTTCCGCCAGTGGGGGAGCAAGACGCCGGGCCACCCCGAGCACATGCACACGCCGGGCGTCGAGACGACCACCGGACCGCTCGGGCAGGGGGTCGGCAACGCCATCGGCTTCGCGCTCGCGGCGAAGCTCAAGGCCGCGCGCTTCGGCGGCGCGTTCGACGCGATCCGCGTGTTCGCGATCTGCTCCGACGGCGACGTGATGGAGGGCGTGAGCGCGGAGGCGTCGAGCTTCGCCGGCCACGTCGGGCTCTCGAACCTCGTCGTGATCTACGACGACAACCACATCACCATCGAGGGCGAGACCAACCTCGCGTTCAGCGAGGACGTCGGCAAGCGCTACGAGGCGTACGGCTGGTTCGTCCAGCACGTCGACGGGCACGACCACGCGCAGATCCGGAGCGCGCTCGACAAGGCGGTCGCGCAGGGCGACAAGCCCTCGTTCATCGTCGCGCGCACGCACATCGCGAACGGCGCGCCGAACGCCCGCGACACCGCGGAGGCGCACGGCGCGCCGCTGGGCAAGGAGGAGATCGCGCTCGTCAAGAAGGGGATGGGCTGGGACCCCGACAAGTCGTTCGTGGTGCCGGAGGAGGTGTACGCCCTCTTCCGCGAGCGCGCGTCCGACAACCTGAAGGAGAAGCAGCGCTGGGAGAGCGAGCTCGCCGACTGGCGCAAGGCGCACGCCGACGCCGCGCAGGCGCTCGACAAGCTCGAGGCGCGCCAGGTCCCCGCGGACCTCTACGAGCAGCTCCTGAAGGTCCTGCCGGAGAAGGAGGACGCGACGCGCAACCTCTCCAACGTGATCCAGCAGACGGTCGCGGAGAAGGTCCCGTCGCTCATCGGCGGCTCGGCCGATCTCGCCCCGTCGACCAAGACGCTCATCAAGAAGAGCGGCAGCGTCGGCCCGAAGAGCTTCGAGGGCCGGAACCTGCACTTCGGGATCCGCGAGCACGGCATGGGCTCGATCTGCAACGGGCTCGCGCTCTCCGGCGGCATCATCCCGTACGGCGCGACGTTCCTCGTCTTCAGCGACTACATGCGCCCGTCGGTTCGCCTCTCGGCGCTCGGCGAGCTCCAGTGCCTCTGGATCTACACGCACGACTCCATCTTCCTCGGCGAGGACGGCCCGACCCACCAGCCGATCGAGCAGCTCTGGGCGCTGCGCGAGATCCCGAACCTCGCGGTCGTCCGCCCCGCCGACGCGCTCGAGACGGCCGCGGCGTGGAGCATCGCGCTCTCCCGCCGGAAGGCGCCGACGGCGTTCGCGTTGACGCGCCAGAAGGTGCCGGCGTTGAAGCGCGACGAGGGCTGGGATCCGAGGAACGCGCTCCGCGGCGCGTACGTGGCGCAGGAGGCGACCGGCGGCGCGCCCGACGTCGTCATCATCGCCACGGGCAGCGAGGTCCAGCTCGCGGTGGGCGCGCGCGAGCGGCTCGAGAAGGCCGGCAAGAAGGCGCGCGTCGTCAGCGCGCCGTGCCTCGAGGTCTTCGAGAAGGAGGACGCGGCCTACCGCGAGGCGGTCATCCCGCCGGGCTCGCGCCGCGTCTCGATCGAGGCCGGCGTCACGCTGCCGTGGCGCCGCTGGGTCGGGGACGACGGCCTCTCGATCGGCATCGATCACTTCGGCGCGAGCGCCCCCGACAAGGTGCTCGGCCAGAAGTTCGGCTTCACCGTCGACTCGGTGACCGAGCGCATCCAGAGCTGGCTCGGCTGACGGCCGCGTCGCGCGTCACAGGCGCGTCGTCGACGCGCCGTTCGGCGCGATCCCCGGGGTCCGCTGCGGATCGGACGCGCCGGGGAAGCTCCACTCGGTGGTCGCGCCGGGCCGCTCGGTCGGACGGCCGATGACGAGCAGCGGGATCGACACGACGATCCCGGCGGCGCCGATCCCCGTCAGGACCTGGCCGGTCCCCACGAGCGAGCTCGGCGAGCCCGATTTCGACGCGAGCTCGCCGAGCCCCCAGAGCAGGCCGCCCGTCAGCGCCGTGACCGCCCCGAGCACGAGGACGGTGCTGCCGACGGCCCGGGCCGCGCCGCCGTCCTTGCGCTCGCCGAGGGTGTGGCGGACGATCTTCGGCTTCGGCCCGACGTCGAGCTCGAGCTCGCTCATCCGCGTCTCGTCCGTGGTCGAGCGGAGGACGAGCGGGTGGGAGCCGTACGGCAGGTCGACGACGCACGGCGTGGTGCAGATCGGCCGGAGCCCGATGATCGTGGCGCGGTAGTTGCCCGCGGCGGCGGTCGCCGAGCCGGTGATCTCGACGACCTTCGCCCGCTCGCCGTTCGCGTCGAGGACGACGCGGCCGGCGCCGGCAGGCGGCGGCTCGGACGGCAGGTCGAGGTCGGGCGGCACCTCCCGCGCGGGCGCGCTCGGCGGCGGGAGCCGCTCGGGGCCGCACCCCGACGCGACGAGGAGGACGCCCAGCGCCAGCGCGGAGCGGGCGAGCGAACCGACGGGGAGGCGGGGGGCGAGCGAGGCGAACGGGCTGGTCGAGTGTTCGAGCATCGGAAGGTCTCCGCTCGTAGGAGCCGCCTCCGCGCTCGCGGTCGCATGGAATTTTTCGGCTCGGCCGGCGCGGCGCCGGTCAGGCCGGCCGCGGCCGCTCGAAGAGGTGGAGCGAGACGGGGAGGGTGCGCGCCTCGCGCGGGTTCACGTCGAGGTCGAAGAACGCGGTCACGCTCGTGAAGCGCCCCGGATCGACGTCCGTGACGAGGACGGTGCTCTGGCTGTAGATGCGGTAGATCCCGAGGCCGGCGCCGCCGTTGGACGTGTCGAGCGCGGCGCCCTCGCTCGTCGCGACGGCGCGCCCGCGCGCGATGCCGTCGAGCACGTGCCGGCGGCGGAGGCCCCCGAACGGATCGACGACCTGGAGGGCGACGTTGATCCCGTCGGAGGCGAGGCGGAAGGTCGGGACCTCGTGGTCCTCGAGCTCGAGGTCCTGCTTCCGGTCGTGCGCGTACCGAGCGTAGCCGCTCTCGTCGACGGGGGCGTCGTACATCGCGTTCATCAGCATCTCGTGCGCGACCTCGGAGACGCGCTGCGAGATCCGCGGCGACGCGCCCGCGCGCTCGGCGAGCCGGCCGACCTCGGCGACCGCGGCGTCGCGCTCGGCGCTCGAGCGAGGGCGGAAGCGCGCGAGGGCGGAGCCCCACGGGAAGAGCTCGCCGAGCCGCGGCGAGGGCGCGTCGGCGTCGACGACGCGCCGGGTCGCCATCGCGAGCTCCCACGGGCGCGGCATCGACGCGAACGAAGGCCACCCGAGGACGCTCACGAGCCCGGGGTTCTCGCGCGCGGCGGCGAGCAGCGGCTCCATGTCGCCGCTGCTCCAGGCGACGACCGCCATCGAGCGATAGCGCCGCGCCGCCCAGTCCATCGCGACGTCGATGTCCGTCGCGTCGCACGCGAGCAAGATCGGATCGTCGTCGAGGGAGGCGCGGAGCGTCGCCGGATCGGCCTCGACGATCACGTCCGACAGCCCGGAGGCGGCGCGCAGGACGCGCCCGACGCGCTGCGCGACGGTGCGGTTGGCGTCGAGCACGGCGATGCGCGGGCGACCGGAGGAGCTGGGCGCCGACGGCGGCGGAGGGGGATTGGACTCCATGATCGTCAGTTCAACTCCACCGTGAGAGACTCCGCGCCGACCACGAAGACCGCCTCGTGGCCGGCCGGAGCCGCGTTCGAGAGCACCTCGAAGCCGTCGTGCGCCCCGCCGGGCTGGCCGTCGAGGGAGACCAGCACGGCGCCGCGCGGGATCGCGGCCGCCGCCGCGCGCGCCACGACGACGAGCCCGTCGCGCCGCGTCGGGAGCGCCCGCGTCAGCGTCAGTCCGAAGGCGTCGCGGCGCGCGCCGTAGAAGGCGACGGCGCGATCCCACCCGTCGCGCGAGATGCGGTAACGCGTCGAGAGCCGGCGCTCGCCGCCGTCCTGGTCGACGCGCGCCGCCAGCCGCTCCGGGCTCGCGAACGCCCCCACGTCGCGGATGAAGCGCTCGTCGACGCCGAGCGGGCCCGCGTTGGGCGCCGCGGCGGCGTTCGCTTCGCGGACGTCCGGGGCGACGTCTTGCTCCAGCCGACCGACCGCGGCGACGATCGCGAGCGAGCGCGCGCGGGCGACGTCCGCTTCGCCGGCGGAGCCCTGGACCGTGACCGCGATCTCGACCGCCTCGGGGGTGACCTCGATCGTGGCCTCCTCGGCGGGCGGCGCGCGCGCGGCGGGCGCGCCGCCCGCCGTCGAGGTCGTCG
>JAHBWF010000186.1 GCA_019637105.1 Labilithrix sp.
CGGAGATCGCCGACGACGCGCGCGCCCGCCTCGATGAGGAGCACCTGCTCGGCGACGAGGTCCCCCTTCACGGCGCCGCGGACGACGATGCGCGCCGCCGAGACGTTCGCCGCGACGAGGCCGCTCGTGTCGACGACGACGTCGCCGTTGACGGCGACCTCACCCTCCACGCGCCCGGCGATCTCGAGATCGCCGTCGCCGCTCACGCGACCGCGAATGAACGACGCCCGGCCGATGACGGTCGAGGTTGCCATGTCACACGTCCATGTCGACGTTGCCCTTGAACTGGGCGCCGTCCGCGATCGTGATGCGCGTCGCCTTCACGTTGCCGATGACCTTGGCGCCGTTCTGGAGGTCGACGCGGTCGCTCGAGGTGATGTTTCCGGTGACGCTGCCGGCGACCGCGACGGGCCCGCCGGAGATGTCCGCCTCGACCGCGCCGCCCTGCTCGACGCTCACGGCGTCCTTCGCGACGAGCTTGCCGCGAACGGTGCCCTGGACGACGACGTCCTCGTCGCTCGTGACCTCGCCCTCGATGGTGATGCCTGCGCCGATGACCGTGCTCGCCATGGAATCCTCCGCTTCTAACCCGCTCGCCGGCTCAGCGGCGACGTCCGCCGCTCGCGCCGCCGAGCTCCGCCGGGAGCTCGAATTCGGCCATGAGCCGGCCGTTGAACTCGGCGCCCTCGTCGATGGCGACCGACTCGCCCTGGATGTCGCCCCGGACGCGCGCGCCCGACTCGAGGTGGACGACCCCCTGCGCGCGCACGTCGCCGTCGAGCTCGCCGCCGACGGTGACCGTCCGCGCCTCGACGTTCGAGGCCGCCCTCGCGCCGTCCGCGATCGTCAGGTCGCCGCGGAGGGAGATGTCTCCCTCGACGGTGCCCTCGAGGCGCAGGTCGCCGTCGCCGGAAACGCGACCGCGCACGCGCGTGGACCGGCCGATCACGGCCTCGCCGCCACCACCCGTTCTCGTCCTCGCCATCGGCCGCGTACTAGTACAGGCCGTGTTTCCTGTCACCCCCGACCTGAGCCGGCGCCGGCCCGCGCGCGGGACCGTGGTCGGCGAGGCGCGGGCGGACGAGCGAGAGCGCCTCTCCGCGCACCCTGTAATGAGCTAAGCTGCCCCCGCTTTGACCGGCGGGCCGAAACCGAAAGAGAGATCGCGCCTGGCGCTCGCGGGGTGGCTCCTCTGCGCCGTGCCGCTCGTCGCGGTCGTCGAGCTCGCCTTGCACGTGAAGCAGACGTCGAGCGACGTCGTCCCCGAGTCCGACTGGACCGCCGCGCGCGACGCCGTGAAGGCCGAGGTCCGGAACGAGGACCTCATCGTGTTCGAGCCCTTCTGGGCGGACCCGCTCGGGCGGCGCACGTTCGGCGATCTGGCGACGATGAAGCGCGAGGGCCGCTCGGACGAGCGACGCTTCCCGCGCGCGTTCGAGGTCTCCATCCGCGGCGCGCACGACGCCACGCTCGCGGGCTGGAAGAAGCTGAAGGAGACCAGGCACGGCGCCGTCACCGTGACGCTCTTCGAGAACCCCGCGCCGACGCCGGTGCTCGACGACGTGCTCGATCTCGTCACCCCGGAGCGCCTCACCGTCTCGCGCGTCGAGGACGGCGTCGAGCAGCCCTGCGCCTTCCAGCGCGGGGGGAGCCAGGGAGGGAGCACGATCGTGCCGCAAGGCCTGCTCGTGCCGGCGGACCGGTTCGTCTGCGGGGGCGGCCACGTCGGGGTGGCCGTGCTCCACGCGCTCGACCACCACCCTCACCTCTGCGTCTACGCGACGCCGATGCCGGGCGCGAGCCTGCGGATGACGTTCTCGAACGTCACGTTCGGCTCGAGCCTCCACGGGCACTCGGGCATCCAGTGGCTCGTCGAGCGGACGCCCACGCCGGACAAGGTCGCCGTGACGTTCTCGGCGTTCGATCGTCCGATCGGGACGCACCACCACAAGGTCGGCGCGGGCTGGGTGGGCTTCGAGCTGCCCACGCCGGAGCTCGAGGGGAAGAAGGGCGACCTCGTCGCCGAGATCGCGCCGTCGTCGCAACGGCAGTTCTGCTTCGAAGCGACGACGCGCCGAGAGGCCGCTCGATGAGCAAGGTCGACCGAGAGGCGACGGACGCGAAGGACGCGGAGCCGCCGGAGGAGACGCAGCGCCTGAACCCCGCGATGGTCGCCGCCAAGGCGAAGGTGGCCGACGCGCAGGTGACGGCGACGGATCCGAACCTGAAGGAGACGCCGAAGGCGCCGCCGGTCGTGCCGGCGGGCGAAGACGCGAAGAGCGACGACGCGAAGGCGAAGACCGGCGACGCGAAGGCGAAGAGCGACGACGCCGAGCCGGACGCCCTCTCGATCGGGCAGCGCGCGAGCGCGTGGGCGAAGCGCAACGTCGACCCCCTCATCGGCGTCGGCATCGCGCTCGTCTACGTGGCGTGGCTGCTCGGGACGGCGCGGAGCCTCGGCTTCTCACGCGACGAGGGCTTCTACTTCTCGGCGTCCGGCGAGTACGAGCGCTGGTTCAAGCTCCTCTTCTCGACGCCGAGCAAGGCGTTCGAGCGCACGGTCATCGATCCGATCTGGGCGGCGAACCACGAGCACCCGTCGCTGATGAAGAGCCTCTTCGCGCTCTCGCATCATTTCCTCTGGCAGAAGTGGAAGATCTTCGAGGACCAGAGCACCGCGTTCCGCTTCCCCGGGATGCTGTCGATGGGCCTCGCGCTCGCCATCACGTACGTCTTCGGCGCGCGCGCGTTCTCGCGGCGCGCCGGGATCATCGCGGCCGTGGCGCTCGGCCTGATGCCCAACGTCTTCTACCACGCGCACCTCGCGTGCTTCGACGTGCCCATCATGGCGATGTGGATCACGTGCATCTTCACGTACTGGTGCGCCGAGAAGGAGGGCGGCCTCGGCTGGGCGCTCGCCGCCGGCGTGATGTACGGCCTCACGCTCGAGACGAAGCACAACGCCTGGATGCTGCCGGCCGTCTTCCTCCCGCACGCCGTCCTCGTCCACGGCCGCGCGATGGCCGCCGAGACGTCCAAGACCGCGCGGCTGCCGGTCCCCGCGACGCTGATCGCGATGGCGACGATCGGGCCGGCGGTGTTCCTCGCGCTCTGGCCCTGGCTCTGGAACGACACGCTCCCCCGCATTCAGGAGTACGTGAACTTCCACCTGCATCACGACTACTACAACATCGAATTTTTGGGCGTGACGTACTTCGGCCCGCCGTCGCCGAAGAGCTACATGCCGGTGATGATCGCGGCGACGGTGCCCACCGTCACGCTCGTCCTGTTCGCGATCGGCGCGTTCGATCGCGCGCGCGTCCTCGCCGCGCGCTTCGCGGGGTGGTTCGGCCGGACGTTCGAGCGCGCGCTCCCGTGGCCGAAGAAGACGCCGGCGACGGATCCGCTGCACACGGACACGCTCCTCTTCCTCTCCCTCTCCGTGCCGCTCGCGGTGTTCTTGCTCCCGCGGACGCCGATCTTCGGCGGCACGAAGCACTGGATCACGGCCTACCCCGCGCTCGCGCTCTTCGCCGGGCGCGGCTTCGACCTCGTCGCCACGCGCATCGAGGCCTTGCTCCGCGAGAAGACGACCCTCGACGCGACGAAGCGGAGCTGGGCGCTCGCCTTCGTCGGCGCGATCACGTTCCTCGCGCCGTTCGCCGTGACGCGCCACTCGCACCCGTTCGGCCTCTCCGCCTACGTCCCGTTCTTCGGGGGGACCGCCGGGGGCGCCGACCTCGGGCTCAACCGCCAGTTCTGGGGGTTCACCACGCAGAGCCTCGATCCGTGGTTCCGCGAGAACACGAAGCCCGGCGACACCGTCTACATCATGGATACGGCCTGGCAGTCGTGGCAGCGGATGATCGACGAGAAGCGCACCCCGCCGTGGCTCCGCGGCGTCGGGAGCCCGGCCGAGGCCGAGATCTCGATCGTGCACCACGAGCAGCACATCAACGAGATCGACTACAACATCTGGACCGAGTACGGCACCGCCGCGCCCGAATACGTCCTCACGCACGACGGCGTCCCGATCGTCTCGGTCTACCGCCGCCCCCACGGCCTTCTGCGCGGCCGCGGCCGGAACCGCTGAACGGCCCGGCCCCGCACACGAGGCGAGCCGCGGCCTGCCGGTCCGCGTCGTCCGGCGCCGCGGTCAGCCCGGGCGCCCGTCGGCGCGCGGCGAGACGAGGATCTCGGCGTAGGCGACCGCGTAGACGGCGAAGGCCGCCGCCCAGAGCCCGCCGGCGAGCGCGAGCGCGAGGAAATAGCGCTCCGGCGCGAGCGGCGCGGCCACGCGCACGGCCGCGCCCGCCGTGAGGATCGCGAACGCCCACGCGACGGGCCGCGGGGCCTCGAGCGGCCGGCCGGTGTGACCGAGCGACACGCGCGCCATCATCCCGAGCGTGAGCGCGCCGATCGCGCCGGCCGTGAGCGCGTGCGTCGCCATCAGGGCGTAGACGCCGCCGGCCGCCGCGCCGAGCGCGCGGAGCGCGAGGCCGATCGGGATCCAGAGGTACCCCACGTGCAAGATCCAGAGGAGCGGTACGCGGAGCGTGTGCCGCGATCCCCACGTGACCGCGCGCGCGGCGCCGAACGCCGCGGCCGCTCCGGAGAGCGCCGCCACCACGAGCGGAGGCGGCGTCGTGAACACGTCGGCGACCGCGAGCGCGGCCATCGAGCCGACGGCGAGCGCGTCGAGCGCCGGGATCGAGCGGATCTCCTCCCGCCGGGTCGCGTTCCGCGTGAACATCGGGACCACGCGGCCGGCGATGATCAGCATGAGGACGACGATCACGTCGACCGCGACGAGGCCGCCGCGCCGCTCCCAGCCGGGGGCGCTCCCGAGCGCGCCGGCGTGGGTCATCGCGTTGGCCGCGAAGAGCGCGCCGAGCAGGCCGAGCATCACGAAGTTCCGGCGGTTGTTCGCGGCGAGCAGCGGGCGCGCGAGGACGATCGCCAGCGCGGGCAAGAAGGACAGGTCCACGACCGCGACCACGCCCGGGGGCAGGACGGACGTGCTCATCGCCGCGCGCCCGAGCGCCCAGAGCGCGCAGAGGGAGCCGAGCAAAAGACCCGTCGCGGTCTCGCGCTGCGTCCAGTTCCCGACGGCGGTCAGCAAGAACCCCGCGACGACCGCCGTCGTGAAGCCGAAGATCATCTCGTGCGCGTGCCACGTCGCCGGATCGAAGTGGCTCGCGGGTCGGACGATCCCCGCGAGGACGAGCAGCCAGAGCGGCACGAGCGCCGCCGCCGAGAGCGCCGCGAGGAAGAAGAACGGACGGAAGCCCTTGGCGAAGAGCGCGAAGCGCGCGCCGGAGGGCGGCGCCGGCCTCGGCCGGGTGAGCGCGCTCGCCGAGGGGAGCCCGTGCAGCGGGAGCGGCCCGGCCACGGCCTACGTGCCCCGCCGGTGGAGCGGCCCGTCGTAGTACTTCGCCTGCGGCACCTCGGGCTGAGCCCGGAGGCGCTCGACGAGCCGCGCGGCCTCGGCGCCCGCGAGCGCGTCGCACGTGGCGTAGAGACCGCCGGGGCCTTCTTCGATCTGGTTGTGCCTCCCGAGGATCGCCTCGAGCGCAGCGACGATCGCCGCGCTCGGAGACCGGACGAGCAGCTTCGCGATCTCGCCGTGATCGGCGCGGAGCTCTGCCGCCACCGCGAGCGGCGCGCCCTGCTTTTCGCGCGCGAAGGGCAAAAGGACCTTCTCTTCCATCGCGATGTGCCGGAGGAGACCGCCGCGGAAGAGCGCGTACGCCGCGCCGTCGATCGTCCCGTCGCTCCGCTGCGCCGCGCGCAGGAGCCCCTCGAGCCGGGCGTGGTCCTGCGTCATGAGCCGCTCGACCTCTCCGGCCGGCGCGGACGGCGCGACGATGGTCGCCATGCGCGAGCCTCACACAAAGGACGTGCCAGCCGGGGGCGCCGCCGATCCAGGCGTGGGGCAGGGCTCCTCCGCAGCGAGGCGCCTGCGCGGACGCGCAAGAGCTGCGCGCGCGCGCGCGTCTTGCGTCGCCGGCGCGGCCGGTCCGGCGCGCGAGGCCACGAGCGTCTCGGGCCGTCGCCCGGGCAGCGACGCCGGCGGGGCCAGCGGCCGTGGCACGCCGGCTGCTCCACGGTGCGCGCGGAGCCGCGGCGTCACCACGACGGTCGCGCGCGGACGTCGACCGCCGACGAAGCGCGGCCGGCTCACCGGGCGCGGCGACGCGAGCGCCGCCGCGGACGAACCGACATGCACGTGCTCTACCTCGTCTCGGTCTGGCTCCACATCGTCGCGGCCATGACGTGGATCGGCGGGATGCTGTTCTTGGTCACCGTCCTCGTCCCGCTCCTCCGGCGGCCGGCGACGCGCGCGCGCGCGATGGAGCTCTTCCACCTGCTGGCGGTGCGGTTCCGGACGGTCGGCTGGATCGCCCTCGTCACGCTCGTGGTGACGGGCACGTTCAACGTCCTCCACCGCGGCTTCACCCTCGGCCAGCTCTTGACGGGTGAGGCGTTCGCGGGGACGTGGGGCCACGCGCTCGGCGGCAAGCTCGTCCTCGTGGCCCTCATCCTCGCGTCGAGCGCCGCCCACGACTTCTACGTCGGCCCGAAGGCGACGCGGCTCGCGGAGGAGGACGCCCCCGCGGAGGAGCGCGAACGGCTGCGCCGCGTGGCCTCGTGGATGGGCCGCGTGACGCTGCTGCTCGCGCTCGGCGTCGTCGCGGTCGCGGTCACGCTCGTCCGCGGCGCGCCCTGACCGCGCGCGCCACGGACGGCTCCGCGCCGGCCTCGCCCTCGGCGATCACGCCGGCGCGCGCGCGCGGGTCGCCAGCGCGCGCTTGTCGATCTTGTTGCTCGCCGTCCGCGGGAGCTCGCGCTCGACGTGGACGACGCGCGGGACCTTGTACGCGGCGATCCGCTCGCGCAAGAAGGCGCGGAGCTCGTCGGCCGCCGGCGGGCGCTCCGCGTCGCGGGCGAGGACGAACGCGACGCCGGCCTCGCCCCACCTCGGATCGGGGACGCTCACGACGGCGGCCTCCGCCACGCCGGCGTGGGCCATCAAGGCGGTCTCGACCTCCGCCGGGTAGACGTTCTCGCCGCCGGAGATGAACATCTCCTTCTTCCGGCCCGCGACGAACCATCCCTCCGGCGTCGCGCGGAGGACGTCGCCGGTGTGGAGCCAGCCGTCGTCGTCGAGGGCGGCCTTCGTCGCGGCCTCGTCGCGGAAGTAGCCCGCGAAGACGTGCGGGCCGCGGAGGAGGAGCTCCCCCGCGTCCCCCTCCGCGACGTCGAGGCCGCGGTCGTCGACCAAACGCGCCTCGAGATCGTAGGTCGGCGCGCCGACCGAGCCGGGAGCCGCTCCCTCGAGCGGACGGAAGCAGTTCGGTCCGCACTCGGTCATGCCGAACCCCTGCACGAGCGGGGCGCCCTTGGCCGCGAACGCGTCGAGCAACGTCCGCGGGCACGGCGCGCCGCCGGTCACGTAGAGGCGCGCCGCGGCGGCGTCGACGGTGCCGGACGCGAGCAGGCGCTCGAGCATCGTCGGCACGCCGAAGACCACGGTGCAGCGGTGTCGGACGAGGAGCTCCGACGACCGGGCCGCGTCGAACCGCGGCGCGACGACGACGGCGCCGCCGGCGTAGAAGAGCGGCGTGGCGAGCACGTTGAGCCCGCCGGTGTGGAACAGCGGCGCGTCGACGAGCGCCACGTCGCGCGCCGTCAGCGCCCACGCGCGGCGCGTGCTCTCCGCGTTGGCCGCGACGCCTCGCTGCGTGAGGAGCGCGCCCTTCGGCTGCCCGGTCGTCCCCGACGTGTAGAGGACGACGAGCGCGTCGTCGAGCGCGCCGGCGACGCCGACTTCGCCGGCCTCCGGATCGATCCGCGCGACCTCGTCGAGGGAGCGACGCGGGACGCCCGCCTCCGCCGCGCGCGCGCCGTGCGCCTCGTCGACGAAGAGCACCCGCGGCTCGCAGCGCTCGAGCACGCGCGCGAGCTCCCGGTCCGCGAGCCGGACGTTGAGCGGCGCGAGCGCGGCGCCGAGCCGCGAGCACGCGACGAGCAGCTCGAACGTGGCGACGTCGTTGAGCGCGAGGACCGCGACGCGATCTCCGCGGCCGACGCCGTGACGGGACGCCAGCGTCCCGGCGAGCCGCGCGGCGCGGCGCGCCAGCTCCGCGTAGCCGAGCGCCTCACCGGTCTCCGCGCGCACGAGCGCCGCCGCGTCGGGTCGCGTGCGCGCGTGTTCGTCGATCGCCTGAGCGAGCGTCTTCATGCCTCTGCCGACGAGGATGCCCAACCTCTCGCCGGAGCGCCAGCGCTCCGACGACGGAGAGGGCGCGAGGAGCCGCGTGGCCGCCGCCGAGGTCGATCGGCTCCGGCCGACGGCCCGCGAGGGCGGCTCAGGGGGTCACGTAGAGCGAGGTCAGGTAGAGCCACCGCTCCTCGATCCAGGCGCGCACGTAGGCCCGCTCCGCGTCGAAGGTCGTCACCGCCGGGAGCAGCGGCCACCCCGGATAGGCCTGACGGACCGCGTCCCACTTTCGATCGTCGCGCAGCGCGGAGGCGCGGACCTCCTCGCTCGTCTGGTCGAAGAGCGCGAGCGTCTCGCCGAGGCTCATCGGGCCCGAGAGCGCGGCGGCGAAGCGCGCGTGGAGGCGCGCGAGGAGGGTCGGGCTCTCGGTGATGCGCTGCCAGATGCCGTTGGCCGCCGGCGGCGAGGGCGAGTCCTTCCCGAGCGCCAGCGGCACGATCCTCTGCATGTTCCAGGACTGGCCGAAGGTCGCGTTCAGGTCCCAGGGGATGTAGCGGAAGCGCCGGTCCGGGCCGTCCGAGTCGATGTAGACGTTCGAGTTCTTCGCGAAATTGTCGTACGCGACGAGCGACGTCATGAGGACGTACCAGTCGAGGAAGTCCTCGGTGCGCAGCACCGAATCGATCGACGCCTCGAGCTCGTCGTTCGACGAGCTCGTCACCCAGGTCAGCAGGGTCGTCAGGTCCGAGAAGTCGTCCTCCGGCTCGCCGTCGCTCTTCTCGTACCCGACGGTCAGGTCGGGCTTCACGGCCCCGCCGTTGGTCGTGGCCCTGTAGTTCCCGGCGTGGCTGACCGACTTGAAGATGTTGCCGTCCTTGTCGAGCCCCCGCGCCGCCATCAGGTGATCGCCGACGTTGTCGGTGAGCTGGTAGAGGCCCTGGTACTCGCCGTCGACGAAGACGACGACGCTCGCGTGATCGATGCGGATGTTGAGCGGATCGAGGCGGTTCCAGAGCTCGAAGCCCAAGCGCGTCCGAACGTGGGACGCGTCGTCGAACGTCTGCGTGAGCACGAGGCGGCGCCGCCCCTCGAACGCCGCGAGGCTCGGGGGCGCGTGAAACGGCGCGGCGCTGGTGAACCTCAGGGTGAAGCTCTTCTTCGGGAAGGCGAGCGACGTCGAGCCGCGGCACCGGAGCTCGGCCCCGGGGTGCGCGACGCCGCCGACGAGGATGTCCGCCGGCACCGGATCGCGCGGGACCGCGTCCTTGCAGTACATCGGCTCGTCGGAGTGCCACGTGAGATGGATGACGGGGAGGCCGTGCTCCTCGAGGTAGCTCGCCGGATCGACGAGAGGCTCGTTGCCCGGGGCGTCGAAGCGATCGAGCACGGTGCCCGAGATGCGCGTCGCGCCGCCGTCGGCGTCGGTGATGACGATCTCGAACGGCCCCGCCTGATCGAGGGCGGGGCTCCAGGCGATCGTGCCCGACGCGAGGTCGAACGTCGCGCCGGCGGGCAGCGCGGGAGGCTTCGTCAAGGGGCTCGCGCACTGGACGTGCCAGTAGATCTCGTGCTCCTCCTCCGGCCAGTACGTCTCGTTCGATCCGCACGGGACGTCGTGGTGCACGACGACCGGCGCGGTCGGGGCGTCCGCGTCCGTCCGCGCCCCCCGGCCGAGGCCGACGACCTGCCGTGCGGCGACGTCCACGCCGCCGTCCTCTCGAACGTCGGGCCCGGGCGCCGCGCCCTCGTCGCGCGGCTCGCCGCTGCACCCCGCGCCGAGCCCGAGCGCCGCTCCGAAGAGAAGGTGAAGGGTCGCGACGGTCCGCAGCGCCGCCCCTGCCGAGTATCGCGTCCCCATCGGGGCAGTCTACCGGTGAAGTCCGCGCCGAGCCCGTGAAGTGAGCGCGCGCGTCCTCGCGATCGACGAGCGGTGCTCTCCGGGTGACGAACGGCACGAGGCCGACGTCGTGTCGGGCCCGACGCGGCGCGCGCGCTCCCTGCGCGGACGTCGAGGGCTCGACGGCGGAGAGCGCGCACGGCGACCGACGCTGGAGCGCAGACCTCGCCCCTTCGTATCCATGGGACGAGCGACGAGGCGAGCTTCCTTCACGGATCCCTCCTCGCCGTCGACGGCGCGCCAGCGTCGCGGGTGGTCGGAGCCGCTACTTCGTGATCTCGACGAAGATCGGGAGCGAGAACGAGTTCGCGCTCGGCGCCGTCGTCTCGGTGTACGTCGTCTTGTCGCCGTCGACGCAGTACTCGAACGTCCGCGTCGGATCCGTCGTCGTCACGACGCCGTCCGCGGACGTGTAGGCGTCGTCGGTCGTCTCGTCGAGCGTCCCGGCGACGTCGCAGTTGCAGATCGCGCCCGCGTCGGTGCAGTTCGCGGTCTCGAACTTGGGCGCGCCGGGGACGGCGCCGGTCTTCAAGCCGGTCGCGATGAGACCGCAGTCGGTGACCACGGTGCACGATTTCGGGATCGCGAGCTTCGCCGTGAGGCTCACGCTCGTCTTGCGCTTCACGTTGGTCGCCGTCGCGACGACCGTGCCGCTCGCCTTGATGACGACGTCGCTCTCCTGGAAGGCCGGGCACTGCGCCTTGGCTTCGGCGAACGCGTCGCTGCTGACGCAGCCGCCGCTCACCTTCCACGAGCCGGCGATGTCGCCGCCGCACTTCGCGAAGGCGGGGCAGGTGCCGTACGTGACGTCGACCGTCGGCGGCGGGGTCTCGTCCTCGGGGGCGCCCGTGTCGACCGGATCGCCGCCGCCGGAGTCCTGGGCGCCCGCGTCGGTCGTGTCGGTGTTCCCCGCGTCGGCGCCGGGCTCCGTCGCGGACGAGTCGTCGCTCGAGCAGCCGACCCACACCAGCGAACCCGAGAGCGCGACCACGACGGCGAGCGAGAAGCTCTTCTTAAGCATCAGGGACCTCCTCCCCACGAGGCTAGCTCAGCTGCAGCCGGAAGGTTAGCGCGACGGCGCGTCAACGCGACTGCGCCGTGGTGACCACCGTGACGTCGCCGTCCTGGAAGGGGGTCGCGGTCGCCGGACGGGCGGCGACCGCCGCCGCCGCCTTGGTCTCCTTCGGGACGCCGGACGTGCGATCCACGAGCGTGAAGGCGATCGGCCCGGACGACGGCGAGTCGAGCTCGACGAGCACGCCCTCGGGCGGCACGGCGAAGAGCCCGACCAACGAACCGCCCGGGATCGCACGCGGAGCGGCGAAGCGTCCCTCGACCTTCACCTCGACGGGGCGGCCCGCGGGGAGCACGATCGCGAGCGTGTCGGCGCCGCGCAGGGAGCGGAGCCGCGCCCGCACGTGGTGGCGCCCGCCGGCGTCGTCCACGGCGAGCACCTCCACGACCGGCGCCTGCACGTCGAGCCGTGGGACCTCCGCGAAGTCCGCCGGCGACGTCCACGGGAGCGCGGGGTCCTTCCCGGCCGATCCGCCGATCGCGTCGAGCATCGGCGCCGGCGCCGATCCCCACCTGGACGGCCCCCAGGTCGTGTCGACGAAGACGCGCGTCCGGTCGTCGTCCTGGCGGAAGACGACGTTCGCGCGCTGCGGGACGTCGGCCGTGAACTTCGGGACGACCAGCGCGATCACCGCCGCGCCGAGCGCGAGCGTCGCGAGCCCGGGCGTCAGACGCCGCTGGAGGGCGTCGGGCGCGCCGGGCAGCATCGGCGCGAGCGTCGTCGCGAGGAGGAGCGTCGGCAGCGCGGCGAGCGGCGCGACGGCGAACCCGAGCGCCTCGTAGAGGCCGATCGCCACCGCGAGGACGAGCGTCGCCGCGGAGACCGCCGGCGCGACGCACGCGACCGCGAACGGGAGCGAGCCCGCGAGCGCGGCGACCAGCGTCGGGACGACGAAGAGGTAGCTCATCCCGGGCGCGAGCCGCGCGGCGATCACGCCGAGCGCGCCCCACCCGATCCACGTCCCCGCCCAGAGGGCGCGCGGGGACGCGCGGCGCGCCACGGCGAGGAGGACGCCCAGCGCGGCCGCGGCCGCGCTCCATTGGATGGCCGAGAGCGCCGCGCGCGGGTGGGCGATCCAGAACGCGGGGAGCGCGCCGCCCGCCTCGAGCGCGAGGCCCGCGAGGAGCGCCGCGACGAGCCCCGGAGCGAGCGCGGCGGAGAACACCGAGAGCCCCCGATCCCAGGCGCGCGCGCGGATCGCGTGACCGACGACGAGCGCGAGCGCGACGAGGGCGAGCAGCGTCGACCAGCGTTCGGGCCATCGCACGACGCCGAGCGCGAGCACGTCGAACCACACCGCGTCGCCCTGCGCCTCCACGCCGGGCGCGAGATCGGCCTCCGCGAACGCCCGCGCCATCGCGAGCGCGTTGTCGCCGTGGTGCTGCAGCGTCCCCGGGCTCGAGCTCGCGAGCGCGTCGCGCGGGGTGTGGTAGTGCTCGATGCCCGCGACGTTCGCGAAGTTCACGCCGGACGCGATCGTCTTGGTGACGCTGAAGTCCGTGTCGTTCGGCATCCGCTTGTAGACCTCGTAGAAGAGCGAGGTCGTGATCGGGCGCTCGACGTGCTCCGCCACCAGCGCGACGATCCAGGCGTTCCCGCGGCTCGTCTCGAACATCTGCGAGGGCCCGTGGCTCCCGCGCGCGTCGACGTTGACGGTCGCGCGCACCTTGCCCGCGAGCGGGTGCCCGCGCACGAACGCGTCGGCGCCGAGGAGGCCGGCCTCCTCCCCGTCCGTCAAGACGACGACGATCGTCCGGCGCGGGCGCGGGCCCTCGGCGAGCGCCCGCGCCGCCTCGAGGAGCGCCGCCACGCCGAGGCCGTCGTCGCTCGCGCCCGGGCTCACGGGCACGGAGTCGTAGTGCGCGGTCAGGAGCACGCCCGGGAGGCCGGGCTCTCGCCCGGGGAGCTGGGCGACGACGTTCACGACCGGCGCGCAGGTCCCGTGGTGGGTGCACGCGGGAGCGCGCTGCGTCTCCACCGTCCACCCGAGCTCCTCGAGCTCGCCGGCGATGACGGCGCGCCCGCGCGCGTTGCCGGGCGTGCCTACGGAGCGGGTCGCGCCGTCGCCGACGAGGCGCTCTTGCGCCGCGCGCGCGCGCGTCGCGGAGAAGCGCTCGCGGGGCGCGTCGGCGGACGCGGGCGCGGGCGGTGAGTACCGAACCAGCGCGACGCCGAAGACGAGCGCGAAGAGCGCGAGCGTGATCGCGAGCGCGCGACGCATGGTCCTTCGCGATATCAGCGCCGGTGGGCGGCGTCGAGATCGGCGCCCGGCGGGGCGAGGACCAGCCGCCTCCGGCGGGGCAGCCCCTCCGGCGGATCGACGGCGTCGAGATCGGCGCCCGGAGGAGCAGCGCGCGGGCGGCCGAAAAGACGCCGGACACGGCTCCGCGACGCGGTGTAGAACGGTGCTCGATGAGCACCGCCGATACGAGCCTCGAGGGCCGCAACGTCGTCATCACCGGCGCCAACACCGGCATCGGCCGCGTCACCGCGGAGACGCTCGCGAAGCGCGGGGCGAAGGTGATCCTCGCCTGCCGATCGGAGGAGCGGACGCGCCCGGTGCTCGACGCCATCGCGGCGGCCGGCGGGCGCGCGGAGCACCTGCCGCTCGACCTCGGCGACCTCGCGTCCGTGCGCGCCGCCGCGCAGACGCTCCTCGATCGCGGAGATCCGATCCACGTCCTCGTCAACAACGCGGGCGTCGCCGGTGTCCGCGGGACCACCAAGGACGGCTTCGAGACGGCGTTCGGCACGAACCACCTCGGGCACTTCCTCTTCACGACGCTCCTCTTGCCGCGCCTCCGCGAGTCCGCGCCGGCGCGAATCGTGAACGTCGCGAGCAAGGCGCACTACCGCTCGCGCGGCGTCCCGTTCGACGCCCTCCGCGCGCGGACCCGGAGCGCGACCGGCTGGCCGGAGTACGCGGACAGCAAGCTGTGCAACGTGCTGTTCACGAAGGAGCTCGCCCGCGGACGCGCGGGCGAGGGCGTGACCAGCTACGCGGTCCACCCCGGCGTCATCGCGTCCGACCTGTGGCGCTCCGTGCCGGGCCTCGTCCGGCCCCTCGTCAAGCTGTTCATGAAGTCGAACGAGGAGGGCGCCGCCAGCTCGATCTACTGCGCGACCTCGTCCGCCGTCGCCGAGCACGACGGCCGCTACTACGACGACGACTGCACCGAGAAGCGCGGCAGCCGCCTCGCGAACGACGAGGCCCTCGCCAGGGAGCTCTGGGAGAAGAGCGAGGCCTGGACGAAGGCGTGAGCGGTGCGCTCCTCCCGCGCGGCAGCCGGCGGCGCCGCGGGCGGAGAGCGCGGCTCGCGCAGGGCGACGCGCCGCGGCAGATCCGCGCCGATCGGCTGAAATTCACGTATCTTGGCGGAGTTGGGAGCGTGGGCGCGGCACATCTGCGGCGTGGCGGGCGTGGCGTCGATCCTCGCCGGGACGGCCCTCGACGCCCGCGCCGCGGAGGACGCCGGAGGCACGCGCTTCCACCTCGCGTACGAGGCGCCGCCCGGCTGCCCGGCGCGCGCCGACTTCCTCGCGGCCATCCACGCTCGCACGACGCGGCCCGAGCTCGCCGCGTCCGGCGAG